>NZ_CP013022.1:1200000-1540768 GCF_001653955.1 Francisella persica ATCC VR-331
TTATTGTAAGACCTGCAAATATTGAACTTGATGCTCCAGCATGGGTAGCAATGAATTATCGCACTGGTGATATCGTTAGTGAAAAAAATATGGATCTTAGAATAGCTCCTGCAAGCTTAACTAAAATCATGACTTCTTATATAGTTGCTAGTGAAATAAAAGCTGGCAATCTAAGCTGGGATACAATGGTCCCAATTAGTGAAAGTGCTGCTTCTACAGGTGGCTCAAAGATGTATGTTAAAGCTGGCGCTAGAGTCTCTGTAAAAAATCTCGTAACTGGTATGGATGTGGTTTCTGGTAATGATGCTACTATTGCTCTTGCAGAGTATATCGGTGGTACTACAGTAGCATTTACTGACTTGATGAATCAAACAGCAAAAACTATTGGTATGAATAACACGCATTTTGCTAATCCAGATGGACTTCCAGGTGGCGAGCAATATACTACTGCTTACGATATGGCATTACTTGCAAGATCATATATATACAATTTCCCAGAAGCATATAAAGTGTATTATGATAAAGGTCTAGTTTGGAATGCCACAAAACAAGATTCAGTAAGTATCTCCGATCGTAAACAATGTTTACCTAAATTTGATCGTTCTAGCGGAAATGTTATAGAAAGCTATACATCTAAAGATCTTGATGACCAGGCTAAAGATAAATGTAGTAAGCTTTTCCCTAAAGGCGATAATTTCGTATTACAAAACAATAGAAATAGATTGCTATTTACATTTGATGGTGCTGATGGTATGAAGACGGGCCATACTGATGCTGCTGGGTATTGTCTAGTTTCATCTGCTAAACAAGATGGTGAAAGATTTATTTCTGTAGTTCTCGGCACTACTAGTTCTGCTAAGAGAGATTCAGAGTCAGCTAAATTACTAAGATATGCGCTAAGCAAATATGAAAATGTACTTTTATACAAAGCAAATTCACCAGTTACAATTAGTGCTGATAGCATTACAAATGCAAAAGCTGGGCAAAAGATAACTATAGCTTCAGTTCAAAACATTTATAAAACCGTGCCTAAAACTTATGTGCCTTACCTAAAACAAGGTATAGAATTTAACCCAGGTTTGAAAGCTCCTATTAAAATAGGTCAAGCTGTAGGTAATTTAGTGGTTATACTAGGTGATACTAAAGAGAAAATTGCTAGCGTTCCTGTAGTAGCTATGAATGATATTTCACAAAAGGGTTGGTGGTAATAACAATAAAATTTATAGTTAAGGATTTATAAATGTCTGAAAATAATAACCAGAATCAATCAGAAACTTTTTTTGAGTTCCCTTGCCAGTTTCCAATAAAAATAATGGCAAATCCTCACAAAGAGACTGTTGAATTTATTCTAAGTGTTTTTGAGAAGTATGTACTAAATCATAACAAGATAGATTTTAATACTAAAGAAAGTAAAACTGGTAAATATATTTCCATAACTGCGATTTTTACTGCAGATAGTAAAGAACAGCTAGATAATATTTACAAAGAGATTTCTACACATCCAGAAGTTCATATGATTTTATAATATTTTTTGTTATGAATAATATTTATCAGAAAGATTTAGGTTTGCAACAATACTCCAGAGTATTTGAAGATATGCTAGAGTTCACTTCTACACGAACCACTGAAACTAAAGATGAGATATGGTTAGTTGAACATCCTGCTGTTTTTACTCAAGGTAAACATGGTAAGCCAGAACATATTTTAAATTCACATAATATCCCAATAATTGCAACAGATCGTGGTGGTCAGGTTACTTATCATGGTCCAGGTCAAGCAGTGATATATTTTCTTCTTGATATCAAGAAAAATAAACTTGGTGCTAAAAAATTAGTAACTGTCGTTGAACAAGCTTGTATCAGTATGCTTGATAAATATTATAACCTAAAAGCTCATATTATTGATGGTGCGCATGGTATATACATCAATAATCAAAAAATTGCTTCTCTAGGTTTAAGAATCAAACAAGGTAAAAGCTATCATGGTATTGCTATAAATACTAATATGGACCTTACACCATTTAACTACATCAATCCATGTGGTTATAGTGGTCTAAAAATGTGTCAGATAGCTGACTTTTGTCAAGAGGTTGATGTAAAGAAAGTGCAAAAACAATACACAGCTGAGTTTCTTAAATTAATATAATCACAAATCTAGTTATTTATTTGCATAGATCACAATAACGCATTATAAATTTAAATTATTTTATTAATGTACTCTTCCCCATATGAATCAACCTAACTTACCCATTATAGCTTTTTGCAATATATTTTTCCTGTTGCTTAGCTACTGTTACTAAACCTTATAGAGGATTTATTTTAAAATTATCGATGAGTTAGGTCATCTAAAGCTGCTATCTTACTTTTTTCGATTTGACTACTCATCCAACTTTTAGCTCATTGGTAACTATTTTTCCAGTAGTTAAAAAACTATTTAAAATATTAGTTACAAGTTCTTTAAGATGAATATTTATTTTTTTGTTTTTAATGAATTATAAGCATGATCATATAGCTCTTTTGGAAGTGCTAAAAGAATGTTTTCACCTCATTCGATTAAATTAATAGAAATATCATCTATTGAAAAGTTATGATAAGTTTTTAAAATATGCATGTAAAAGGTCTAATAGGGCTTCCATGATTTCAACACCAGTTGCTTATGCTCACAATAATAAAGCTTAAATGATATTTTTTCTCTTCATAAGTTGAGCTACTTCTGCTAACTCAAATTGAGTAAGAATATGTAATTTAATCTTCTGAGCATCGTAGACATTTTTTAGAGAAAAAGTATACTTTAGCCAATCATCATTACCCAAATAATTATACTGTATTCCAGTTGCGAGAATTTAAATCGTATGAATATAAATTATTTGCTGCAGTCTTAATTAGTAGCTGGCTAGGTAAAATACTTACAACTTCTTTGCATCTTAAATGCAATATTTTTCTGGGCAAATACTATTATTATTTTTATATCTCCTATCCACTACACTTACCGATTACACATCATATAACAAGATCTAAAGCTATAGATAAATAAGAAGAATATTTAAAATAGAAAAATTTTTAAAAATTACAGATATAGAACTCTATAAGAATGTTTTCAAAAATGCTGATCTAGAAGGATGCTTAAGTTTTCTAAGAGCCTTAGCCTCAATTTGTCTAATACGCTCTCTAGTAACATTAAACTGCTTACCTACCTCTTCTAAAGTATGATCTGTATTCATACCAATACCAAAACGCATCATCAGAACTTTAGCTTCTCTTTCAGTTAGGCCAGTTTCAATAAGCTCTTTTATTGCTTCTCGTAAGTTTTCTAAATTAGCTGCTTCTATAGGAGAATAGTTATTTTTATCCTCGATAAAATCACCTACAGTAGAATCTTCATCATCACCGATTGGACTTTCCATTGAAATTGGTGTATGTGAAATATTGAGAATCTTTTTAAGCTTCTCTTTAGTCATATTAGGAGTATATTCAATAATCTCCTCTTCTGTAGCTTCACGCCCCTTTTCTTGTAGAATCTGGCGTTTAATTCTATTTACCTTGTTGATTGTCTCAATCATATGTACTGGTACGCGAATAGTTCTAGCTTGATCTGCAATCGAACGAGTAATTGCCTGACGTATCCACCAAGTAGCATATGTCGAAAACTTAAACCCTTTGCGATAATCAAACTTATCTACAGCTTTCATTAAACCAATATTTCCCTCTTGGATAATATCTAAGAAATGCAAGCCTCTATTAGTATACTTTTTAGCTTCAGAAACAACTAATCTTAAGTTTGCTTCTATCATTTCTTTTTTAGCTTGAGTAATCTTAGCTTCACTTCTTGAAATCTCAAGATTTACCTGCTTAAGCTCTTCAATATCCATCATCATTAAAGTTTGGAATTGATTAATTTGCTTAGTGAGGTTATTTATTTCTCTGATAGTGTTTTCAGTAAATTTATACTTTTTAGTTAATGGCTCTAGCCATTCTATAGAACCAACTTTATAAACCTTAATAAACTCTTGGCGTGGTGTTTTTGATCTTTCAACACATAGTCTTAAAATTTTTCTTTCGAACTCTTTAACTCTAGCATAAGGAAGCCTAATATAGTCAACTAGCTTTTGTAAATGTGATGTTGATAACCTTAAATTATCAAATTCCTTAACTATTTTACTATAAAGTTTTTTATTAGGCTTGTATTGATATTCTTCAAACATTTTCTCTAAGTTTGTAAAGAATTCATAAGCTCTTTGAGTATCAATTTTTTCCTCATGATCATCTTCAGCAACTTTTTCTTCAGTTATATGTTCATCACTAAAGCCAACCATAATCTCGTTAAAGCGAATATATCTAGCCACAGGCTCATCTTCAATATCTTGAGAACTCATATAATCCATAGCTTTTTCTTCTAGCTCACGGAAACGTTCAATATAAGTTTTAATTACTATCGGATAACTTAAAATTGTACTAAAAACTTCTGTAGTACCTTCTTCGATCCTAATAGCAATATCTGTCTCACCTTTTTTATCTAAAAGATCAACAATACCCATTTCACGCATATACATGCGAATAGGATCTGAAGTCTTACCTTTTAGATCATCAAGATTAGCTTCGCTAACTTTTCTTTCATCATCTTCTTCTAGCTGGGGAGTTCTATCATAGACATCAATACCCGCATCAATAAGGATAGCTTCAATTTCTTCATATATTTTAGGATCTTCTGAAACATCACCTGGCAGAGCATCTAAAATATCGGCTCTAGTTAAATATCCTCTTTCCTTACCATCAATTATTAAGTCTTTTAAATCAGAGAGTAAATCTTCTTTTGTCATCTAGTACTCCAATAGAATTTTATTTTATATTATTGTTACCTAATTTTGATACTAAATACTTGCGCTCCATTTCCTGAACATCTGTCATAAAAGGTAATGAGCCTAAGTATTTTAATCTTTTTTTTACACTAGAGTTTTCTACTCTTTTTAGCATATCGAGAATTTGTAATTGATACTTATCTTCAGCATATTTTTTTTGAGTATTTTGTATACCGTAACTTAACAACTCAAAAAAATAATCTCTATAGTCAGGATAGTCCTCTGTCAATAGCTGTATAAGTATAACAGCTTCAATTTGATTAGATGAGTCTTCTTTTAAAATTTTTAAGCTTTTTGCTAAGATATCAAGATTTTTTGAAGTAGCAAATATTTCAAAATCATTTGTATGTTGTAAAAGGCGAAAATCTGCAAGATTGACAAATAATTCTGCAAGAACAATCTCTTCAAGCAAGAGATTCTTCGCTAGTATCTTTTGCTGAATATTTTGCTGCTCAGTTACATTGAATAAAGTTTGTTTACGCATCTTAAGCAAATTCTTAAGTTGCTCAACTTTTATACCAATCTTATCAGCTATAGTAGTAGTAATACTTTCTGAATAAATATTATCTGATACATCTAATAAAAAACTTTTTAAATTCTCCAAAACTTCTGCTTTTGATTCTGCTTTAGTTAAATCCTTGCCTTGAACAAGTGTGTCAATTATAAACTCCGCTACAGCCAGAGAATTATCCAAAGCGGCATAAAAACCTTCTAGACCATATTGCTTAATATAATCATCTGGATCATTACCATTTGGTAGAGTTAGAATCTTTAATTTTTTATTACCATCCAATATTGGTAATAGAATTTTTATAGTTCTAAGCGCTGCCTTTTGCCCTGCCTCATCACCATCGAAACACAAAATTACTGAATTAGTTTCACGAAATAAAATCTTGGCATGATTTGGTGAAAATGCTGTACCTAATGTAGCTACAGCAGCATAAAAACCATACTGTGCTAAACCAACCACATCCATATAACCTTCAACTACTACAAGGCTCTGATTTATCAAATCTGGATATTGTTTTTTTCTTTCACGGTATTCATAGAGTCCATATAAAATATTATTTTTTTGAAAAACTAAAGCTTCCGGAGAGTTTATATATTTAACTGCTTGAGAATTATCTATTACTCTACCACCATAAGCAATTACATTGCCTTGAATATTGCGAATAGGAAACATAATACGACCACGAAAACGATCATATAAATTTCCCTTATCATTTTTTATTGCAAGTCCAGTATCAACTAATATCTCTTCTGGAATATTTACTGATTTAGCTAGTTCAGTAATATTATTCCAGCTCTCAGATGAATACCCTACACCAAAGAATTTAGCTAGATCACTATCTATACCTCTTTTTTTAAGATAGTTTATAGCTTTATCTTTAGTTACAGAGTTACCCAAATTCCAACGGTAATACTTTTGTACAACCGCTAAAAAGCTAATACATTTGTTATAAAACTGTTCTTTTTGGATATCTTCTTTAGAATAATTTTCATATTCAACTGGTTTACCAACAATTTCAGCAAGATTTTTTACAGCCTCAATAAACTCAAGGTTATTAATCTTTTTAATAAAAGTTAGCGCATCTCCAGATACATGACAGCCAAAGCAGTAATAAAATTTTTTTTCTGGATTAACAAAAAATGATGGTGTTTTTTCATTGTGAAAAGGACAACAGCCCTTGTAGTTTTTGCCTGTTTTTTTCAAGTTGACATATCTTGAAACAACATCAACTATATCAGCTGTAGCTACAAGCTCTTTTATAAAAGTATTTGAGACTTTTTTCGCCATACTTGATTAAAGCTTTGACCTTAAGCTAGGTTAGATTTCACAATAACACTTACTTTGCTCATATCTGTCCTCCCAGCAAGTTCTTTTTTTACACTTGCCATGATTTTACCCATTTCTTTAATCGATGTGGCACCAACAGATTCTATAGCCTTCTGAACTATCGCAACAACCTCTTCATCACTTAGTTGCTTTGGCATGTATTGAGTTAGTATTTCAATTTCTCTTTTCTCACCTTCAGCAAGCTCAGCTCTATCTGCCTTGATATATTGAGCATACGAATCTTGTCTTTGCTTGATCATTTTTGTAATTACAGTTATTACAACTTCATCAGTGATCTCTACTTTATTATCAATCTGCCTTTGCTTAATGGCAGATATAGCCATACGGATTGTTGTTAATCTATTTTTATCTTTATTTTTAATAGACTCTTTCATATCAAGAGTCAACTGATTAAAAATTTGTGACATTTTAAAAAAGAATTCCTAGTGAAAGGGAGAGTTAAAACTCTCAACGGTGAATTAAATTTAGCTACCTTTTAACCATTATATTGCTCTTATAACCTCTTTTAACAGCGGCAGCTTTTTTTCTTTTGCGTGCCCAAGTTGGCTTTTCAAAGTATTCTCTACGACGTAGTTCAGATACTATCCCAGCCTTTTCACAAGATCTTTTAAACCTTCTAAGAGCGACATCAAAAGCTTCTCTTTCTTTAACTCTAACGCTTGGCAACCATCTCACCTCACTTAAATGCCAGTTCATTACGTTTAACAAAAGGATTAATTGTCCCTATCAATTTATTGTGATGGTCGTAGTTATATCATATATAATATCCAAATGCAAGCCCACTCATTTAGTTTGACTTAATCTATAAACAACTACCATCTTAAGATTAGATAATATATTATAACTCGCTGTATTTATAAGAGATAAAATGCTATTATCTCAACTTAAGATTCTTTAGAAATTTATATGGTTTAAAGTTTTGATAAAAAAAACTAATCTTTTTACAACGTTATCTATATTAGTTATAAGTATAACTAATACTCAAGCATCTACACATAGTGAAATTCAATATCTTGTAAAAAAATATAACCTTTCTGATGCAAAGATTGCTATAGCAACTCAAATGACTATGAACGGTAATAAATTATATTCATATGCCCAAAATAGAGTAATGAAACCAGCAAGTAATAATAAAGTTTTTACAATAGTTGCCGCACTTTTTGCAATACCTAATGATTTTAGATTTATAACATCAATAATGTATCCTTCAGATAGAGTAAAAGATCATACTTTATATGGAGATATGTATATAAAATTTACTGGTAATCCAGCCCTAACTGGTAATCAGTTAGCTGCACTGATTAAAAAAATAAAAACTGAAAAAGGCATATATAAAATAACTGGTGATGTTTATCTTGTTGGAGTTTTTTCTGGGCCATACATCCCAGATGGTTGGTCAAAAGAAGATCGTACATTCTGCTATGGTGCTCCAGCATCAAGCTTCACATTTAACAGAAATTGTACAGTCATCAAACTAGTTAAAAATGCTAACGGTTTACCAACACGAGTTGTTAAATTAAGTAATGCTAGTAATATAACTATAAAAAATACTGCAAAATATACTAGTGCCTCAAGTGCAACTACAATAGCTATGAATGATGACAATGTTTTATATATTGGCGGATACTTATCAAGAGCTGCTGAGAAAATGTTTAGACTAGCAATTAGAAATCCAGCACTTAAAACACTAGATACTATAAATGACTTTTTAAATTCTAACGATATTAAACATGGTAATGTTATCATAGCTGGTACTATTCCTACTGGTTATACTGAACAAATTACGACAAGATCTGTAACTATTGGACACTTTATCGATCAAACGCTCAAATACTCTGATAATTTATATGCAGAGACTATTTTAAATACTATAGGATTAAAAGAAAAAGGTATTGGCTCAACTAAAGCAGGCACACAAGCTGTTCAAAGTATACTTTATTCAAAACTAGGCTTAGATACATCAGTATTGACAATACATGATGGCTCAGGATTGTCTCATTTAGATAGAGTAACTCCTGAGTTTATGGTCAACTTTTTGACCAAAGCTTATAATAGTCAGATTGGCAAAGAATTCTACAATTACTTACCAGCATCTGGTATGAGTGGTACAATCTCATATAGAATGGGTGGTAAACTTCTTGGACGAGTGCATGCTAAAACTGGTACCCTATCTGGAGTTTCAACATTATCAGGGTATGTATTAACAGCTAAAAACCACCATATCAGTTTTTCGATCATGCTTAATGATCTTAAACCATCTGATCGTTATAATGCACGAAGATTTCAAGATAAAGTAGTTGATACCTTTTATAGGAATTTATAAATGAAAGTAATAATTAAACTTATAACTTTAATTATCGTAATAATAACTCTTGGATCTTGTGCTATAGAGACTCCAAGAAATATAAATAATGCCTGTAGCATAATTCATCAATTTCCTGATTGGTATTATGATATGCTTAACTCGTATGATCGCTGGGGAATTCCTATAAATGTACAAATGGCTTTCATCCGTCAAGAATCATCATTTAGAGCCGATGCTAAGCCAGCAATGCAATATTATTTTGGTTTTATACCAAAAGGTAGGGCTTCAAGTGCTTATGGATATGCTCAAGCCTTAGATGGCGTTTGGGAGCATTATAAAAAAGAGACAAAACAATCTTTTGTCTCAAGGTCAAATTTTGCAGCTGCAACAGACTTTATTGGCTGGTACTTGAATAATGTTCACAATAAAACAGGTATCCGCAAGACAGACACTTATAATCTATATCTAGTATACCACGAAGGTATAGGTGGTTATAAGCGTGGTACACATAGAAATAATTCATTCTTAAAAAATTATGCTCGCAAAACTGCCGAATTAGCTCAAAAATACTCAATCCAATTACAGAACTGTGAAGTTCCACGTAAACCGCTACTATCGTATATATTCTAAATGTTAAAGGTAAAAAATGAAATCTAGTGTATTTAAAATAATAACTAACATTCGTTGGTCAGATACTGATAAAAATGACTACATAAATAATAGTAAATATTTTGATTACTTTGAAGATAAGGACAACTTGGGCATATAAAATACATGGCTAATGACATGAGCTAAAGAAAACTCAATTCAATTAGTCATTACAGAAAAAACTTGCAAATATATTCCACCTCTTAAACATCCAAATAAAATACAAGTAACACAATATATTGCTAAAATAGTTGCTGCTAGTATAGAATTTAAATAAAAATCCACATATTATGCAGTGATCAAGTTATTACTAAAGCAAAAGCAAAACTAGCCTGCTATAATACTAAGACGGGTAGATGACAAAAAATTCCGGCACAATTAAAACAATTAATTTTAGAAAATGACTGATACTTATAAACAAAATTTAAAGAAACTTGAAAGACAGATTTTAAGAAAAACTATTCAAGCAATCAATAAATATAACATGATTGAAGATGGCGATAAAATTATGATATGTTTGTCTGGGGCATAGATTCTTATTGCCTACTTGAAATGTTGTTATTACTCCAAAAAAAAGCACCAATAAGATTTTATATCATCGCAGTAAATCTCGATCAGAAACAGCCAGGCTTTCCTGAGGAAGTATTACCTAACTATCTAAAAAATAAAGGTATAGAATTTCATATCATTGAACGCGATACTTATAGCGTAGTTAAACGTGTAATTCCTGAAGGAAAAACTACTTGTGGTTTATGCTCGCGTATGCGTCGTGGCATATTATATGATTTTGCCAAAGAAAATAATGTAACTAAAATAGCATTAGGACACTATCGTGATGACATTATCGAGACATTCTTTTTGAATCTTTTTTATAATGGTTCAATTAAAACTATGCCAGCTAAACTACTTAGTGATGATAAACGAAATATCGTAATACGCCCTCTTGCTTTTGCAAGCGAAAAAGAAACCTTAGAATATTCCCAATTAAAGGAGTTTCCAGTAATTACTTGTAACCTATGTGGATCACAAGATAATTTGCAAAGAGTGTTTATAAAAAATATGCTTAATAGGTGGGAAAAAAACAATCCTGAAAGAAAAAAACGTAATATTCAAGGCTCTATCAAATATTTCTCCATCACAGATGTTAGATAGAGAGCTTTTTGATTTTTTAAATATCTCAAAAGATGATATACAAAGGTAAATTAAGTAGAAAAGATGAAGTTAAATAAAATAGTAGCAGTTGCATCATGCTCGTTATTAGGATTAGCTCTAAGCTTATGTTCAACAAACAAAGATGCTACGATTATACAACAGCAAAATGCTAATCATGATTTAGCTACAACTATCCAAGCTAAGCAAGGCGTTTCCAAAAACAAATCAGTATTGCAAGATAATTCAACAATAAAAATTGGAGCTAATGCAAGCTATGTAGTAGGCTATCAAGTAGGTGCCGGTATAATAGCTAAACAAGATTTCGGCTTATATGATAAGCAAATAATAGCTGGTTTTGTAGATGCTATTAATGGTAGTAAGCCAAAAATTTCTGAGAGTCAAATCCGCGGCAATATGAAAACTCTTAAAGATATAATAATTAAAAAGCAATCAGATACAGCTAATTTTAACAAAACAAAATCACAAGAATTTATGGCACAAATTGCTAAAATGGATAGTGCTATAAAAGTTGATGATGGCATCTACTATCAAATAATTAAGCAATGTGATGGCAAAAAACCTAATGCTAATAGTCAAGTTACAATAGCTTACAAAGGAACTATGCCAGTTATAGCTTACGAAGATGATAAATCAAAACTAAATGAGGTCAAAGAAGCTAAACTAATTGGTCCTACATTTGACTCAAGTGATAGCGCAACATTCCAGCTTATAAACCTAATCGAATGTTGGAAAGACGCCATTCCTAAAATACCTAATGGTTCAACAATAATCTTATATTGTTCTCCAGACAAGGCATATGGAACTAAAGCGCCTTCTGTTATAGGACCTAACCAAGCGCTTTCTTTTGAAATTACACTTAAAAGTTTTCAATAAAAATTTTTTTATTTAAAAACTAAAAATTAATTATTTCTTTTTACCGCTAGATCACATAATAAAATCATTGCTTGCTTGTATTTTGAATCTGGTAAAAAATCTATTTGCTGTTTAGCTAAATCAGCATACTGACAAGCTACGTTATATGAATAATCTACAGCCCCACTATCTTTAACCATAGTAATGATTTCATCAATATTATATCCACCCTTTTCAATTGCTTTTTTGAGAATTTGTTGCTGTTGTTTAGTAACATTAGCTAGTGTATAAATCGTTGGCAATGTCATTTTACCTTCATCAAGATCATCACCAATATTTTTACCTAAGCTCTCTACATCAGAAACATAATCTAAAACATCATCTGCAATCTGAAAAGCATTACCTAAATAAATACCATAGTTTTTAATATTATCTTGATATTTAGCATAACTTTGTTTATCTAGACTGATTACACCTGCTAATTCACAAGCAGCCTCAAATAATTTTGCTGTTTTGCAATATATTACTTTAATATAGTCTTCTTCGCTAAGTTCCGTATTGCGTGCATTTAGTAGTTGTAACACCTCTCCTTCAGCGATTTTATTAGTTGCATCAGCCAATATTTTCATAATTTGCATATTATCTAAACTTACCATCATCTGAAAAGCCCTAGAATAAAGAAAATCTCCAGTCAAAATACTTGCAGCATTCCCAAAAACATCATTTGCTGTTTGTTTACCGCGACGCAATTGTGAATCATCAACAACATCATCATGAAGAAGTGTCGCTGTATGGATAAACTCAATAATTGCTGCACATGCTAAATGTTTATTTCCGTTATAGTTTAAGGTTCTAGCAAACAACATTACCAACAGAGGCCTTAATCTCTTGCCACCACTATTTATTATATAGTGGCTAATCTGATTAATGAGCATCACATCTGAGCAAAGAGAATCAATTATAAATTGATTATTATTTTGTATATCCTCTTTGATAAGAGTCTGAATATCTTTTAGCTGTTGCATTATTATTTTATTGATAGTATTTAACTAATTAGGTTTAAGAATAAAGTAGCACAATATATTTATTTATCAATACATATTAGTAAATAATCTAACTATCTTCATCACGAAATATTTTAAAATGCTTTTAATGTCTGTTCATCTTGAGTAGTAAGTTTTGTATCTGTTGTATCAACGCCTTCTTCATTAAAACCTTAAACTCTTGGTAGTTAGCTTTATGTAGTGTATTTTTTTAAATCTTACTTTATACTGTGCTGCGATAATCATTCCCTACTTCATATGAGTCTTTATCTGCAATTTTGCTAATATCAGGCTTATGTTCTAAAATAGTATCATCAAAACCTAAAATGAAATCTTTTTTGACTTACTCTATGGTCCATAGCAGTAAAGCTTTTATGATAAGCTTTACCTAGTGCCTGACAAATAGTATATGAACTATATTGTTAACTGTTGTAGCAAAAGCCTGGCATGAAAAAATCAATACTCCTAAAAGCAAGATAAATTTATTAATATTTTTCATTGTTTATAATAATCAAAGATAATAGCAATAATGCTAACACAAATAGCTCAGTAGTTTATAGCTAGTTTATATGCTTTTGTGATATTACTTTTATAATCATTCCTTTGTAATAGAAATATTGAATTATTTGTGTCAATATTAAAATAGATAAACAACTAGAGACAATCACAGATACCAATGGCCAACCTAAAAATATAGCACTATTGATATCACAGATAATACTAATAAGTGAAAGCACTAAATAAAAAATACTGAAACCTTCTGCTTGTTTCTGACAGTAATTTTTATAAATTTGTGGTAACCAGTAAAGGTTATAAATAACTCCACTTATTGAGCCATACCACAACAAAATCTGACTACTTAAGCTAATAAAATAAATCATAAAAATTACTAAAGACAAATATAAAAATATAAAAAATGTATGTATTAATATATATTTTTCTCTCCAATCATTTAGAATTTGAAGTTGCTGAATAGTTAAAAAACTCAGTAAAATTACATCAACTAAAATATACTGCCACTGCATATTAAAACCAATAGCATAAATTAAATCTAAAGAGTTAGCAACAATCATCAAAGAATGAGTCCATAAACTAATCTCAAATGTCTTATGTTTAAATTGATTATGAATAGTTTGTGGTAAAAAATGTATAAAATAAATTATTAAAGATATATTTAATGTTATGTAACCAAAATTTTCCATTATTGATTCTCCTATTATTTTAGTCAAATAATAAGAGTTTGTGTGATGTCCCTTTTTAAAAAGACAACCAAACAAACTCCCTACGCTAATATTACTTAGATCAGGTACAAAGGGTCACTTCTCAGCCATTTTTAGATAAAAATAGCACCCCTGTTGTCTTCAAGGTATAACTATAACATAACTTATATTTAATTCGCTATAAAAATAGCGTACTGAATTTATTATAGAGGCACAAGTAAATATTACTTATACTACTTTTATAGTGGTTTATTAGTCATATCTGTATATTTTTAGCTGATAAATTAGTGCATCACTTGAACTACCATCAGTTTTTTTATAATAATTTTTACGCAATGATATTTTGCTAAATTTAAGCTTGTGATAGAGTTTGATGGCACTATAATTATTAACATCTACTTCTAAAAATATTTCTTTGATTTGTAGTTGAGTGAGATAATAAATTGAGTTTTCTAAAAGCTTAAAACCTAAACCTTTATTATGCTTAGACACGTCAACACAAATATATAAAAGCTCAGCTGTCTCGAATATTTTACTAAAAATAGCTACAGCTAAAAGTTGTTGACTTTCAAATAACCCTAAAGTTAAATCTTTGTTCAAAGATTCTAAAATTTGCTTATCTGACCAATTGCAATCCTTATCAGAAAGCCTTATTAATTCAATAACTCTAGCAAAGAAATTATTATCTAGAAATGAAATCTGCATACTCATATAGCTTTGACAATATATATTTCTTGTTTTGAATGCTTAATAACTCAGTGTTATCACTAAGTAAATCTTTTTCACTGAGATTAATACCTTCAAGCTTCTCAAAAAAACTAATATCACTTGATTTATAGATACTAAGTTTTGAATTGAAAAATAGACTATTAGTGAGATTTTTTAGAAAAGCTAAATTTAATTTAGCAGACAAAAGAATATTTATAATTTTAGGACTTGTAACTTCATTTGAATATAAAAGTTCTAAATGATTTGGATTAACTGTAATAATTTCATCTTGTTGTTGAGTGTCATTAGTAACTTGATTTTGTTGCATAGCTTTATATTGTGACTTTAATTCCCAAACGTCTATGCCAAAAACTTCTTCTATCTGACTTACAAAGCTCATTATTTTTTCTCTAACCTTTCAACTAATTTTTTAGGGAAATTATACTCTTTTAACTTAACAGATTTTCTAAGTTGATTAACTTCTGAAGGATTTAGTTCTAGTGTTTTTCCACGTGAAACAAATTTAGGAAGAACTATATCACCAAATCTAATTCTCGTTAGTCGACTAACTGTAACACCTACCGCTTCAAACATTCTTCTTACTTCTCGATTACGTCCTTCTGAAAGTGTTATATAATACCAAAGATTAGCACCATAGCCACCTGAAAATTTTATACTATTAAACTTAGACATACCATCCTCTAGCTGTATACCCTCTTTAAGTTTATTAATAGTTTCATTAGGTAATTGTTTTCCAAATACACGTACGGCATACTCTCTCTCGATTTGATAAGAAGGATGTATCAATCTATTTGCCAAATCACCATCTGTAGTAAAAAGTAGTAAACCTGTAGTATTGATATCTAAGCGCCCTACCATTATCCAGCGCGACTTTGCTAATTTTGGTAATGAATCAAAGACAGTCTTTCGATCTTTTTCATCTTTACTAGTACAAACTTCACCTTCTCTTTTATGATAAATTACTACTCGTGGTCTAGTCATTGGCTGACCATATGAGTGTAGAGCCTTACCATCAAAACTAATCTTGTCACCTTCACTAGCTTTATCTCCTAGAGTGGCAACTTTACCATTTACCCTAACTCTACCTTGCTCAATATACTCTTCTATTTTTCTTCGTGATCCAATACCATACTTTGCTAAAAGCTTTTGTAATCTTTCAGTATTTTTGTCATTAGTTTTTTTTGCTCTACGCATTTTTATCTATATCATATTGATCTGCTGCTGAGAAGAATTTTTGAATATTTTCATCATTATAGTTGTTAGAAGATAAAATCAGTCTCACTTCTGCAGCTTCATTTTTATTATGTGCATATTCAGCTAGTTTTAATCTCAAATCTAAAATATGCTTATTATTAAAGAACGCTGAGTCATCTTTCATACTATAGATAACTTTGTAGCAATTTGTATAATCTTTTCTTTCAAAATACATTTCTGCCAATCTTAACTTAGCAGCTCTGTAATTTTGTCTAAATCTATTCGCTTTCTCCATATACACAAGTGCTTGGTCTTTTTTACCCTGCTTATACATACATTGAGAATACAAAAATAGCGTTTGAGCCATATCATCATTATTAGGAGCATATAAAGACTCATCAAAGAGTTTTTGTGCTTCATCATATTCTGATTCTTGACTACATAGATATTGCGCATAAAAGTTCATTGCTTCAAAATCCTTAGGATGGTTATACAAAGCATTTTTATAATATTTCTTAGCAATCGAATTTGCCCCTATACTTTGATAATAATACCCTGCGGCATAATCGACAATAGCAAGATTATAGTTATGTTGCTTTGATAAATCTTGTGCTTTTATAAGCTTACTTTTTGCCCTATCTAAATATCCTTCAGTTGAGTACACAATAGCTAATTCTGCATTTAAAATAGTGGCCTTTTTATAGTCAGCCTTCCTAATTGTAAATTCATCTGGCGAAATGAATTCTGCACTATTTGTATTAATGTTTTTATTTGTATTATTTTGCTGCTGCAAATGACTTTTGATAGAATTGCGAGTAGATTTTTTTGGAGTCATACATGATGACAAAATAGCCGATAGCAGTGCAATACTTATAATTTTTTTAAAACTAACTTGCATTAGTATCTCCAAGCTTCTTTAGGTATCTTTGCTTTCTATTAGTTTTATCAATTACATCACCAGCTAATTGTCCACAAGCAGCATCAATATCATCACCACGAGTTTTTCTCACAGTAGTGACAAAACCATTGTGCTGCAAAAACTCTTTAAACCTATTAATACGGTTATTACTTGGCTTTTTATAAGGTGTGCCGTGGTATGGATTAAATGGGATAAGATTAATTTTAGCAGGAATTTCGTATGTTTTTAATAATGTAACTAACTCCTTAGCATCAGATAAATTATCATTAACTTCTTCCATTAGAGTATATTCAAATGTGATATGTTTGTGTGGACCTTTCTGTGCGTATAGTTTACATGCTTCAAGAAGTTCATCAATATTATATTTTTTATTGATAGGTACAATTTCATTACGCAGCATATCATTTGGTGCGTGTAAAGACACTGCTAAGGATACTCCTGACTGCTCTAACAAATCATATATTCTCGGAACTACACCAGATGTACTTAAAGTTACTTTGCGTCTAGATAATCCATAAGCTAAGTCATCCATCATAATATCCATAGCAAGTACAACATTGTCAAAGTTCATCAATGGTTCACCCATACCCATCATGACAATATTTGTCACTGTAAAATCATGCTCACCATTAGTTTTTGATAATGTTCTAGCTGCTATCCATAATTGTGCGATAACTTCCGCAGCTGATAAGTTTCTATTAAATCCTTGTTTACCAGTAGAACAAAAACTACAATTCAAAGTACAGCCAACCTGTGAAGATACACATAATGTCCCACGCCCTTCTTCTGGAATAAACACTGTCTCAACGGCACTACCGCCAACATCGATTAACCATTTATGTGTACCATCTTTTGATACTTTACTAAATACTACTTTAGAAATAGTTATCTCAGCTTTTTCCTTAAGTTTATGGCGTAAATTTTTACCAAGGTCTGTCATAGCATCAAAATCAATAATACCCTTTTTATGAATCCACTTAAAAACTTGACGGGCATGAAACCTTTTCTCTCCTATAGAAATGAAAAAATCTTCTATAGCCTTTTGATTTAATCCAAGTAAATTAACTTTATCTTGTTGCATGAAATTTCTCTTTTAATTCTTATATAGCAAATACTATTCGTTATACCCTATGTCACTAGGTAAAATATGATCATTTTCATTGGTTAAATTAGCAAAGCTAGCAAACCTGCCATCAAAACGCACGTGCACAGTTCCTATAGGACCATTACGCTGCTTGCTAATTATTATTTCGCCTATATTTTTATTATCTTCTTTATCTTTATTATAAACTTCATCACGATAAATAAACATTATCAAGTCTGCATCTTGTTCAATCGCTCCAGATTCTCTTAAATCTGACATCATTGGTCGTTTATCTTTACGATCATCAACAGCTCTATTTAACTGTGATAACGCTATAACTGGTATATCTAATTCTTTAGCCAAAGCTTTAAGTGATCTAGATATCTCTGATACCTCTAGTGTTCGATTAGTCTCGTAACCTGGGATCTTCATAAGCTGCAGGTAATCTATCAAGATCATTGCTAAACCTCCATGCTCATTATATAATCTTCGCGCTCTAGAACGTATCTCTGCTGGAGTTAAACTTGATGTGTCATCGATGTATAGTGGCATTTCACTTAAAGCTTTCATTGCACTAGTGATTTTGACCCAATGAGCATCATTTAATCTATTACATTCTCTAAGTAGATTCATCTCTACACGAGCCTGGGAAGCTAACATCCTTGTTACGATATCTTCTGATGGCATCTCAAGACTAAAAACTAATACTGGCTTATCAGCAACTTTTGCAACATTTTGAGCTATATTGATACCTAAAACAGTCTTACCCATAGATGGTCTAGCAGCTATGATACACATATTTGCTCTTTGTAATCCTGATGTCATTTTATCAAGATCTATAAAGCCTGTTGATATACCAATCAAACCAATACCAGAATCAACTATAGCACTCATTCTATCTACAAGCTTTGGAATTACAGATTTTATTGATTCAGGACCTTTGGTAAGTGTTTCTCGCTCTTTAGCTACATCAAGTATTCTACTTTCAGCATAATCAATAACTTCATCAGGATTTTTTGAATCTGCTGAATATATCTTTTGGACAATATCATTTATGCTATTTTGTAAACTTCTAAGCTTAGCCTTATCTTTTACGATATTAGCGTACGTTTTAATATTTGATATTGAAGGTGTATTAGCAGCTAAGTCTATGATGTAAGTCTCGCCACCAGCTTCTTCTAAAAGACCATCTGTGGCGAGATATTCACTTAAGATTAGCACATCAAACGGAGTGTTTGCTTGGTTAAGCATAACAATCTGTTTATAGATAGTTTTATGTCTTTTATCAAAAAAATCATCAATCAAAAGAAAACCTTCTACCAACTCTATATTTTGATTGTGTAGCAATATATTCCCTAAGATAGCTTTTTCTGCTTCTAGAGAATAAGTTGTTTCAGTAGCTTTAAACTGATAATCCATAGACATCAAAACCCTTGCTTAAAATACAAAAAAACCATGCCTAACACATGGTTTTTGTTTATTAGAATACAGTGTTAGTTTGTATATTATAAAACTAAGCTTCAGCAGCTACAACATTTACTTTGATATCTGCATCTACATCTGTGTATACATGAACTGTAAGTTCGAATTTACCAAGAGTTTTAATAACGCCTTCAGGCATACGCACTTGGCTTCTCTCAATTTTCTTACCAGATTCATTAGAAACTGCTTCAGCAACTTCAGCTGTACCTACAGAACCAAATAGTTTACCACCCTCACCTGCTTGAGCAGCTATAGTGTAAACTTTATCCTTAATCGCAACAGCAATAGCAACAGCCGCTTCAAATCTAGCCTTTTCAGCTTTTTCTAATTCAGCTTTTTGCGCTTCAAAAGCTTTGATATTTGCTTGAGTTGCTTGAACAGCTTTACCAAATGGGATAAGGAAGTTTCTTGCATAACCTGGTTTTACATTTACGATATCACCTAATACCCCAAGGCTTTCAACTTTTTCTTTTAAAATAACTTGCATTGTAATCAATCTCCGTATTAGTTAAAGTGACGATCACAGTATGGTAGTAACGCCAAGAATCTTGCTCTTTTGATAGCTATTGATAGCTGTCTTTGATACTTAGCTGATGTACCAGTTACACGGCTTGGTACAATTTTACCAGTTTCAGTAATATAAGCTTTTAACTTATTAACATCTTTATAATCTATTTCTTTTACGCCTTCTACAGTGAAACGGCAAACTTTACGACGACTCATTTTATAAAATTCCTCTATTAAATTACTTCTTTCTCATTTGACTCCATCATTACAGAGGGCTCTGTTACAGCTTCTTTTTTAGCGATAACTAAACGACGTAAAATAGCATCGTTGTATCTTAAAGATTCTTGAAGCTTCTCTAGAGACTCAGTTGGACACTCAATATTAAATAGTACATAGTGTGCCTTATGAAGTTTTTCGATAGGGTAAGCTAATTGATGACGTCCCCAGTCTTCAAATCTGTGAATTTTGCCACCTTTTTCTTCGATTATGCTGTGGTATTTACTAAGCATTGAATCTAACTGATCTGATTGATCAGGGTGAATCATTAAAACTATTTCATAATGTTTCATTTTTATAAACTCCTTCCGGTTTATCATTTGATTGTTTTTTACTGATAAGCTATACATTTTTTATATAGCAAAGAGTTAAAAAAAGATTATACTATCATAGGTTAATAATAACAACTATTTATTGACTAATTTAATTAAACAACTCAATCTTTTGGTATTAATTTTGTGCTATTAATTGCTAATTATCTATCATAAAATTTTAGTGATGTTTCGCCATTATTATTAAATTAGAATATTGCTAGAACTATAATCATGAACTTTTTTGTTAGATATATTTGCTAGTGTTTAAAGGCTTTTGTAACTTTTGTTTAGCAATATGACGATTACTGTAATATTAATTAGGAACTAATTGTGTCTTTATCAGATTTAATTTTGACATCGTATTTGAGATTCGTGTAGTGTACTTGTGTGTTAGATATATCAAATATATTGAGCTAGCAATATATTATCGTAAATACTTCAATAAGTAATATGATTACAAGAACTGAAAAGGCTTTATTTTTTTACAAGCAATTTTATTTACCTACTGTTAAAATAGTATTTATTAATTTCAACTTCTATATTGTCTAAAAATAGAATTTAAAATGAAGGTTATAATAATCTTATGCAAGAAAAAGTTTCAAAATTTGAAGATTTTCTAACACAACTTCAACAAAATATTACCACAGCTCTAGAGAAGTATGAAACAAATGCTGCAAAATTTATTTCTGATCAATGGCAAAAACCAGATACTCCAGAACAAAAACTTAAAGGCTATGGTAACTCTATGATCATAGAGAATGGAGAAATATTTGAAAAAGGTGTAGTAGCTTTCTCTAGAGTTTATGGTAATGAGCTGCCGCCATCAGCTACAGCAAAAAGACAAGAATTAGTAGGCAAATCTTTTATAGCTACAGGTGTCTCATTAGTTATTCACCCTAGTAATCCTTTTGTGCCAACATCTCATGCTAATTTTAGAATTTTTATTGCTGGTGTTGATAGTGATAATCCGATATGGTGGTTTGGTGGAGGTTTTGATTTAACTCCTTACTATCCTTTTGAGGAGGATACGATTCACTGGCACCAAACAGCAAAAAATGTTTGTGATAAGCATGATAAAAACTATTATCCTAGATTCAAAAAATGGTGCGATGAATATTTTTATCTCAAACATCGTGATGAGTGTCGTGGAGTTGGTGGTTTATTTTTTGATGATTTAAATGATAAATCTTTTCATGAATGCTTTAATTTTGTAACAGATTGTGCAAATTCTTATCTAGATGCTTATATTCCGATAGTAGAACAAAGAAAAAACATTCAATATTCACAAAAGCATAAAGATTTTCAACTCTATCGTCGTGGTAGATATGTTGAGTTTAACCTAGTGTTTGATAGAGGTACGATATTTGGCTTACAAAGTGGTGGACGAACTGAGTCGATACTCTCATCAATGCCTCCAATTGCAACTTGGAGATACAATTGGTACCCTGAACCAGGCTCTGAAGAAGAAAAAGTCTACCAATATATAAAACCCCGCGATTGGCTTAAATAGTAAACATTACAACTTTACAACTATAACACTATTTTTTGCAAAAAAATCATATCAAGTCAAACAGTCGTTAGCTGATGCAAATATCTTATTTGCTAAGGATATTATTAAACATGGTGCTAGTTTCATCGTCACAATATGCCCATAACCTAGAATACCCTCCACTGTTGAATGTAGATAACATTCCAGCTGGGTAGTTAAACTCAATATGGCTTTGAGATGGAAAGATATAATGGTGAGTATTTTAACAAAGAAAATACTTATAAGTTTTTGGGTAGTGAGTATTGAGTATCATCGCGAATATTTGTATTGTTGCTGATGGTACTAATAGAAAAGTTTTTATAATGTTCCTTTATATAAAAAAACTTAGATATTATTGAGATTATAGCTAAAGCTAAAGTCCAATGTTAACTATGCACAAGAAGCTCAAAAATATTTACTCTGTATCTGCTTAGCTTGGATGAATGGCGAAAATATGGTATTTATCTGAAGTTTTAGCTAAAAAGTTATATACTCTAAAGGTGATTATAATACAGTTTTGACATAACAACAAGCATATAAATGCATACAGCCTATCGCTAAGTTTGCAACACAACTGATTACACTAAAAGATTATTTATAAAATTCAATTAACTCTAATGATGTTGTAGTAATTAGTCAAATAATTTTTGATATAAAAAAAATTATCTCAAATCCAAGCAACAAAAAATATCCTAAATAATATTCTATTTGCTGGACATGATACTAATATTAGGTTCAATATTGCTTACCTACTTAGCAAAGCTAATAAAATAAAATAATGTTAATAACAAACTCTACGGGTACGGGGCTGATTTATCTTTTAAAGTCTATAAAATTTGTAATGATTACTATATTAGAGTCTTTTATAGAAATCATATAATTCAGATAACGGTGTTGTTCTTTTTTAAATATTCATTTAGTAAATTTGAAAAATATATACTCAACTTCTTAAAACAAAAATATAGAAATTGCTACTCTTTTTTTTCAACTTTACTAACATTTTACTTATATCAAACTTAATTAAGTCTGATAAAATATATTTGAATTTATATTAGGGATTATTTTTAGCCATGAAAATCAATTTTTGTGCAGGTCCTGCTGTTGTACCCACATCGATAATACAGCAACTACAACAAATGATGACAAACTATAAGGATACAGAAGTATCGTTATTATCAATTTCTCATCGTGATAAAGTTTTTGATGAAGTCCATACTTCAATTCAGAAAAAATTAAGAAGTTTACTTAATATTCCTGATGATTATGCTGTACTGTTAATGCAAGCTGGTGCTACTGCACAATTTGCTGCGATTCCAATGAATTTGGCTAATAAATATAACATCGCATTGTATGTATGTAGTGGTCAATGGTCAGAAAAATCTGCTCAAGAAGCAGATAAATTCATCAATATTGATGCCATTAAATACTATGATAATATCTCACAAAAATTTCAAGCAAATAAATATGACTATATATACTACACAGATAATGAAACAGTTGATGGATTCCAGGTTAATAAATTAGCTAAATCATGCAATACGGAATTAGTTTGTGATATGTCATCAAGTTTTTTATCAAAACCTATTAATGTTTCAGATTATGGGCTTATTTATGCTGGAGCACAGAAAAATGCTGGAATTCCAGGTTTGACTATAGTGATAGTTAAAAATTCTTTAATCAAAGAAAAGTATAATATTCCAGTAGTCTTTGACTACCTTGCGATGAAAAAATCAAATTCTGTTTATAATACTCCATCTGTAATTTCATGGGTAACATTTGAGTTAACTCTAAATTATTTAATTGAAAAATTTACTAACCTAAAGAATGTTGAGGAATTTAGCAATCAAAAAGCTAGTCTACTTTACTCAACTATTGATAATTCAAAAATTTATAAAAATGATATCAAACATAAATATCGTTCAAATATTAATGTAATATTTCATTTACCTACACAAAAGCTGACAAATAAGTTTCTCAGCAATGCTAACAAGTCTGGTTTCTACGGTCTTAAAGGGCATCGAAGTGTAGGTGGTTGTAGAGCAAGTCTATATAATGCAGTAAGCATAGAGGATGTTGAAAAACTTGTACAATTTATGCAGGAATTTGAGAATGAACAATTCTAAGATTATTACAATTGATGGACCAAGCGGCGTTGGCAAAGGTACTTTAGCAAAGGCTCTAGCAAAATATTACGATTTTAAGCTACTAGATAGTGGTGCTATTTATAGACTAGCTGCTCTATACTGTTTCAAAAATAATACTGATCTTGAAAATGAAGATAATGTCTGTAAGACTTTAAGTAATTTAAACATCAGTTTCAAAATTGAAGATATTTTAGTTAAGGTATTTCTATCTAATCAAGATGTAACTAAAGAGATACGTACTGAACAAACAGGAATGCTTGCTTCAAAAGTTGCTGCTTACCCTGCTGTTAGAGCTATACTTTTAGACAAGCAAAGAGAGTTTGCTACTGAACAAGGTTTGGTTGCTGATGGTAGAGATATGGGAACAGTGATTTTTCCACAAGCCCAATATAAATTCTTTCTTGATGCTAGTACGGAGATTACAGCTAAACGCAGATACGACGAACTAAAATCTAAAGGTCAAAACCCTGACTTTGAAAAAATTTTAGCAGATATTAAACAAAGAGATTTTCAAGATCGTAACCGTAAAGTAGCACCACTAAGGCCTGCAAATGATGCTATAATAGTAGATACTTCAGAGCTTTCTACAAAAGAAGTACTTGATACCGTTATTAAGCACATAAAGATTTAAATTATTTTATTTAAACTAGGATTTTAAAGTTTAAAGCCTACTTATTGTAACTTAATCATTAGTTATACCTACTACAGACTGAAGATAAGTATTTGCTACTTTTTTGCCCTTAACAGCGCTTTAAACCAAGTAAAAAATGACGCATATTTATACAAGAACTTCCTCAATAATAGTTGACTTACAACATTAATGCGAAACTTGCTACTATACTCTAAAGAAGCTGCCTTTTACAAAACCTTCCAAACCAGCACTAGCTGTAGCGGTTGTACTACCATAGCTATTGGTTCAACATTTAATATTCCTGAAGTAAGTGTAAAAGAGCCACCATAATTAATTATATTTTAAACTAATTTGCACTAAATTAATTTGTCCTAAAAAATTATTTTTAAAGTTTAAATTCCAATCTTGTTGCTATATTGCTGTGATATCTTTAAAAGCCACCTTCCCAATAGTTGATACCTCTTTATAGGCTGTGAATCTTAGATATCTACAGCAATATCAGTTTTCTCACCATAAGGGTCATCATCTGCATTATCACGCTTACCTGACTCGATGAACATTTTCTCAATTTCACCATTATTTACGATCATTGTATAGCTCCAAGATCTTTTGCTGAAACCGATATTTAATTTATCAACAAGCATACCTAAAGCTTGGGTAAATTCGCCATTACCATCTGGTATTGGTTTATATTTTGAATTTCCTGAACATGAATCCACTTATTCATAACGAAACTATCATTTTATCATTTACAGATAAAACGTAAATCTCATCTATACCTAGCTCTTTATAAATCTAGCTGTATTGTTTTCAAAACCTGGTAATTGATAAGTTGAGCAAGTTGGTGTGAATGCTCCTGGTAGTAAAATTATAAAAATATCAGCGGATATTACATCTTGCCACCTAAATGAATTTGAACAACTAATATTCATAATCTTTTACTCTAGTCTTAAAAGTTATATTAGGTACTTTTTTAGTCATGTCTAACTCCTTGTTAAGCTACACTGTTATTGTATTACTCTTGAACATAATTTAAAATACACACTATTTATATAGTAGCTATAAGCATTACTTATGAACACCCGTACTCTTGAATATATAATTTCTGTGTATGAAACTAAAAGCTTTATTACAGCGTCAGAAAAATGTTTTGTCAGCCAACCTGCACTAAGTATGCAAATAAAGAAATTTGAAGAATATATTGGTATTCAAATCTTTGAGCGTGGTACAAAACAAGTCTTGATAACTAAATCAGGAATGAAAATTGTAAACCAAGCATATAAAATTCTTGATGAAGTAAATAATCTTAAGAAAATTGCTGAACCTCTTTTAGAGAATGGTAAAATCAGTATTTCAATTGGTGCATTTCCAACTCTATGTCCATACTTAATGCCTAAAATTCTCCCTGCTATCAAGCGAGATTTTCCTAATCTAAGTATTGCTATAGTTGAAGAAAAAACAGACATTCTCGTTAAAATGCTTGATCAAGGTAAAATAGATTTTGCCTTACTAACAACACCTACCGAAAACTACCAATTCAAAAGAAAAAAAGTCTTTGATGATAAATTTTATGTAGCTGTAGCTAAGACTAATCCATTAGCAAAAAATAAGCAAATATGTGTAAAAGAGATAGTTCAGCACAACCTTATGCTTCTTGATGAAGGCCATTGCCTTAGAGATCAAACTCTTAAGCTCTGCGCATTACAAGAGTTTAATAATAATGATTTTAAAGGCAGTAGCCTAGAGACCCTAAGACAAATGGTATCTATCGATGAAGGTATAACTCTAGTCCCTAAGATTGCTTGTACTAAGGCTGAAAACGTTAAATATATTAATATTGACAGTAGAGATTTCTTTAGGGAAATAGATTTAGTTATGCGTAAAAGCTCAATATATGCAGATCTATTTAACAAGATAGCTAAAATAATTTCAAATAATTATTAGTATATAATTAACTCTTTTTAGTTTCTATAAAAGTCATTATCATGGAATGCATAATAACCCCATGTACTATTTGATTGTTCTATAGTATTTACAATATTATCTTTTCATTAACTTTTATACTTTTATCTATTTAAAATAGTTCTGTATTAGTATCCTTTGGGTAAAATAAATAGCTATCACAGAAATATTGATAAAGTTATTATTAATACTAATTTTGTTTTTTGCTTCACTATAACTACCTTTATAAATTATAAAAACAACATGAATATACCTATAGCTATTATCATGACATTCTCTATTAAAGATAAAAATCCTAAAGGAATATTGCTATTACCACCTACGCACGCACATTTAAGCTCACGCCTTTGTATATAAACAGCATAAAAAACAGAAACAGCACCTATTAAGCCTATAAATATAGCTATTGCTGCAGCGAGAATCATAAAAATTGATGCGATAATGGCTATACCGACAAAAGCTTCTGCAAATGGATAAATATATGCATATCTTAAGTAACGCATTGCTAAGAGATCATAAGTTATAAACTGATTAACAAAACTATCTAAGTTTTGAAGCTTCAATGTCGCTAGAAATGCAATACTTAGCCCCATAAATAATTTTATAGTTAATAAATCAAATATATTGCCTAGAATAAAATAACTAAATGATAGAGCTAATACAAAAGTCATCACCAAAACTGCTATTACAGGTTTATATGATTTTGCTTGTTTATCTTTTACTAAACCAAAAAAATTAACTAAATCATTATAGCCGCCAATCCTATTACCACTTATAAATATTTGTGGAGTAGTTTTGACGTTGTATTTATTTTTAAACTCCTCTACCTGTTGTCTATCCTTAAGATGAATATCTTCTATGATATAGCCTTTGTGTCTTAGTAAATCCTTAGCTTTGATACCAAAAGGACAAACGTGTTTATCTGTCACCATTCTATAAATTACTGCTTGTTGTTTACTCATCTACTATTATCCTTTCATTAATATTCTTTTAGAAGTTTCATTAATTCTGACATTCTTTGCTATAAAGATACTTGAGAATCCTGTTCACAATATTTTTCTAGACAAGATTGCAATATACATCTCTAATATAGTCAACTCAATCAATTTCAAAACACCCCTGGCAGCTTAACACAATAACACTATCAATCATTCTTTTGATTGCTTCGACTTGACCAGCTAACGTAAATGTTTCTTATGACAAGGATTTGACATTTATAAACCTCTTTAAAATATACTCAATGTAGGATAATAATAACAAAGAGATTTATTAAAAAATAGCGATTTATTTAGTATTTATACTTTCAAATATTTTATATTGTAGATTTAACTTTCCTATCAATACTCATAAAATTACTCCCCTAGATTAAATTTAATTCCTTGTGTTAATAATAAGTCTTTACCATAGTTGATAGTACTAATTTGGAGGCGCATATATACTTTCCTGGCATCTGAATTAGCTTCTCCCCTCCTCCAATATACTTCTCACCACCGAAAGCACTACCAATCACTGCCTAACTAGATAAAACTTTTCATCATTTTGAAAATTGTCTGTAAATATAGAATTTAATAAGCCATATCTTACACTATTATTAAACTTGATAGCTTCATCAATATTTTAAAAAGACATTATGTATATTGGACAAAAGTTTTCTTCACCAACGATTGCATATTAGCATTAGTGATATGTGCTTCTAAACCTAAATATAGTTCTTTTAATACACATGTCCCCCCTGTATTAATCAGCTTGTATCAATAATCCAGATTTATTTTAATATTGATAAAATCTATTGTTATAAAAATCTTTTAGACATATAGAAATTTATAAAACCTTTAGGCTGATTTAGCATGAAGCAAAAGGTCAGTACTTACACACAAGCTAGTTGCTATTGTTAGTATAAGTACAATATCTTGATTAATACGTGGAATAACTCTCTCCATAATTTTAACCATTGTCTCTAAATCTTCACCAAACTTCATATCTTGCATCAAAAATTTCTTTTTTTCATAATGTTCTGGATAGAGAATGCTTTTATAGTTTATATTTTTACCATTACTAGTATAAGTCTCGATCATTGAATCAATACTACCAGAGGTATTAAAAGCTTCATAAGTAAGACCACTTATTTTAATTTCTTCAATATTTGCTAGTGGTGCTAAAGTTCTTTTCTATTAACGATACCTTTAACATGGTTTAGCATATTCATTGATGAGACCTTCTGTAAACTAAGTTAATACATACTAAAGCATATTTGATACATTTAATGGTAAAACACCTAGTACTATATAAATTGAATTATTAGATATAATACTAATAAATCAAGGATCTAAACCACATTGCGGCACGAAAAAGTTATTTTTAGAATTCTCTGCCATACCTTTAATATAATTAGTTGCCTCAATATCTTAAGTTAGATCAAAATAATTAAGCTCAAGCATACCAGCTAATTTAGCAATATTTAAAATGATAAACATGAAACAATCGTTTTAACAGCATTTTGCTTTACATAGTTTTGTAATTTTGTAGAATTTGTTGCATATAATTCTACATATTTAAAATTATCAATATTTTTTTCAATACTGGCTTATCATCTGGAATATATATGTCAATCAAATGAACTTTATAATCACCGCTTAAGCAACTTACAAGTGAACCACCTCTGGCCAGTACCCAAAATTATAATATTCTTCATAAATACCTCTTTTTCGTCACCTATAGATTTATTTTATATCACTTGGTTTGTCAAGAGTAAATATAATTCTGTATTGATTTACTATTTAGATAATTATTACTAATACTAATTCACTATAAAAAGTGATACAAAAAAATAATCCAATAATTCTAACTCGTTTTTAAGGTATCAATCAAATCAGTACTTATAATGATTAAATTCAAGATGATAATTTTATGGTGTGGTTGACTATAATTAATAGACTAATAGTGGTGTAAAAGTAGTATTTAGATATAATTAAAAAATAAAATAATAGACTTTCTTAAACTTACCAATATCAACGATCCATAAAAGAGTATTTTTACCTTGCTGAATATCAATTTTTTGACGAATATTATTGACTTGAATCATATAATTACCACTATCAAGTAGTTGCTCAAACAAATCAATACTATTTGGTAGTAGTAGCCAACTTCTTAAATCAGCTTTTTTAGGATCAGTTTTTGATAAATCAAACTTTAAGATACTACCTAATAAACCTCCTAAAGCAAAATTCTTTTCATAATCGTATTTCAATACCTCGATAACAACATTTTGAGTTATAATTTTGGGGTATGCTTCTACCAAAGATTTCATTGCAAACAAAGTTGTATCTAACAAAGTTTCAGTATATGTATCGGTTATATTGGTATCACCTACTGAGATTATAACTCGCTTTGGATCAAACAAATTATAATCTGTGTTATATATTGGCAAATACATTTTCCTGACACCTATATTACCAAGATCTAGACTTGCTTGAGCAGATTTACGTGTATATACAAGTCCTTGCTCATAAAGTATTACTACTCTTCCCAAACCAATTGCAAATGGTGATGTCTGGCTTATTATCGCTGATCTAAACTCATTAGCAGTTTGATCAAGATACCTATTGCCAACCGTATATTGTTGTGCATTTTCAATATCTACCAAAGATTTTTGGTAATCTTTTGAAAATGAAGAATTAAGTAATGCTTTGAGGTAGTAACTCATTGGATTCCCATATGCATTGGGAATTCTTTTTGAAAACTCAAGCATGTGTGTCAATACTTTAAAATTTTCTAAACCTAGATTATCGCTCGTTATCTCATTTCTATCTAAGTATTTTTCTCCAAGCTGCTTCATCACTTCAGCAAGCGTTTCTTGCTCATCACGCCATATTTTAGCCTTATCAATGTTATCAAGTGCTTGTATTGCTTCTTTAATATTATTTGTTTTGAGATAGTTTAAAGCCTGATAAGTATACAAAAAAGTAATTGCATAGTCTGGAACATTATATGCATTCTTAATATCATAATAGTTATATGTATTTCTATTTAGAAGCATTTTTTTTGCTTGATCTAAAGATTGCTGCTGATTTTTAGGTAGAGACTCTATAGCCTTGTTATAGGCTGTTATTGATGTTTGGTAGTCACTGTTTAACTGTAACAACCTTCCAGATTCTAATTGATTAAGACTTTTAAGCTGTTTGACATTGCTGATACTATTATTTTTTTTTATTGCCTCAGTTAAGTCTCCTTTAATTAGTTCCTTACACACAGGGCTAAATAGCCAAGGATAGCTACCAGAAGCAAACTTCAGCTTTGTGATATCTTTTTTTACTATACTACAAGAATTTAGTAGTATTAAAAATATAATTATAAATAAAAAATTACTAACTTTTTTCATTGTGATAACACCAGTGCCATGGTTCATATACAAACCCATAGTCATTATTACGTGGGAAACTCAACTTAAAGCCATATTTATATGCATTTTTAGTTAACCATTCAAAAGCATAAGTTTTTTCAAAGCTCTCTGTCAAAACCTCTTTTTCATCTCCAGTTGTTAAATCAATAGCTCTACCAGTATGATGTTCACTTTCTCCTGGCAAAGCATTTACTTTCATAATTTGTTCTAAAGTCTGTCCACTAGCAAGTTTTCTATCTATAATTTTCTGCTGATACTCATAGCTTCTAAAGCCTGAAACTATAAATAGACTAACACCGTCATTAGCTGCTGCTTGTTTCAGAGCTAACCACGCTTTATAAGTATTTTTCTCTAAAAGTAAATCTCGACCAAAAAAATCTTTACCTGCTGAAACAAGATCACGCTGTTTGGCCTCTGGGAAAATTATTTTTCTTACCATTGAGCATCCTCTTCTAGTTCCCTTGTTATAGGCTGTTATTGATGTTTGGTAGTCACTGTTTAACTGTAACAACCTTCCAGATTCTAATTGATTAAGACTTTTAAGCTGTTTGACATTGCTGATACTATTATTTTTTTTTATTGCCTCAGTTAAGTCTCCTTTAATTAGTTCCTTACACACAGGGCTAAATAGCCAAGGATAGCTACCAGAAGCAAACTTCAGCTTTGTGATATCTTTTTTTACTATACTACAAGAATTTAGTAGTATTAAAAATATAATTATAAATAAAAAATTACTAACTTTTTTCATTGTGATAACACCAGTGCCATGGTTCATATACAAACCCATAGTCATTATTACGTGGGAAACTCAACTTAAAGCCATATTTATATGCATTTTTAGTTAACCATTCAAAAGCATAAGTTTTTTCAAAGCTCTCTGTCAAAACCTCTTTTTCATCTCCAGTTGTTAAATCAATAGCTCTACCAGTATGATGTTCACTTTCTCCTGGCAAAGCATTTACTTTCATAATTTGTTCTAAAGTCTGTCCACTAGCAAGTTTTCTATCTATAATTTTCTGCTGATACTCATAGCTTCTAAAGCCTGAAACTATAAATAGACTAACACCGTCATTAGCTGCTGCTTGTTTCAGAGCTAACCACGCTTTATAAGTATTTTTCTCTAAAAGTAAATCTCGACCAAAAAAATCTTTACCTGCTGAAACAAGATCACGCTGTTTGGCCTCTGGGAAAATTATTTTTCTTACCATTGAGCATCCTCTTCTAGTTTTAGTAAGTTGCTAAGATAACTATGATGTGTAGTAATATCGCTAATACTGTCATCAGCTTTGCGTAAGTTTAGTTTATTAACATCAATATCAATACTATTTTTACTTACTGTTTTGACTGTTTGAAGGCTTAGGTTAGTCTGCCCACCTGTCATAGCTAGGTAAACATCAGCTAAAAGCCCACTATCTAGTAATGCACCATGAAAAGTACGATTATCATTTCTAATTTGATATCTCTTACATAATGCATCAAGATTATTTTTCTGGAGAGGATGTTTTTTTCTAGCTAACTCAAGGCTATCGATAATTTTAGTAACATTTTGCTCTAGTGTTCCATGCTTATTATTTTTTAAAAGGCTAAGTTCCCAATTAATAAATGGTACATCAAAAGCCGCATTATGAACTATCACTTCAGCATCTTTTAGAAAATTAATCATTTCATCAACTTTATCTTCAAAAAGAGGCTTATCTGCAAGAAATTCATTTGTAAGGCCATGAATAGCTAAAGCTCCAGATTCAACTTTATAATTTGGATTACAGTAGAAATGTAGTGTATTTCCTGTGATCCTTCTATTAATAACTTCAACTGCACCAAACTCAATAATCCTATTACCAATCTTATAATCAAAACCAGTTGTCTCAGTATCTATGAAAACTTGTCGTAACATTTTAAAAATACTTTATAAATATACTAGAATTTAATTATAGCAACAGATTACTATAAATTATAATGTATATATTCTAGAATAGATAGTTTTGTCTTTCTATAAAATTTTGTACTAAGTAAGATTATGTTAGTGTAATCAAATCCTAACCAAGAACCACAAAAGACGTTAAATCTAAAACCAGCACCATATATAACATGAATAGTTTTTGATGTTTTAAAGAATTTAAGAATAATCAACATATGGGATAACCATTATGTTAAAAACTGCAGTAGTATAACTTGTTTGTACAGACCATACCATGATGCTACATTAGTCCATGAACCTAAAAAAACATCAGCAAGTTAATTTTAGCATAGGTATAATAGAACCAAAAGATGGTACGCTAGCAATATTTTTGGGTTATAACAGCTTCAAAGTTTATATCTGAAACTACCAAGCCATAATTAACATCAAATGTGCCAACATTACAGCCATTTTTAGTTTGAAATCCAGAAACATTTGATAAACTAAGCCAAAAAATGGTAATTGCTAACTATCTCCATTTGATAAATATTTTGTTTGAATAAGTTGTTTTTGCGTATTTATATCAGAAATTTATTCTACTGTATAGCTATTATAAGTAAGCAAGAGCAAACTTATCAAAGTTATAAAAATATTTCTCATCTTATACAGCTTAAAATACCTAGATTTTTTAAAAAAGGCTAAAAACAAATTAATATAATGAATAAATTTTATTATAGATCTGTAAGGTGATCAGATAGATACTCAGCAACACCTTGAGGAGAAGCTTTCATGCCTTGATTACCTTTCTTCCAACCTGCTGGACAAACTTCTCCATGCTCTTCGTGGAATTGTAAAGCTTCTACCATTCTGATAACTTCATCCATATTTCTACCTAATGGTAGATCATTAACTACTTGATGACGTACCACACCAGACTTATCGATTAAGAAAGTACCTCTAAATGCCATGCCACCAGCAGATTGCACATCATACGCTTTAACGATTTCTTGGTTAATATCAGCAACCATAGTATATTTAACTGGACCAATACCTCCATCATTTATTGGCGTATTTCTCCAAGCATTATGAGTAAAATGTGAGTCAATTGATATAGAAATAACTTCTACACCAAGCTCTTTAAGCTTAGCTGTTCTTTTATCTAAAGCGATAAGCTCAGATGGGCATACAAATGTGAAATCTAATGGATAGAATACCACAACAGCATACTTACCTTGAATAGCTTTTGCAAAATCATAACTATCAACAATCTCGCCATTACCTAAAACAGCTGGGGCATTAAATACCGGTGCTTTTTTACCTACTAATACCATAATTCATCCTCCATTTAATTAAAGTTTTATGGTCAATTTATCTAAATTAGCGCTTGTAATTTTGCTTACTAATTGCACTTATGTCAACTTTATTTATTGTATATAATATCTCTAATAATATTTAATTTCAAAAAAAATAATATGCTTTTACCTGTTCATAAAAATACTAAACTACTAATTTTTGATTGTGATGGTACTATTGCAAATAATATGGATATCCATATAAATGCATGGCTTAATGTTTTAAAAAATACAAAAGTCGAATTTGAGTTAGTAGACTTTGAGAAATATAATGGTCTGCCTAGCGAATATATCCTAAAAGAAGTTTTTAACTTAGATGATAATCAAACACCTAAAATAGCGGATAAAATTAAAAAAACAACCTATGAACTACTAAATCAAACAAAGCCTATCGAACCTATAGTTGATTTAATTAAGCACTATCATAACAAAATGCCTATGCTGGTGTTATCTGGCAGTAAAAAATTAAATGTATATAAATCTCTTGATGTGCTGGGGCTTAGAGATTTTTTTGATGAGATTATTACTACTGATGATAATCATCCAAGTAAAAATACTCCAGCGGCATTTACTATGCTTGCAGATAAATATAACCTAAGACCTCGAGAATGCCATGTGTTTGAAGATGGTATTCCAGGGCTTATCAGCGCTTTACAAGCTGGTATGACAGTTACAGATGTTAGAAATATTGAATTAGATTAAAAGATTTATAAAAAAATAATTGTTAAAATTAATAACTTAAAATTTTTAAAGCTAGTCTTAACTATGAAAAAAACTACATTTTTAAGCTTAATTCTGTTTTGTTGTTTGGGTCATGGCAATGTTGTATACTCCATTACTTGGAAAACAGCAGATGTAGTAAGAGACTTCAAAACAAAATACTTTTGTAATAAAAACCTCTCTAAACAAGACTGTGATAAAAATATTAACAATATTCAACAATACGGTATTGATATTAATTCGTTAGGAAATACTGATATCAAAAATATTAAACTTGATAAGATAATATATCAAACAACAAATACTTTTGCTGCAACAGGTAAGATTACCTCAAAAGTATCTGGATTACTAATGTTGCCTGAAACTGATTCACCTAAAGGTGTCGTCTTATACTATCACCACACTATATTTGATAATGCCGGTGTACCATCAAACTTTAGTAAGGATAATCAAACAAGCCTTATTTTTGATGTTACTTATGCTGCGATATATGCAGCAAATGGCTATATTGTTGTTGCACCAGATTATATTGGTCAAGGCGATGACTACAAAAATTATCATCCATATGTTTTATACCCTAAACAGACCGTAAATACAGCGGTAGATTTACTAAATGATGTTAGTAATGAAATCCGTAAAAAATATAATCTAGATGCTAGTGCTACACTTAATCTCTTCTCAGTAGGCTATTCAGAAGGTGGTGGATACTCAATATGGAGCGCTAAGTGCTTAGGGTGGCAAGGTAATTGCCAAGGTGTCAATAAATTAGATAAGCTATACAAATATAGAGCTGCTGCAGGTTTAAGTGGTGCATATGATATTAGTCATACAACTCTAGGTTTTATGATTGATAATAATGATTCACAAAAATATGCTCTACATAATAAGCTTGCTACATCAATGCTAAAACCAGGCTTAATGGTTAATACATTGATAAGCTATCTACATTATAGCAATATATCAAAAACCATTTCTATCAATGACTTTGATAAAGGTTTCTTTGAAATGCAATGCTCTATTTTCCCACAAGAAAAATGTAATATCGCTGGCAAGCATTATACTTTAGACTCACTATTCCTACAAAAACACATCCTAAATAAAGATTTTGCTGGTGCGATATTTAATAGTGCTTTATACAAAAAATATCCTCATCAACAATCAGCTTCTCATTATGCTATACCAACTGGTAATAACTCAATGTATGACCTATTTAATGATAAAATTTTCTCTAATCCAGAACTTATAAAAACTATGAAAGCTGCAGATATAGTTGATTTTGGTGAGAAAACTAGAACGCCTTTATACTTATTTGCTCTTAAGGAAGATTCTATAGTTACCCGACTTAATTATGATAAATTCATGAAAAACGCTAATGCAATCGTTAATGGTTTTGTTTTAGATAATAATAAAATTCTAACTAATACTATAGATTGGCTACCTATTAAACTAGATATAAATGAGGTTGATCACGTCACAGTTGAGACCTATGCTAATCTTTTTGCCTATAATTATATAAATGATATGAACAATGTGTATTCATAAATTATGATAAATGCTATCACACAAAGAATAGTAATCTTAGTCAATGTCTAGAAAAACTTGATAACGCAAATACCTTTATTACCGGATGTGGCTGTGGCAGTTCTTTTGTAGTCGAAGCACTTGATAAAACTGGTATTGGTAAATTTACAATCGTTGATATGGATATTGTTAACCCATCTAATATTAATCTTCAGCTCGTTGCATTACACAGTATCATAGGCATAGCTATCGATGCTATAGACATACTAAACGTAAAAGTAAATTTAATCAAAACTGCTCATTAAATTAGTTATCAAAACGATATCTAGTATGGAAGCAGGTGGCAAAACTGATCCAACTCAAATAAATCCATATATCTATAAACCGATGTTTGTGCCTTAGTGCGAGCTATGCTGACACGCCTAAAAAATAAAAAGTTTAAAAGCATCAAAGCAGTATTCTCAAAACAAAAAGGTATTTTTTCCCTTCATAACAATAGATCTACAACTTAACTAGCTGGACAGATCTAGAGCAACAAATGGTACACTTAGTTATATGCCTTCTTTATTTGATTTGACTATAGTATGGATTGTAATTAAAGAAATAATTGGTGATGATTTTAATTATTTAAAAAGACATAAAGAAATAGATTTATATACTTACCCTTTATAGTATTAATAATTATTAATTTATATTAGTTGACAAAGCTTAGCTTTAGATGCTGTAAGCCTATTTTGCTTATTATTAACTAAGCTGCTCCGGCACAACAAACATAGATAACTAATACTGGGCATATGAAATACTTAAACATCATCCTAACTGGAGAAAATCACTCAAATAAGCACAAGCAAAATACAATCTTGAGCCAGCCTTTGTTATGGCTTTGATTTATCAAGAGTCACGTTTTAATGCAAATGCAAAAAATAAATATTCATCAGCTATGGATATGCTCAGACAATCGATAACACTTGAAAACATTTTCAACAACAAGTCAAAATAAATGCTAAGCGCAATAATTTCGATGATAGTGTTGAATTTATTGGTTGGTATATGGTACCTCTCAAAAAGTTTAAGTATTAAAATTACAGATTACAAAAATTTATAATATGGCATATATGCTTGGAGCAACTGGATTCAAACATTACAAGGCAGGTACTTTTAAAAAACTAAGCTAAAGTAGCTCAAGATAAAAAATCGCTCTAAAGGTTAAAGTTTATACAAATTTATACGCATCTCAGCTACGAAAGTGTCAACTCTAAAAAGTTAAACTAAAATCTATATGCAAGAGTAGTCATTACTTTTGATTGTAATTTCATAATAGCTTTTACAGCTTTAGGTAATTTCTTACCACCTGCTTTTTCTGCCTCAACGGCATGTTCTGCCTCATCAATATACATCTGTTTGAGAATTTCTCGTGAGCGGTTATCATTTAAAGGCAAACTTTTTAAATGCGAGTCAATGTGCTTCATTACTTGCTTTTCAGTCTCAACTACAAAACCATAGCTTAAGCTATCACTAATAGATCCAGCAACGGCACCAATACCAAACGACGCCCAATACCAAAACGGATTAAGTAAACTAGGTCTAGCTCCTAGTTCTTCAAGTCTCTCTCCACACCATGCCAAATGATCATACTCTTCATCGGCAGCATGATATAGATGTTCTTTTGTTTGTACTGATTTCGCCACACTAGCTTGGCCTCTATATAAACCTTGAGCACAAATTTCACCAGTATAATCAACTCTCATCAATCCAGCTGAATGTTTCTTTTCGACTTCAGATAACTTAACATCTGAAGTATTACTACTAGGAGATTTTCTATTCGGATTTAGTGGTGCCTTTGTAAATCTAGCATAACTGTCAAACTCTTCAATAAGCATGTCTAAAAGTGATAACTTTCTCATAATTTTTAATTCCTAATTAGTAAAAACCACACAATGCATTAGCTGCAACAAGCGCGAATAGTATATTAAATATTAGAAAATATCCAACCAACTGAATAATATTACTGGATGAAAATACCGCATACACAATTGATTTATTTCTACCTAATAAGTATACCTATATATGGTGTAACTAATCTTAAAAAATATATTCTAGCAATATTTAATTTATGTCTAGAAAAGTAATAAATAGCAAACACAAATGCTAAAAATATAAACACTAACGGGTTATATATTTCAGCTAAATTATAAAAAAATCATGATAACACTAACTGCTATACCTTGTAAACCTGTAAAAAAAAGTTCTTTTTTGATGGATGCTGACAAAAACAAGAAAAAAGTAGTAAAAAGAACTATGAGATTTTTGTGTGCAATATCAGTTTCTGTTAGACCAAACACAAATATAACCAGTCCGATAATACCTATAGACTTATCAAAATTATTTATGATTTTCTTGAGCATCAATAATAGGTTAGTAAGTTCATTTAAATACAATTAAAATTATAAACCATAAAGCTTACAAAACATTTTAATTGAATAATGACTAAACTATTAGTTATAATGATTAGCATATACTTTGGTTCAGTTTTTAGCACAATAAAGGAGATTTTAATGGTTAGAAAAAAAATAGCACTTGTTGGTGCTGGTAACATTGGTGGTACACTGGCTCACTTAGCACTTATCAAGCAATTAGGTGATGTAGTTCTTTTTGATATTGCTCAAGGTATACCTCAAGGTAAAGCACTTGACTTATTACAGACTTGCCCTATCGAGGGAGTTGATTTTAAAGTTAGAGGTACAAATGATTACAAAGACCTAGAAAATTCTGATATCGTGATCGTAACAGCTGGTGTTCCAAGAAAGCCGGGGATGTCTCGTGATGATCTACTAGGCATTAATATAAAAGTTATGCAAGCAGTCGGTGAAGGTATTAAATACAACTGCCCTAATGCTTTTGTCATATGTATCACTAACCCGCTAGATATTATGGTAAATATGTTGCAAAAATTTTCAGGAGTACCAGATAATAAAATAGTTGGTATGGCTGGTGTATTAGATTCTGCCAGATTCAGAATATTCTTAGCTGATGAGCTAAATGTATCTGTACAACAAGTACAAGCATATGTGATGGGTGGTCATGGTGATACTATGGTTCCTCTAACTAAAATGTCGAATGTTGCTGGTGTATCACTAGAGCAGTTAGTTAAAGAAGGCAAACTTAAACAAGAGCGCTTAGATGCCATAGTATCTAGAACTAGAAGTGGTGGTGGCGAAATTGTTGCTTTACTTAAAACAGGTTCAGCATACTATGCTCCAGCTGCTGCAAGTATTCAAATGGCAGAGAGCTTCTTAAAAGATAAAAAGATGATTCTACCATGTGCTGCTAAAGTAAAAGCTGGTATGTATGGCCTTGATGAGGATTTATTTGTTGGTGTTCCAACTAAAATTTCTGCAAATGGTGTCAGACCTATAGAAGTAAAGATTTCTGATAAAGAAAGAGAACAATTACAAATATCTATAAATGCTGTAAAAGACCTTAACAAAGCAGCTGCTGAAATTTTATCAAAATAATTTTAGAAGATAGTTAGATAGCAAGCATTGTGCTGCCTACATTTCATAACTGATTCCTCAAAGTCAAGCATAATATTTGACTTTTCAGTATTCTAAAATTTGAAAAAATTGATAAAATTTCACTAATAATTAACAATTATACTTATTTAGTATAGTATTTAATTAATTTAGTATAAAGCATTTAAAATAGGTTTTTTTATGTCTAATCAAAGTTATCTTGGCATTAATATTGATTTATCTAGAGATCACGAGCTTTCAGAGCAAGCTCAGCAACTACTGACAAATTATTATTGCTTACAAAATGAACCCTCTCCACAATATGCTTTTGCAAGAGCATCTGTTGCTTACTCTTTTGGGGATATGAATCTAGCTCAGCGTGTTTATGATGCTGCAGCTAAAGGTTGGTTTATGTTCGCTTCACCTGTACTTTCTAATGCCCCACTTCCAGGTGCAAAAGTCAAATCCTTACCTATTAGTTGTTTTTTATCTTATGTACCAGACTCACTAGAAGGGCTAATTGAGCATTCATCTGAACTTAGATGGTTATCTGTAAAAGGTGGTGGAGTCGGTGGACATTGGTCTAGCGTACGCGCGGTATCTGATAAAGCTCCTGGACCTATCCCATTTATGCATACAGTAGATGCAGATATGGTTGCCTATAGACAAGGTAAAACTCGTAAAGGTTCATATGCTGCATACATGGATGTATCACACCCAGATATAATCGAGTTTTTAGGTATTCGCGTACCTACAGGTGATGTCAATAGAAAATGTCTAAACCTACATCATGCTGTGAATCTTACTGATGACTTTATGCAAGCAGTCTCAAATGATCAAGATTGGAAGCTTATTGATCCAGATGACAAAACAGTAAGAGATGTTATCAAAGCTCGTAGAATTTGGGAAACTATATTAGAAACACGTTATCGTACAGGTGAACCATACCTAAACTTTATTGACACAGCTAACAGAGCTTTACCAAAAGCTCAAAAAAATCTTGGTTTGACAATCAAAGGCTCAAATCTATGTAATGAGATTCACCTAGTTACAGATGAAAAACGTACAGCTGTATGCTGCTTATCTTCTGTAAATTTAGAAAAATATGATGAATGGAAAGATACTTCTATTATCAAAGATCTAATTAGATTTTTAGATAATGTATTACAGTTTTTTATAGATCATGCTGGTGATGAAATTGCCAAAGCTAGATATAGTGCTTCACGTGAAAGAAGTCTAGGTCTAGGGGCTATGGGTTTTCATTCTTATTTACAGCTTCATCGTGTGCCTTTTGAATCTCAAAGAGCAAAAGAAATTAATGAAGAGATATTCAAACATATAAAAGAGCAAGCTCTAGAAGAAACTCTTATACTTGGTGCAGAAAAAGGCGAAGCACCAGATATGGCTGGTACTGGACGTAGAAATGCTCATTTACTTGCTATAGCTCCTAATGCCAATAGTTCACTTATTTTGAATACATCTCCAAGTATTGAACCTTGGAAAGCAAATGCCTTTACCTCTAGAACACGAGTTGGCTCACACCTAACTAAAAATAAATATCTAGAACAAGAGCTAGAAAAAATTGGTAAAAATACTGAGGAAGTTTGGTCAGGTATTATTACTAATGGCGGCTCAGTTCAACAACTAGATTTTTTTTGTAAAGAGTTAAAAGAAGTCTTCAAAACTGCCATTGAAATGGATCAAGTTTGGTTGGTCTACCTAGGTGGTGAGCGCCAAAAACATCTATGCCAAGGACAATCATTAAATGTATTTTTCCCAGCTGGAGCTTCACGTGAATATCTTCACAAAGTACACTTTAATGCTTGGAAATATGGTTGTAAAGGTTTATATTACCTAAGAACAGAAACTTCAAATAGAGCTGAAAATATTTCTAAAAAAGTTGAGAAAAAAAGACTTGTTGAGTTCTCAGAGCTTAAGCAGTCAGAAAATGAGTGTATCGCTTGTGAAGGATAAAGTATGAAAGTAAAAATATATACTAGAAATGGTTGTCCCTTTTGTGTTTGGGTAAAGCAATGGTTCGAAGAAAATGATATAACTTTTGACGAAACAGTAATTGATGATTATGCTCAACGCGCTAGATTTTATGATCAAATGAACCAAAGTGACAAAGTTACTTTCCCACCCATTTGAACTGTGTCACAAATATCCATCGATAATAAATATATAGGTGTCTTTATAGAGCTTAAGTCTAATGCGGATAAAATTTTAAGTAAAAATTAGGTTAATATGGTTGAAGTAAAAATATATACAAAAACAAATTGTCCTTTTTGCGACCTTGCAAAAAGTTGGTTTGGTGCTAATGATATCTCTTTTAAGCAGATATCACTTGACGATGATGTCAAAAGAGCTGAGTTCTATGCTGAAGTAAATAAGAATATTCTTCTCGTAGAAGAACACATCAAAACAGTGCCACAGATATTTGTTGGAGATGTACATATCGGTGGTTATGATAATCTTATGGCTAGAGCTGGTGAGGTAATTGCTCGTGTTAAAGGTTCATCATTAACTACTTTTTCAAAAACATATAAACCTTTCAACTATCCATGGGCTGTTGATCTTACTGTAAAGCATGAAAAAGCTCACTGGATAGAAGATGAAATTGACCTTTCCGAAGATGTCACAGATTGGAAAAATGGTAAAATAACTAAAGTTGAGAAAGAATATATTACTAATATTTTAAGACTTTTTACCCAGTCTGATGTTGCAGTTGGGCAGAACTATTATGATCAGTTTATTCCTTTATTTAAAAACAATGAGATAAGAAATATGCTTGGATCTTTTGCTGCTCGTGAAGGGATTCATCAAAGAGCCTATGCATTACTTAATGATACTTTAGGTCTACCTGATTCTGAGTATCACGCATTCTTAGAATACAAAACAATGACAGACAAAATTGATTTCATGATGGACGCAGACCCTACTACGCGTCATGGTTTAGGACTATGTCTTGCTAAGACTGTATTCAATGAAGGTGTAGCTTTATTTGCGTCTTTTGCAATGCTACTTAACTTCCAACGCTTTGGGAAGATGAAGGGTATGGGTAAAGTAGTCGAATGGTCAATTCGTGATGAGTCAATGCACGTCGAAGGTAATGCAGCATTATTTAGAATTTACTGTCAAGAAAATCCTTACATAGTTGACAATGAATTCAAAAAAGAAATTTATCTAATGGCTAGCAAAGCTGTGGAACTTGAAGATAAATTTATTGACCTAGCTTATGAGCTTGGGACTATCGAAGGTCTTAAAGCTGATGAAGTCAAGCAATATATTCGTCATATCACTGATAGACGCTTAAATCAGCTTGGCTTGAAAGAAATTTATAATATTGAAAAAAACCCGCTAACATGGTTAGAGTGGATACTAAATGGTGCAGATCACACTAACTTCTTTGAAAACCGTGTCACCGAGTATGAAGTTGCTGGCTTAACAGGTAATTGGGATGAAGCTTATAACGCCTAAACTTAGTTAATAGTTTCTAATTCTTCTAGTGCTACAAACTACTCTAGTTCAACTTCTTCAATCACCTTTATACGTTGTTAGATTAACTTGTAGTTGTTTTACCTGTACCATTTTACAAACTAGGCCTATTTTTTTGATTAGGAAATTAATATTATCAAAAAACTCTTTTATCCCAATTTGGTTTGATACATTTAAAATGAAAATTATATTTTTATAATTTAAATATTTATTAGATATTAATTAATATAAAATGGATTGTTTTACTGTATTATCTCTAAATAAAATTTAATCAAAAAAAGACGTTAGAAATATTCACTATCTTATATGATGATTTTGAAACTTTAGATTTATTTAGTAAGTTTTAATGATGTTTTTTAAAAATTAACTACTACTCAACTGATAGTGGTATAGTCACTAGTACTCAAGTAGTTAGAGATAAATACTAAATATTTATCGCAACTAAGTGCAAAATAGGATATTCTATACCTATAGGTATCGTTACTAAATTATTAATATCTGAACTTACTAAACTCGCAAATAAGGTTTGTATATGACCATCTCTAATGTGATATGGTAAATTGCTGGAATATATATGAGTTTAGGCTTCATTGCAAACTTACTAGGCTATCAAGTAGCTAAGCAAAAAAGTATCGCAATAGAATATTCATGACTAAGAAGATCCAAGTTATTTATGAGTTTGCAGATTTTTATATCTAAATCTATTATTTATTAGCGAATAGTTTTAAAACAATTTCAAACTCTGGTTGCTTGATATTCCAAAATATAATATCAGCCCCAAGATAATCCTTATCAAAATCATATAATTGTTCTGGAGTAAATTTCTTTAATGTTTTGGGGTTTGTATATGTATAATCAGACTCCTGTACAGCAATTGCAATAGTATTTAAGCTAGACTTATATTTATTGAAAAATCGATAACTATTCTTCATCTGCGATTTTCTATAGGGTACAGTATTTGGATTACCTAAACCTATATTATTTTTGCGTGCAGCAGTAAATATTTTCTGCATGTAACCATGATCATTATTCCATTCGCATGTTAAAAAATTAACGTATTGAATAACTTTACTTTTTTTAAATTGTTGTTTTAAAAAAAGCATATTATCTATAATTGTATTAACATAAATATTACAAAATTTATGATTAAAGAATTTTTGATTAATATCTATAGCAGTCTCTGGTAAGTTAACTCCTGCTATTTTACCATCAAACTCTTTTGCCAATTGCTCTATGAGTTTATGAAATCTATCTTTCACATTTGGGTTCCATTGTTTTGTTACCCAACCTACCCTTATTGGATAACCTTCTCTAGCAAAATACTTTTGCTCTACAATACCTCCGTCATACTTATTTGACTGTAGGTATTTTGGTACAGGAATATTGTTCGTATCAAAAGATCTATCTTGTAGCTGAATAAATAACTTTTTATCATAGCCTTTTAAAACTTGATAATCACCTTCAATAGCTGAAAAATCATACTTATTTTCATCTGGCTCTAATTTTTTCCAAGAGTAAATTATCTGGACTCCTTTAACCTCTGGATTATTTAGTTCTTCAATATGATCCTTTGCGGCATCCCATCCTAGGAATAAATATAACTGTGGATTTTTAGCGAAGCATAAATCAAAAAATATAGTGCTAAATATAAATAAAATTATTTTGTGTATATACATGAGTTTAATTAAATACTAAAATTTATTAAAGTATAATATATTTTAGTAAATCTTAGCTAATATATACTACAGCAACGGACCTGTACTATGAGCAAAATAAGCAAGATAATATCATATAGATATGACTTACTAAAAACGAAAAAGTAGAAAATCCAACATTAAAGATAAAACTTTTTAAGTGGGTACAAATCCCAAACGGGGTGTGATCTCTAGAATATGGTGTGCACTCTACTATATATACAGCTATAGCTATGCAGAAATGTCCTAATCTTATATTTCTAAATACTGATTTTGCATAATACAAAGCCAATGCTTATATCTTTTCTCAGGACCTACCAAAATGTAGTATTAAGACCTCCATCTTTGGCTAAAGAGTGAGTCGCTCATCATTGATTAGTCTCAGCTAAAATTATTATATCCTTATATCAATTTGATTTACCACTAGCATTTGCTCCTATGATTATATTAAAACTTTTCAAATGAATCACTAAAATCTAATAATGATCGATAATGATTTATAGCTAATACTTTAAGCATGTAGAATAATTTTAATTTAAATTTTATCATGATGATATTTACTCTTATATTTATTTGAACTAATAGAAAAAGGTTCCACTAAAGATACTATAGCAGCTCAACATTTTTATATTGATAAGATTTAGAGAATTTAATACGTTCTATTTGATACTTTGTAGAGTTTTTATCATTGAATTCTTTAACATAATTTTTGATTTCTTTGGATTTTAAAAATTTTTACCTCCATTAACTTTTATATCTAAATTAAATTACTATTCTCTGAGAACAAGCTAATACAAATCCAAACAATCAACAAAAAACTATATAAACAATACTTTTTTAAAACATCTTAGTCTCCCTAAAATTATGGCTGACTATAAGACCAGAATAATCTATTAGCGTCATCTCCTGGGCTAAACTCTACTTCTCTATTGTCTATATACTCACCATACCTTGAGTTGATAAACTCTCTATCAGGTGGAACATAAGCAGCTCCTTGAGCTCGTTCTTCTTCAACCTCAGGTCCATAATACATATTATATGGGTTTGCTAGATGCATATAAGCATAGCCAGTAACTACACTCAACAATCCTACTGCTACCAAAATTATTTTTTTCATATTGTATCTCCTTAGAAGACCTATTATTCTAACTTCATTATAGATGTTTATAGACTTATATGAAAAAATTTAACTTTAGCAAACAGATTATTTGTTAAAATTACTCTTAGATTAAGATTAAAATTAGTAAAATCATGCAACAATATAACAGTAAATATAACAAACAAGCTATCCTATTGCTCAATCTTGGAACTCCAGACAATTATGATGCTAAATCAATTAAAAGATACTTGAAAGAATTTCTATCTGACCGTAGAGTGATAGAAGCTAATCCAATACTATGGAAATTAATCTTAAACTTGTTTATCCTACCAGTACGATCTAAAAAAAATGTCCATCCTTATGAAGCAGTCTGGGATAAACAACACAACAAATCTCCATTATTATTCTATATTGAAAATCTTGCAAAAAAATTAGATGCTAGATTAGATAGTTATATAGTTGATTGTGCAATGCGCTATGGTAATCCAAGTATTGAAACTAAGATCAAAAGTCTTCATGAGAAAGGTGCTACAGAAATAATAATATTTCCGATGTATCCTCAATACTCTGCAACTACTACGGCTACAGTTTACGATGAAGTTTATAGAGTTATAACTAAATTACGCTGGCAACCAACTATTAAGGGTATAAATCCTTATTACGATAATAATCATTATATATCAACGATTAGCCAACAAGTTGACATCCATATTAATAACTTGAAATATACGCCTGATACTGTTGTTTTTTCTTTTCATGGCTTGCCACAACAATATTTTGACAAGGGTGACCCTTATTACTGCCATTGTCATAAAACTTATCGCTTAATTAAAGAGTCTCTTCAAAATAAATACCATAATATTGATTTTACATTATCTTTTCAATCGCGTTTTGGTCATAAAAAGTGGCTAAAGCCATATACAACATTTAAACTTGCAGAACTAGCAAAACAAAATAAAAAGGTTGTTGTCATAGCTCCAGGGTTTAGTGTTGATTGCTTAGAAACTTTGGAGGAATTAGCAATTACAGAAAAACATAACTTTATTGAAAAAGGTGGCAAAGAATTTAGTCTAATACCATGTTTAAACGAATCTGATATACATGTAGAAATGTTATATAACATATTAAAAGAGGAAATATGTCTAAAAAAATAGCAATACACTGGTTTCGCCAATACGCGTAGCTAATAATCCCGCTCTTACTCATGCTAGCTAAGCTGATGAAACTATCAAATAATATTTATCCTAGGTGAAAGTTAAGCAATTGGTAATGCTAGTAAACTTTTGATACATCACTCTTTAGCTAATCTAAATAAATCTTTGGCTGACAAACTAAAATTTTACAAAGGAAATCCTTTATAAATTATAAAAAAAAAACTTGTCCAGGAAAATAATATCACTGATTTATATTGGAATAAATATTATGACAAATATAGCATAGATTGAGATACTAAAATTAAAAAGTTTCTTCAAGAGCAAAAATATAAATCTCATTAGTTTTAATGGCAATTTGCTTATAGAATCATGGTAGTGCAAAAAAAGATGATAATCATTATAAAATCTATACACCATTTTACAAAGAACTTATTAAAATTAGCAAATATCAACCAAATCTTAAAAAAACTGTTTTAAATAAACTAGTAATTAGCTAACTCTGATACTTTAGATTCACTCAAACTACTAGAGCCAAAACTGACTTGGCAAAACATCATAAAGGAGTGGCAAGTTGGTGAACAAGCCACGGCAAAGCTACTTGAACTTTTAAACTACTAAGATTAAAGATTATAAACGGCTTGTAATTATATGAGTACAGACGCAACATCGACTCTATCACCATATTTATATTTTGGTTAAATAATTTCCAAATCAAATCTTCAATGCCGTACAAAATTTATAGTATATCGGTAAAAAATGGTTGTTTGATGCTGAATTTGTAAGTAATAATGCTAACTGGCAATGGGTAGCTGGCTATGGCTTAGATGCAGCATCATACTTTAGGATTTTTACCCAATGTTACAAACTAAAAATTTGAAGCTTATGAAATATATCCGCAAATATGTACCAGAATTAAAGCTTTTGCTTAATAAACTAATTACTAAACCTTAGGAAGTAAGCGAGTTAGTTCTAAAAGAAACTAATATAACTCTTGGCTAAACCAATAGTAGATTTCACGTGATGAAGAAAGAATTATCATAAATCTAGCAAATTTCTAATTATGTTACATTATATACTAATCAAAGCTTAATTTAGAACTCTAGTTTAGAAATTGTGAAGAATTATTTTATTATCTATTTTTTGTTTGTAGAGCCACCTTTTTTACCCATTTCAGAAAATGACTCAGGATCATGCTATTTTCTAGTTTAAGCTTTTAGCTCTATTTGAATTATTTTTCTCATTGTAAGCTATAATCAACTTTCCTTATTTCTTGTTTATTGATTTCCTTAACATAAATATAAATTAAGAAATGATTGATATTTTCAAAATCAACTTTAACATAAAGAATCATTTTTTATAGTTTCTACAACAAGGCATTATTAATACTTACTAAGTAGCAAGAAGTAAGTTTTTACCAGATATTTTAACTAGAAATTTCATTAACATATGTTTAAAAGTTAACTTTTAGATTTTTACAATATTAAAATCTATTTATTGAGTATAATTAGCTTTTATAAATAATTAATAATCAAATTTTAAAATAAATAAAATAATATTTTCTAGGATATAAGTATTTTTAAATTAATTTATTCTTTACAAGATATATTATTAATTATAAATTTAAAATAATTAAAATATGATGTAGAAAAGTTTATGATGTTGTTTATAACTGTAATTCAAAGTGAATGTAAAAGTTTGAAACACAAAGCTTTGAATGAGTAAAGAAAGGAGGAGACTTATGAAAAAATAAGTCAAAAGTATTGAAACTATTCTACCAACAAGTAGTAAAAACGTCTAGGTGTAGTATTAGTCATTAGTTTATTTTCTGCAGGTTACTCTGATGAAAATAATAATTTAACCACCTAGGTCAAATAAAAAGTGAGTGACGCTGGTGATGATGTAGCTACTAAAATTAGAAAGCATATTTAAAACTAAAGATGTAATGACGCCAAGACCCTGCAGATAAAAATCATCAAATGCAAATGACGGTCCTATAGCAGTAATATAATTTAGTATCATCAGCAAATATGGTAATACATGATAATGTTTTTAATTATGAGAGCGAATATAGGAGAAATAAAAGAGACTTTACATGCTGATTAAGTTACATGTAAAATTATTTTCTAGGTTTTTTTAGGAATGGGAGATAGTTTTCAACATTACTACAACAAGCACACAGTTTTAAATTTTAAAAGTAGAAAATATAAAAAAGTCAAAAAAAAATATTCAAAGAAAGTCAACCTCTAGTTTAACTTTAGAGATGATAAATAAAGCCTATTCATATTTATGAAAGTTATGCCAGCTAATAAGCTTAAAATAAAGTAGTCATTGTAACAGGTGAGTGGTATAGAGGTAAAGTAATATCGCTTCGCATTTTGCTAAAAACCATAAAAGAAAAAAACAAGATGCTAATAATTTAAAAGAACTTCAAAAATTAACTAAAAATTCCAGTGATATTTTGGCAGTGGAAGTTGAACTTAAAATGATGATCAATTTGAAAAATTTGTTAATAAAGTATACAACTTTAGGGGCGTAGGCATAATCGTAAGTAATGCTGCTACTATAACGCTCATATTATCTCCTTAGCGAAATCTAATATTATTTTAGCTATTTCTGACTTTGATTTAGTTTTATATTGTTTATTTTGGTGTTTAGATAATATTGTCACAGAAGAGTCATCTTTACCAAAAACATTCGTTTCATTTGCCACAATCATGTTTAGATTCTTCTTGATAAGCTTAGCTTGGGCATATTCGATTATATTTTCTGATTCAGCAGCAAAACCTATCGCAAAAATTTGTGGATAATGCTGCTTACAATTAATCAAAATATCAGGGTTTTTTATAAACTCTAAAGTTAAACTATCATCTGTTTTTTTAATTTTATTAGTAAATTTATTTTTGATTTTATAATCAACAACTGCAGCACAACCAATGAAGATATCACTATCTTTTGCTAGCTCTAGCATTGCTTGATTCATCTCATCAGCACTTAGAGTTTTAACTATTTTTAGCTGACTATGATTTATATCAAAATTAATTGTGGTTTTGGCCTTAAGCATAGTCACATTTGCACCTCTAGCAAGCAGTTGTTTTACTAAAGCAAATCCCATCTTACCCGAGCTATAGTTTGATAAATATCTAACACCATCAATATCTTCAACAGTTGCTCCTACTGTTATGAGAACTTTTTTATCTTTAAAATCTTGAGAAGTATCTAATAACTTAAATAACTCTTCAGGCTCATGCAGTCTACCACCACCACTATCGCCACAAGCTTGAAGACCTTCATCTGGTAATATCAAATTAAACCCTAAAGCTTGAAGTTTTTTGACATTATCTTGAGTTAGTTTATTTTGCCACATATTTACATTCATAGCTGGAGCAAGATACACCTTAGAATTATCCTTATTAGCAAGGATAACTTGACTAAGTAAATCATTAGCTAAGCCATAAGCTAATTTAGATAGAGTGTTTGCTGATGCGGGAATTATAAATATCTTGTCTGCCCAGCGTGGTAAATTTATATGTGCCATACTTTGCTGATAACAAAACATATCTAGTTTTTTATCTATATAAACATCACAACCTAAAGCTACTAAAAGCTCAGGTTTAATAAATTGTTGAGCTCCCTTAGTAACAATAGCCTTACATTGAGTACCGCTTTTTATAAAAAGACGGATTAGATTTACTGTTTTAAAAGCTGATACACTTCCAGTAATTCCAAACAAAATTCTATTTGCCATAAAATATTATTCTCTATTTACTAAAATCTTTTTTCTTTTATAAAAGAAAATAATTAATAAAACTATAATTGCTACAGCAATAGCAAGGATATTAACTCTTTGTCTAAAGAGCCCTTCACTAGCAAGCCAAGATGTAAAAATAATTCCAAAGAAAATACTACTTGTCCTACCTAAAGCAAATATCATGTTACAAGCTAATGAACGAACTTCTGTTGGAAACTCAGTAGCAGCATATTGCGCCCACATAATATTATAACCACCACCCATCAAACCGATAAATATCCCATATATGAAGATAAAATTACTCGATATATATCTATAAGCAAAAATACTTATTAAAAATATAATAATATTTATAATAAAAAATAAATTTGGTGACTTGAAATACTGGTTATAAATACCACTAATAATACAACTAATAATATTTCCTGCAAAGAAACCAAATAAAAATATCTTCACTAATTTAGCAAAATCGATATCAGTAGCAATAAACTTAACTAAAGCAAACATTACAGTAATAACAAAGAAATAAGGTAGTGTAATTAGAAAATTTAATATCAATGGCTTACTGTAATTTTTAAAAAGAAAAACCACACTTCCAGCATTTTTAAATCTATCTGATGTATACAACTCAATAAAATATGGCGATTCCTCAAGAATTCTTCTAAAAGCATATATACCCAAGCCAGCAAATCCACCAAAAATAAACATCACCTTATAAGAAAATATACCCCAAAGTGTCGCAGCCACCCCACCTAAAACACCTAAAATATATAAGAGACTCATACCCCAAGAAGCTATTTTTGGTGGAAAAAATTCGACAATTAAAACACTTGAAACCGCAAATTCACTCGCTAAAGCAAGATATGCTAAAAATCTTAACAACACAAATATATAAATATTATATACAAATATACATAATATTGTCATTACTGAATAAAGTAATATACTGTATTTGATAACTGTAATACGACCAAATTTATCTGCTAAAATACCGAAAAGAATTGCCCCAACTAGTATACCTATCATCTGAATATTATTTATTAGATAATATATTTGTTGGATTTTAGTAGAATCAAATATTTTAAACTGTTGTTTCAATAGATCAACATAAGAAACACTAAATACTGTTAGATCATAAAAATCTATAAAATACCCAAAACAGAGAATAACTAAAATCCACTTTGTATCTTTCATTGTTTGAAAAACTTGATAATAATAGAATTATATTATAGATAGATAAAACCTCAAAAACTATAGCTAATAAGCATCAATCAACAATAATATTTTTCTTGTTTGCTGGAAATCTACAAAATGCTATATAACCTTATCTATAGCAAACCCAAAATATTGCTACAACAAGTTAATCAGCAATATAGTTTGTTATTGAGTAATTAAACATACAAATAATTATAAAGGTAACATAAGCATAAGAAGTTTTTTTGATATTTATTCTTCTATACTCAATACTATCCTAGATAGTCATTAACACTATTAGTATAATACTCATATTAATCTGAGTTTCTACTTGCACAGTATTAGTAATAAAGTTAAAACTACAAATAAAACTAACCCAAATACTCTATCGTGTAGCTAATGCACCTATACTAACAGTCGCAACCATATATAGCCTATAATAGAAATGTTATAACTACTAACATTAATCATGACCAGTTGTCTGAGAAAAATAAAAATATTACCGATAAGATAAAATTAGCAAGTAAATATCTGCACTATATATCAACACTTGGAGTAATTTTGTAAAATATCTTGACATCTGTCATTTTTATGCCATCGCATATAGCATTTTTGAAGAAGCACCTTAAGTATACACGGTTACTGATGGACTGATCACACTATCAATGATAAGTATAAGTAAAAAAATATAGCCAAACTAATAAGGTTAATAATTGTAATAAAAATGAAAAAATCTAAGCTAGCCTAGCTACACTTTACTCACTACTAAATATTCATGTGGAACAGCTAGCATAAATGTATATTGTAAACCAAGATATAAAGCCAATACTAAAACTAAGGTAATATAATTGCTAATGGTACATTTCTACCAGTATTTTCAACTTCACTTTCATATGCCACAACAGTTTGAAAACCATTAAATGTATCAAACCACCAGCAACTATAGCAGTCAATACTGATGAGAAACCAAACTAACTATTATTTGGAATATCAGCTGAAACATACTCATATGATCATGGCTATGCATAAGTGCATATGTTATAAATATCAAAACAATAATAACTGGCACAGCCATTATTAAAAGTAGTGATAGTAGAAATATTATAAAGGTAATACTAATAGAGAAAATGCTCTACCTGATGAGTTAAGACACCATTTTTGCATCAACTAGTTCATAGATTTAACACCATAAAATATTTTGGGTGTTGCTAAAGCTTCAGATGAGATCACTACAACAATACCAAACCAATTTGCAAAAGAAAGTGGAATCGCAAATATACTATTATGAGATATATCACTAGATCTAGTAGTAGCTCCTCTAACCAGAGACATAGGTACTACTTTACCTAAACCAAGTGAAATCATTAAAACTACCATGGTAGGAAAATCCATACCCAAAATGCCCAATTGCTAGCATTTTAAAACCGTCAACTACGTACCAAAGAGCCAGCCTGAGACAACCACTAAGGCATCACTAATAAGAACAGTACTAAACAGTTACATCTTTTTAGCAAGATACATTACTCATTTTTTTCCTTATATTATTTTTAAAAATTAGATGAAAGCAGAGATATTTTGCAATATTATTTATTCTTCTAGACTCATTAAAGAAGCATTACCACCAGAGGCAGTTGTGTCAACACTTACAGTTTTTTCAACGACAAATCTGCGTAAATATAATGGTGAAGCTGTTTCCATAGATAAGCTTGTACACTTACCATCTTTAGCAACACTCTCAGCAACAAAAGGTATAATAGCACCTTTGCGCAATGCTAAAGCTTGGTGAACTTGTTTAACCGCAGAGATACTACCAGAAAAAGCAACTAGTACAACTTTACTGTTAAATAACAATGCTGATGTTATCTCCTCATCATCTGATAAGACTAGATGAATCACCTTAGGGTTAATCCCTGCTTTTAGCATTAATTTAACAATATTATAAGCAGTTAAATTACCAGTATATGCTGGCTTAGCTACTACAGTATTACCTGCCAATAAAGCAGCAGTTGTCTGACCAACAAATCTAATTAGTAAATCAGAACTTGAACACATACTTACTACAACACCACGACCTTTTAAGCTTAACTCATTAATCTCACCTGTAGGTCCAGGTAAAAGTTGTGGGTGAATAAACTCTTTTTTAGCTTGAAGACAGTAATATGCCACCTGATGAATAGTTTTATCTATTTGAGTATGTGCATCTTCTACCGAAACATTCGACTCTACGACAAGACATGAAGCTATCAGGTAACGCTCTTTCTTTAATAGTTCCAAAAACTTCTCAATAATAGTAGTTCTTTGTTCAGCATTAACATTACTCCATAACTCTGCCTCTTTACTAGCAATTTCTATAGTAGTATCTACTGTATTTACAGAGGCTATATATTTCTTACCAATCGTTTTACCATTAGCTGCTTTAAGATTAGTATATTTATCTTTTTTAGCTTTTTCACCAGCAACAATGTTTGTAATAATATATTTAGATTTAATAAGCTTGCTAGTCTGCTTTTCATCTTCAGCTATTTTTTCAGGATTATAAATCTCTTCAACAGCCCCAATTCCTAAACATTTTTCATTAGCTAAACGATGCATATAATAAGGACCACCAGCTTTAGGGCCTGTTCCAGATTTACCTTGACCACCAAATGGCTGAACACCAACTACAGCCCCAACAATATTTCTATTTACATAAACATTACCAGCTTTGATGTTGTTTTTGACATAATTCATTACTTCATTAATTCTACTATGCACACCAGCTGTTAGACCATATCCTGTAGCATTAATATCTTTGATAAGTTTATTTAGTTGATTAGCCTTAAAACGCAAAATATGTAAAATTGGACCAAATTGCTCTCTACCTAAGTCAGATATTTTATTTATCTCAAAAGCAGTAGGCATCACGAATGTACCCTTTTGTGTATCTTGATTAGGCTGAACTTGATATATAAGCTTAAACTGGCTTTTTTTCTCTTCAATATAGGCATTTAGATTATATGCAGCCTCTTTATCAATTACAGGACCAACATCAGTATCAATATACTTAGAATCGCCTATTTTAAGCTCTTTCATTGCACCAACTATCATCTTGATATAATTATCAGCAATATCTTCCTGAAGACATAAAATACGCAATGCCGAGCAGCGTTGTCCCGCACTATCAAAAGCTGAGCGTATTACATCCGCTGTAACCTGCTCAGGAAGTGATGATGAATCAACAATCATAGTATTTTGTCCACCTGTCTCGGCAATAAATGGCACTATTTCACTAGATTTATTTGCTAAAGTCTGGTTTATAATAGCTGCAACTTCTATAGAGCCTGTAAAAATCACACCCTTACATACTGGATCCTTCACTAGAGCACTACCAACTGTTATACCATCACCAGGTGTAAATTGTAAAACATTCTTAGGTAAACCAGCTTTAAATAAAAGCTTAACTGCTTTGTAAGCAATTATTGGAGTCTGTTCAGCTGGTTTAGCAACTACTGTATTACCAGCTGCTAAACCAGCAGTAATCTGCCCCAAGAATATTGCTAATGGAAAGTTCCAAGGGCTAATACACACCATAGCTCCACGACCGGTAAACTCTATCTGCTTAAGGTGATCAGATAAAGCTGGTAATTCAATAGGACCATTAAATTCTTTTCTAGCTTGTGCTGCATAATAGCGACAAAAATCTACAGCCTCTCTAACCTCATCTATAGCATTAGTTAAAGTCTTACCAGCCTCAATCATTGCTATAGCAATAAATTTATTGGTATTTTCTTCTAAAAGATCCGCAAATTTCTCTAAAATATCAGCTCTTTTTGCCGCTGGTGTATTACTCCAATCCTCAAAAGCACTTTGAGCATTTTTTAGTGCTCTTTTAGCAATCTTAGCATCAGCATTAATTACGCTACCAATGACTTCATTAGTATTTGGATTTATAACATTTTCAGCTATTGTTTTATCAAGCTCAATGCTAGAAACTATAGGTTTTGCTTTATATGTATTTTTAAGCGTATATTTTTCTATTTGTTTGTACATATCAGCCAAAATAGCAAAATCATTAGTATTATGACCTTTTGAATTTAACCTTGGTGCAACTATATCTTTTGGGTAAGTTATATTAGGATGCTGACCACAGCCATGATCAATAGCTTTTTTGACAGGATCTTCTATTAACTCTTCAATCGGTAAATTCTCATCTACAATTCTATTAACAAAAGAACTATTAGCTCCATTTTCTAGTAATCTTCTTACTAAATATGCTAAAAGATGCCTATGTCCACCAACTGGAGCGTATATTCTACATGGAATATCTTCATAGCCTTCTTTACCGACGATATTGTCATATAGAGGATCACCCATACCATGTAAACACTGAAACTCAAAATCTCTATTGCCATTAGCTAACTCAAACACTACAGCTACAGTTTGAGCATTATGAGTTGCAAACTGAGGATAAATATATTGTTGATTCTCAAAAAGCTGTTTAACACAAGCTTGATATGACACATCTGTATGATATTTACGCGTAAATACTGGATAACCTGCCAAACCTTGCTCTTGAGCATGCTTAATCTCAGTATCCCAGTATGCACCCTTAACTAGGCGAATCATAAATCTTCTATTAGTTTTTTTAGCAAGTTTTGCTAGATAGTCTAATACATAAAGAGCTCTTTTTTGATATGCCTGAACAACGATACCAATTCCATTAAATCCTTCTAACAATGGTTCATGAGCTAGTCTTTCTACTAGTTCTAATGATATTTGTAATCTTTCTGTTTCCTCGGCATCTATATTCATACCAACATTATACTCTTTTGCTAATTGTGTAAGCTTAAGTAGTTTTGGATATAACTCTGTATGAATTCTTTGGTGCTTTGCAACCTCATAGCGTGGATGTAAAGCAGATAATTTTATAGAAATTCCTGGATTTTTTTTGATTTCTGTATCTGTTGTATACTTAGCTAACTCATGTATTGCATAAAGATACTGACTATAATAGTATTCAGCATCATCCATTGTCATTGCAGCTTCACCAAGCATATCATAAGAGTAACTATAGCCTCTAACCACTTTAGCTTGTGATACCTTGAGAGCTTCCTCGATAGTTTCACCAAGTACATATTGCTTACCAACGATTTTTATCGCTTGCTTCATCACTTGACGAATCACAGGCTCACTAGTTTTCTTAAGAAAGTTTTGAAAAACTTTTCTATAAGAGCGATGTTGATCTTTGAGAATTTTACCAGTTAGCATTAAGCTCCATGTTGCGGCATTAACAAATAAGTGTTTTTCCATACCAAAATGACTTTTCCATACAGCACTTGTAAGTTTGTCTTTGATAAGTAGATCAATAGTATATTTATCAGGTACTCTTAAAAGTGCCTCAGCTAAACACATCAGTACTATTCCTTCTTCTGAAGATAAATCATACTCGATCATAAAAGCATCAATACCAGATTTTTTGAGCCTACACTTTCTGACTTTTTCTACTAAGCCATAAGCTCTTTCTCTAACTTGTGCTTTTTGAACACTTGACATATGAGCTTTTTCAACAAGCTTTGCCATCGCTTCTTTTTCATCAATAAGCCAATATTTAGATATATTCATTATTTCTTTAGAAATAGGATATTCTCCTGAGTGATTTAATAAGTCATTCATACAACACCTTTTTTATCTACTTCAATTTATTTTGATTAAATTTTTTCTTTTCTTTAATAATTTTGTCTATGAGCTGTTGATATTTTTGTGGTGGAGTAACTCCTTTAAAAAGCCAATTAAACATATTAATATCTTCACTATTTAAAAACTCAGCAAAAAGTTTTTTACTAGAAAGATCCTCGTTCATATAACAATTATTTAAATATGGCTCTAAAATTATATCAAGCTCTAGCATACCCCTACGTGCAGAGTACTTGATTTTATCAATAGAACTAAACATAATATTACCGTTCTTTGTTAACATATTAATAACTACACAAATATAGGAATTACATTAGTTTATACTATACACTTAATACAACCAATATACTTATATAAATATTTGAAAAAATACTCTTTTAATTAGCTAAACAATCTGGTACCATTTGCATTAGAATTTATAGGTTTATTCATAACACTATTGCTTATCCAAAATAATTTTTTCAAACAAATTAAATATTATAAGGATTAAAAATCTAATGGCTATTAGTCAAAATGTTATAAAAATACTTCAAGATATTGATGAGCTAGATTTATTCAGCAACATCTCAGATGAATGGTCAACGCTTCTTAATGAGTCTGATGATGACATCAAAATAAAAAAATTATATTCTGCTTTAGTTAAAGAAAGCATTCGTCGCGAAACCGCTGAAAGATTAGCTAAAGATGCTAAGTCATATTGTGACCTTGTCCAAGAGCAAGCTAAACAACGAATATCTGATCTAAAAGAAAGTTTAGAAAGCCAAATCACTTTTCTAAATCAACAAATAAAAGATCTAAAAGTTGAATCTGCAAAGAATCTAGACTACTATAGAAATGAACTAAAAAAAGCTACTTGCAAATTAATTGATAATAAAAGCTAAATCAACAATATTATTAGCCTAAAAAAATAATATTTGCTTTCTGCAATATTTAAACCTTAGTTCAAAAATTTTATACAACTTAGATTATTGTAAATCCTATAAATCCAAAGTCTAAAGCAACTCACAGCTAATATAAATCTAATCTACAGACCAAAATCAATATTGCTAAAAGATTTTGAATTAGTTAAATTTCAGCTCTAGAAAGTTTTCTAAATCACTTTTAGACTTTGTTATTAATTTTAATTTTCCTATATCACTAATCAAAATAAACTTTAATTGATTGTTACTATTTTTTTTATCTATCAGCATTGCATTTAGATATTCAGATTTATAAATATCATTAGGAAACTCTATAGATATATTAAAACTACAAATAAAGTCTTTAAACGCTTCAGCTTGTTGTGAAGTTATCATCGATAAAAAGTGAGAAAAATCAATAGCTTGAGTCATACCGATACCCACAGCTTCACCATGCTTTAGACCAAGGTAATTTTGACACTTCTCTATAGCATGACCAAATGTATGGCCAAAGTTTAGAATAGCTCTAGCTCCTGTTATCTCTTTTTCATCCGCAGCAATAACTTGAGCCTTAACCTGACAGCTTCTTTTTACCATCTCTATCAAAGTAGCATTATCTTTTGCCAATATTTTGTCTCTATTTGAGTCAAGCCAAAGATAAAATTTTTTTGACATAAAAGCATATTTGACAACCTCAGCCATACCAGCAATGTATTCGCGTTGTGGCAAAGTTTTATAAAACTCTACAGAGGTATAAACAAGTTTAGGTTGATAAAAAGCACCTATCATATTTTTACCAAGCTGATGATTTATAGCAGTCTTACCACCTACTGATGAGTCAACTTGTGAAAGCAATGTTGTCGGTATTTGGACAAAATCGACACCGCGCTGATATATAGCAGCAGCAAAGCCTGTAATATCACCTATTATTCCACCACCCAAAGCAATTAAGACAGTTGAGTTACGCGTAAACTGGTTCTCTAATAAAGTTGACAGTATTTTATCTAAACTTTGTTGTGATTTATATTGCTCACCATCACCTAAAATACAAGTTTTAACATTTAGATTACCTGATAAAGCCACCAAAAGTCTAGTCAAATATAAACTTTCTACTGTAGTATTTGTAACAACCAAAACTTGTTTGTTAACAACATATTTAAGAATATGCGAAAAATCTAGCGATGATTCAATAATAATATAATAACTAGCACTAAAAGTAGGGTTTACTAATAACTTATTGATCACAGAATAGTTTCTTCTACTAAGAATGTCGATATTTTATTGACAATATTTTTAACTGTTGCACCATTAGTTTCTACAACCACATCAGCGATACTTCTGTACAGTGGTTCTCTCTCTATCATAAGTTTCTCAAGAACTGGTCTTTTATCATCAACTCTTAACAGTGGTCTTTTCGTATCTTTAGAAGTTCTCTCAAGTTGTTGCTCAATAGTCGCCTCAAGGTATACAACCTTACCTCGTGATGACAATAATGACCTAGTATCTGGATCAAGTATAGCACCACCACCTGTAGCTAAAACTATATTTTGCTTTTCAACTAAAATCTCAGCAATAACTTCTCTTTCACGCTTTCTAAAACCTTCTTCGCCCTCTAAATCAAAGATCCAATTAATATCAACACCACATTTTTTTTCAATAACATTATCAGAATCGATAAATTCTAATTTTAACTGTTTTGCTAACTGCTTACCAATAGTAGATTTTCCAGCACCCACTGGACCAATTAAGAAAATATTTTTTGTTCTTATCATTTTTGACTCAAAATTGTAAGTTAATTATACACTGTGATAGTTTGTTACTAATCACCCCTCGTACATAAAAATTATAGGCTATACGATACCTAAATATTAATACTTTTGCAACTATTATCTGCTATCATTTTTGAACACGTGACTGAATGATTTTTGGAGTTATAAAAATTAAAAGTTCCGAATCTTGATCCTGGATTCTTATATAGCTAAATAAATAACCTAAATAAGGAATATCTCCTAACAGTGGAATTTTATTACGCTCTTCTTTTTGAACTTTTTGATATATACCACCTATTACCACTGTATCTCCATCTTTTGTCATAACTTTTGTAGTTATCTCTCTCTTTTTGATAATCGGTGGTAAATCACCACCATCAGGAGTTTTACCAGGAGAAGCACCTACTGAGTTTTTAGTAACAAGGATATCCATAATAATTTTACCATCTGGAGCAATTTGCGGAGTTACTTGTAGTTCTAAAACTGCCTCTTGAAAAGCAATTGCAGCAGCACCAGAAGCTGTTGCTTGGTTATATGGAACATCAGAACCATCTTTAATAAAAGCTACTTGATTATTTGCAACCACTAAGTGTGGTGATGCCACCTCATTTGCTAGAGATTCACTTTCAAGAGCTTTAATTTCCATACTCAACTTAACTCCACCAGCTAAAGTGTATGCAAGCTCCGCAGTAGTACCAATAAATGGGCCCGGCGTTGATCCCGGTGTTGGTGTAGCACCACTATTAAAAGTATCCAAACCTACATTAACTCTTCCAGCTGGATCACTAACTCCATAGTTAAAACCTAGCTCAAGCTTACTTGTTCTAAGTATCTCGACGATTCTAGCTTCTATCAAAACCTGATCATTTGGTATATCAATTTCATTGACAACCTCTCTTATACGCGGTAGCTTTTCTTCGGTATCTATTACTATTAAAGTATTTGTCCGTGCATCAGAGGTAATATTGCCTCGAGGTGACATAATACCACCATTTTGTTTTGCCATCGAAGTGATAACTGTTTGTGCAGCTTGAGCAGTAGTATAATTTAGCGGTATAAATTCAGTCACTAAAGTAGCATTATTCTCTAATGAGCGTTTTGTTTGTAACTCTAACTGCTCTTGAGCAGCGATTTCAGCTGCAGTGGCTACATACAATATACTACTCATTTTTTTCGTAGCTAAGCCTTTACTAACTAAAACAATATTCATTACCTCATTCCAAGGCACATTTTTTAGGTCAATAGAAATATTACCGCGCACACTACTACTAACTACGAGATTTAAACCTGCAAATTCAGATAATACTTGTAACACCGTCTGTACTGGGGCATCCTTGAAAGATATTGAAATTGTCTCATTAACATTAAATCCCTCAATACAACTATTGCGTCTATCAATCTTAAACTTAAATACATTACCCTCTTTAAAATCACTTAGAGAAATTCTATCAAGAGAATGAATTACAAAGACTACATTACCTCCATCCTTGAAAATCTTGATAGAGTCAACTATCGTATTAAAAACTTTAGTATCAATATTACTAATCCACTTATCAGATATAGTGGTATTATCAAAAGTTATTGTTAGTGTATAACCATCTTGTGATAGCTTAGTTTTATAGCCTAAGAAATTATTTATGTTCTCCTCAAAAGCAACTTCAAATACAGCGCCACCATTTAAACTACGATGAAACTCAAGATCTTTAATATGTTTATCAATAGTTTTATCTTTATTTTCTTCTCTTCCAACAATTTTTGCTTCAGGCTGTTCCGAACCATGCGACTGATTATATATTTGAGCTTTTTTAATATCAGCTAGTGAGAGATCATAACCTAGAAAACCACCTAAAATTGTTAGAACAGCTAATAAATTCTTTCTTGCAAAAAACATCACTTTACCTTACTAATGTATAACCGTTTGAATCTTTTCCCAGATTCTTTTTTGGTTATTTTTCTTCCACTCATCTACAACAATACCTTCTTTTGTAACTTCTTCAATTTGACCATAATTTTGACCAACTAGCTCACCTTTTTTTAGGTACATTGGCTTATTTTCCATCGAGCTTTCAACAATACCCCATTTTTGTTTATTCTGATAAACAACTCCCTTAAACTTAAAAGAATCTAATGGATAGTGCTGTAAATTAGTAGCTTTAGCATCCATAATCTTTTGTAATTCAGGAGGTACTACAATTGGTTTTAACTTAACAATATTTTTATTTTGTTGAGATCTAATAATTGGCACTTTCTTTTCAAATGGTAGATAGTGATCCATATTAAAAACATTCCTAATTTTTGATAGTCTTTCAAAAGTTAATGTATCACCCTTATACTCAGGAATATCAAGCTTTTCTGTGCTTTTAATACTTTTCATATTCTTCTGAATTAGCTGGTTTATCTCATTTATTCTCGACTCGTAGCTAGCAAAGCCTAAATTATAACCACCAATCAAAACTATAAGAAGTATTTTTTTTAATCTTTGATATTTTATCATCTAAACTAAGCTCCCACTCCCTGACGCGAATAGGTCTGTAAGTTCAGTTCTGTAACTAATTTATCATCAGACTCTTTTTTAATGTTTATATTTGTAATTACAGCAATATCCTTTATATCAATTAAAGCAACGAATAGCTTAATTAATTGCGAGAAGTTACCAGATAGCTTTGCCTTGAAATCTAACGCATATAAGTCTAAGTATTTATTTTTCTCAACTCCATCTGGCGATAAGTCTATAATCGTTATGCCAGAATTACTAATAACTTCATTAAGTGCAGATAAAAAGATTGGTACCGAATGACGCTCAGGAATACTAAATTTTTCTTCAGTATTGTACTGCTCTAACGTTTTTACTTGCTCTTTTAATGCTGCTAAATCTTTTTCTTTTTTTACAAGCATTGGAATCTGTGTCTCCATTGACTGAATGTGATTTTGTCTTTGATTAGCTTTTGAAAGAACTGGACTTACCAACAAACCATAAAAAACAAACACAAATAATACAAATACCACAATCATTACTGGTACTCTAATTTTTAGGGGTGCATTTATAACTTTATTTATATGCTTACTAGATAAAAATCTTTGTATTTTATCTATCATTTAACACTCTCCCCTTAAATACATTACCTTCTCCAAACTTAAATTCTAAAGCAAAACTTCTTTGACCGTTCTTCTCAGATCCCAAGCTTTTAAGCTCAACTTTTTTAACTCTAAACTCTATCTCTAAATTTTTCATAAATATCGAAAGGAGTTTTAAATCTTTGACTTCTCCAGTGAGAATTATCTTATCAGAACTAGATACATAGTTAACATTAGTGATATAAAGTTGATCTGTAATCGCGCGTGAAATTTTTTCTATACCTAGTAAGATATAGTACTGACTAGCTTTAATATTTGCCAAGTCTGTTGAGATGTCTAGTAGCTTATCTCTTTGTATTTTAACTGCAGAGTATTCTGCTACTTGACTATTTAGTTTAGTGATTTGTGATTGTATATAGCTCTCAACTTTCATATCCTCTTCACTAGACCAAGAGAATATTATCGATAGGATAAACATTGATATAAAAGCAACTAAAGCCATAAAGCCTAGATCTATACCAAGGTATGTTAGTTGTTTTTTCCTCCATCTACCGCGTATAAAATTAAGATCTTTCATACTATAATGCCTCCCTCATAGCTATTGCTATAGGCAAAACATAGCGGTAAGGTTTTTCTATATTGCCATATTTCTCAATATCAACATTTATAAATGGATCAAGTATTTTGCAACTTTTTTGTGATAATTCTTTTATCGATGTAAAAATACTCTCAAAATCCTGTCTGATACCATAAATATAAACATTATTATCTTGAACCTGATCAAAATTATTAAAATCATTGGTGCTAAAATCTAATGACATAAAATCCATAAATCTTAGCAACAATTGTATAACTTCATCAACATAACTAACTTTAGTAGTATTTGTATCAAATATTTTGACAGACTCGTAGTTTTTTAATTCTCCCTGCGGAGTGAAACTATGTAAAGATATTTTATCCGAATATAATCCTAAAAATATACTATCGCTAGAATACTGAGAAATCTCTGATAAAAAAAGTTCTGAAACAAAACTACTAATAGCTAATTTATCAAGTGTACATACTGATAATGCCCTTTTAGCTTTATTCGCTATAGCATATAATTGCTTAACTCTGTCACTATCAGATATATAGTATATACTTAAAGTTCCTTTCTCTTCTAGCTCCTCATAGAAATCATAAGCTATATCAGTATAATTTTTTGGAAAACGCTTTTTTAGGAAATTTTCTCTAATATAAAAATGTATACCCTCTTTTTCGATTACTTCAAGAGTCCTTTTATCATAGACAATTTGTTCTTTCGCAACTTCTATTTCATTATAACTTGTAAACCCTAGCTTTACAAAACTCCCTAGTTTATTTTCTTTGATGATATCAGCAACTAAACCACCAATATACTCAGTTGTTAATTCACCCTCAAAATATGCTTCAGCTGGAAAAACATAACTATCACAACAGATTAATGAATATTTCTCACCCATTTTATCAAGCTTGACAACAGCAAGAGAATGTTTATCATACTCAATACCTAAAACTGTTTTTTGTGCTTGTTTGCGTTTTTTCTCAAGTAACAACGATATCATAAAACTTTTCTTATTATATTATAACTCAAAATTAGATACTCTATTTCTAGATATATAATGCTATTTATTTTATAATTAAATCCACATTAAGTAAACTGTAGTTTTAAAACGTTAGGGCTATTATAATGCGTATAATACTTTTAGGTGCCCCTGGAGCTGGTAAGGGGACTCAAGCAAAGATAATTGCAGAAAAACACAATATAGCTCACATCTCTACTGGAGACATAATAAGAGAGACTATAAAATCAGATAGCGATCTAGGTCAAGAATTTAAAAAAATTCTTAATACTGGAGAGTTAGTGTCAGACGAGTTTATTATAAAAATTGTTAAAGATAGAATTTCAAAAGGTGATTGTAACAATGGTTTTTTATTAGATGGCGTCCCTAGAACTATCACTCAAGCACAAGAATTAGACAAATTAGGCGTTAATATTGATTATATAGTTGAGATTGACGTTGCTAATAGTCTACTTATTGAGAGAATTACTGGCAGAAGAGTTCATCCAGAATCTGGTAGAACTTATCATACCAAGTTTAATCCACCTAAAGTGGCTGATAAAGATGACTTAACTGGTGAACCACTAATAACTCGTACAGATGACAATGAGGATACAGTTAAACAAAGACTATCGGTATATCATAATCAAACTGCTAAGTTAATCGATTTTTACAGAAATTTCTCATCAACTAATAGTAAAATACCAAAATATATTAAAATAAATGGCGATCAAGCTGTCGAGAAAGTATCTCAAGATATTTTTGATCAGCTTCAATAACTATTCTAAACATTCTAATAAATTCTAATAATAAACTCTATTAAAATGATATATACTCCAAGTGACCATAGTAAGACAGCCCAACTGCAGCTATGATTCAAACTAACTCATATCTCACAATCTTTGATTTGTGGTTTTAATGAAGCTAAACTATTAGTACTTAACTCAGTTATTGTAAAACCTTTATCACCAACAAAGCCACAACATAGAATACTTAATACTAAATCATCACAACATTTATGTAATGCTTGTAATGTATTTATTGTCAATATTTGTTTACTGATAGAGTAGTCTATGAATTTTACTAAACTTCTTAGTTAACTTTAAATTTCTAAGCTATCGATAATTAAATTATTTATGCTAGTGATACTGAGATTTTTTGCCCAAATTAGCACAAGAACTTATTATCAGTAACGATATAAATATAGTTATCATAATCGGTACTTTGTTGTAGTAACTTTTGATAATTGTACTGTTGGCTATAGAATGGTACATTTGACCACAACATTGGCTATTTAAATTAGTTAGATAATTAACTTCAAAATCAAGTTCAAGCATTAACTTAACTAGTATATTTAGGATACTTTCTTTTGCCTGCAAAGATTTTATTTGGGCACGTAGGCATTAATAGCACTTTTTCCTTAGTAGCTATATTTGAATTAATAAAGCTAGAATTCTATACTTTTGGCATAGCTTCTAAATAAACTGGCTTAAATTTGAACTTACTATGCAACATTTGGGCCATATTGTGTAGATTCCGCTTACCGATAATATTTACACTTAAATTTCCTAGCTAGACTTTTCGTTTGGTAATATTTATTACTTTACTATGTTGACTAGTAGTCTATCTTGAGTAACTTTTTTACTAATGATGAAAGCTCAAGTATCAATATCTACTGGACAACAAATCTTATATAAACTAGTGGTAGCGCATTGTCATGGTGTAAGATTAAGGTTTCTTGATGGACACATCGGCTCACAGAAGCCACACTCCATACATTTATCTATTTGCTCATCAACACTATTCAGTTCTTTGATGTTTTTGGTACGTAACTTTGTATCATTAGTAAGCTTAACATCTGGATTTAGGATATTTTGTTTATCAAAGATATTTTTAATTTGCTATATAAATATCTCAGTATTTCTCACCCCACTCGACTATTGCAAATGGCGAAATATTATGTCCATTATCATTCTACTCTGCTTTGAGAGAACCATTATATTTTTTACTACGAGTGCAGCAAGAGCTTACGCATATAATTAATCATACTCAATAAGCTGGTTTTGATCATTAAAATTAGGAGTCATGACAAAATGAATTTTACCAGCTAAAACAGACCCCAAAATGGCAGTATTTGTATAGTTGTATTTAACAAAAAGCTTTTTGATATCACTAATAAGACTAGGCAAATCTAGGATATTGACAATGATATCTTCAATTAGTACACTGCTAACATTAGGCCTTCAAGCTGCAATAGTTAGTAGCACGCCATTACGCGTTTTCTATAGAGTTTGCATTTGCTTCTCATCTATTCTAAATCCAACTTGATAAAGTATACAGTATCGATACATTGATTTACAGCATTTAACTGTGCTTCTAAAATTTGTTGACTATCATTAGCTAGTTAAACCATTATTACTCTATATTAGTATTCTCAAGCTTAATCAAAAAAAAGGTTGTAGCTCAGCTACATCAGATACTGATTTTAGTGATAAATAATCAAGTAATTCAACAGATGAAGGCGCGAATGTCTGTAATTTTATCGTTAGATTTATCAATTTAGCTAAATTGCCATAAATAATATAACATTTAAGGCTTTATACTTATAATCTAAGTATTTAGCGTAACATTACTAAATAAATACAAGTGATAACTTCAGAACCTATAATCAATCTTTCAACAATCTTGATAGGATCAGTAAAATCTAAGAAAGCATTTAAGCTGTAGCTACTAGTATTTTAAAATGTAAACTTCTTTTTGATAAAATCAGCAACGCTATTATCATCAGAAGTATCAATAATACTATCATCAGCAAAAATCACTCGTATTGAGTCTAATGTTACACAGTAGTTTTTTTTGCGGTACCACAACATCCTACTTGAATTATTAGCAATAATACCACATATTTTAGCACTATTAATCTTGTATATTTCTTGCCTATGCACCAATTAATAATTGCTTCAAGATTTACTATTACCATTACCAATAATTTGATGATCTAATCATGCAGCTGCTGCTAATACTACTAAGATTTGATCAATCACAGCTTGACCGGAAAGACTAGTTCCTGCTGTTCGAAAAGTTAGTTTAATATCAATATTGATTAGCTAACTTAATATAATCTCTATGACTTCAGCTTCATTTTTAACAATCGATACGAGTTTAGGAACCATAATATATAAACTAGCATCTATTTATTTGCATATCTTAATAGTTGATTTTCAATGATTTGTGGCTGTGCTAAAAAATTTGTTATTTTAGCTTTAAATTGATTTAATACCATAAGAATATTCTCAGTAACTACTAGTCAAAACATGCCTAATGACTAAATTAAAATATACTTTGCCAAGGACTTAGTATTATTTTGTCGTTTAAAATATGATTATGTAACCACAATCTTATTTTTTTGTTTAAGCCTTGTTGTATAGCATATAAAATATCTAGCTATTTTATTATAATAGTATTATTCTAATAAGCCAAAAACCAGTTTCATTACCAATTGATTACAAATATTAGAGAGTTACTATCTAATTAATTTGGGATGATAATAGCTTAAAGAGAAAATTTATCTTCCACTATCACAAAAAGTGATGTTTGATCTCAAGTTGCTACATAGGTAAAAATATACTTAGATTAGATCATAGCCAAGTGACTTCAAAGCTCGATCATCATCTGACCAGCCACTTTTGACTTTCACATGAGTTTTGAGATTAACTTGCATACCAACTAATCTTTCAATATCTAGTCGTGAGTCTGTACCAATCTTTTTGAGCTTGGTTCCTTTAGCGCCTATTACAATACCTTTTTGACTTTCTCTCTCAACAAGGATACTAGTATACATATCGACAATGTTTTTTTCTTCATCAACCTTATAGCTATCTATCTCTACAGTTATCTGATATGGCACCTCATTGCCTATAGTACGCATAATCTTCTCACGAATAATTTCAGATACCATAAACTTAATGCTTCTATCTGTAATTTGTCCTTCTTTATAGAAAAAATACTCGGACTCTGGTAAAAGTTTCTCAATTCTTGACTCTAGTTCGTTGATGTTATGTCCATGCTTAGCAGATACATAAATAACATCATAAAAACTTATCTTTTCTTTAACAGATTTGATAAACATTGCTACTCCTAATAATTTTTTCTTATCAACCTTATTAACTACCAAAAATATGGGAATTTGAGAATATTTTAGTTTTTCGACAATATTATCCTCTAGTTCTGTCCATTTACCCATTTCAACTACAAATAGAATAACATCAACATTTTTGACCATTATTGTTGCTGCTTTATTCATAAATTTATTGATGGCTTTAGGCTCTTTGATATGTATACCAGGAGTATCAACATAGATAAACTGCGTATCATCAACGGTCTTAATACCAGTAATTTGATGTCTAGTTGTCTGAGGTTTGCGTGATGTAATACTTATCTTATACTTAAGTATATTATTTAACAAAGTAGATTTACCGACATTAGGTCTACCTATAATTGAGATGTAGCCACATTTTTTCATAAAAAATTACAACGATAAATAATTATTGATTGTAGCATCTATCTACTTTGGTGTCGAAAATATTTATTGCATTTTGACTAAAAATGCAGATTTGCAAACTATTTAGTAACATGTCGATTTATAAATTTAGCTATTCTAGTCATAGCCTCTTCAAGCTCTGGCATTTTATTAGCACAACTAATTCTAGCAAAACCTGATAAACCAAATGCCACACCAGGCATAATAGCTACATATTCTTCTGTAAGAAGTGCATTACATAGCTCGACATCACTATTAAAATTAGTGTACTCAAGTAGTTTTCTAAGATCTGGGAAAAGATAGAAAGTACCATCAGCACTCTTAACATCAATATGTGGCATAGCCTTTAGACACTTAGTGACAAACTGCTCTTTTTGCTTATAAGCCTCTACAAAATACTGTAAGTCTTGTACTGGCATATTCATAGCAGTAATTGCAGCATATTGTGATATAGAACAAGCACAAGTAGCAGATTGCGATTGAAATTTCTTCAGTGCATCATTTAAAAGCTTTGGTGCTATTGTAAAACCAACGCGCCAACCAGTCATTGCAAAGTTTTTTGACACACCACTGGCAATTACATATCTATCAGCTAAATCAGGAACTACTTCTGTTATCAATGTAACTCTATTTTTGAAGTATAGTTGATCATAAATATCATCGCCAATAATCCAAATATTTGGATACTTTCTAAGTAAATTTGCTAAATCTTCGATACATTTTTTTGAATAGATTAGACCTGTAGGATTATTAGGTGAATTTATAATTATAGCTTTAGTTTTTGCTGTAATATGTTTTTCTAAATCTGTAACATCTATTTCAAAGTTATTCTCAAACTTAGTTTCTACAGCTATTGATTTTGCTCCTGTAAGCGCAATCATATCTGGATATGATACCCAGTATGGTGCAAAGAAAATTGCCTCATCTCCTGATTCTAAAATACAATTTAAAATATTATGTAAACTATGCTTAGCTCCTGATGTAACACAGACTTGATCTGCAGCAAACTCAATACCATACTCACGCTTATAACGAGCTACTATAGCTTCACGCAGCTCTTTAAGACCATCAACATTTGTATATTTGGTAATATTTTTGTTTATTGCTTCTATACCAGCGGCTTTAATAATATCTGGGGTACTAAAACCAGGTTCTCCAATAGCAAGAGAGATTATATCATTTCCTTGATCTTTGATTTGCTTTGCTAACGCTGCCATAGCATTAGTTGGTGAAGTCGAAACATTTTGAATCTTTGTGTTAAGTAATGCCATTTTTGTTCCTTATAAACTTTTCTACTTTAAATTCTATTTTGCCTAATTTCAATACAAATATAATTATTTAAATAAATACACAAATCAAATGCCACTAGTGGCTCTAATAATACTATAAAATTATTTTAAAATTTATTTTTCTTTTTAAAATAATGAGCTTCTATAATATCTTTATAGCTAATATAGTATAACAATAGCTCATTACCAATGGTAGAGATTTTTATCGAATACGAAGTTTCATCATTTGAGTAAGCAATACTTATTTTGACATTTTCTTTGAGACCATTTTTTGCCTGAATTTTTGTAATCCATTAATAGATTTTAATATTGCTAATTTTGCATCATTTTTTAGACCATTTGATACTGATAGCAAAAACATTACTTTAGAATCAGTAGAACCAAATCTAGCTTTAAAATACTGTGGTCTTATCAACTGTTAGATTTCTTGTCTTATATCATCAAACTCAGAGATTGAACCATTATGCATAAATAGATGATTTTTAAATACAAATGGATCACAGTTTACACCTAGTAGTTGTCGCAATAGTACTAGCACGTACATGTACCGTAAAATTTCTGCTTTTGATATATTTTTTGCTAATGATATTAAGTTTTAATTATTCTAAGCTAGAATAGATCTTTATAAACTCATGGTTCTTTGTGCAAGCTCTGCTCCTTGTGATGAGTTAATACTTTGATGTATTAAGGAGTTCTCTTGGTCAACGAGTAAATCACTAATTTTGATTTTATCACCATGATACATTTAGCCACATACACATAAACTACTAATCTTTAGTCTGCCAATGACTAGTACTTCTAAGATATACTGGGAATGTTTCTTGAGTTAAAGTACCATTGCATTTTTGCTTTTGATATTGCTTGTAGACATACTCTACTACATTAGCAACATCTATTTTAAAATCATTATTCTCTAATTGTAGTTCTGAGATAGACTCACCAATTAGTTGATAACCAGCATATAGATCTTGAGAATATTCACCTAATTTATAAACATTTTCTGTGATTATCTGATCTGTATCTTTATTATAAAGCCCAAGGTAAAAATCATCCATCTTTGCATCTAGGATAACAGCTACTTTTTGAAATTTAGTTATGACACTTTTTGCTAAGGCAAACATACTAGAAAAGCCAATCACTGGTATATCTAGACCAACAGCAAAACCTTGACAAACTGCTGCAGCAAGCCTAACACCAACAAAACTACCAGGTCCAACTCCATAAGCTATAAAATCTAAGTCTTTGATGTCAACTACTGCCTGAGCGAAAACTCCCTGTATCATTTTAAGTAGATACTTGTTGTGTTGGCGTGGTATCTCACGTGTATCATTATAAATTACACCATTTACAGATAAAACCACAGAACAATACTTACTTGATGTATCTAATACTAAAAAATTCATTTTCTAACCAATAACTTGTTTAACTTGATAATCTTTATCTAAAATTACAAATTCAGCATCAAAGCCTATTTTGATTTGACCTTTTTTAAGTCCTAATGACTTAGCTTGATTTGTACTTGTCATTTTCACAGCATCATGCAAACTACAATTTGTAAATTTCAAGACATTTTCTAATGCCTTATTCATCGTCAAGACACTTCCTGCAAGCACACCGTTTTCTAATCTTGCCTGACCATCTTTGACTATGACTTTCTGACCACCTAATTCAAAAACACCTTCACCAGCACTTTGGGCAGACATCGCATCAGTGATTAGCGCAATATTATCACTACCCTTGATTGCATAGGTAAACTTAACCATATCAGGATGCAGATGTATACCATCGACTATCAACTCTGCTAAAATTTTTTTTGACATCAATAAAGCTGTTGCAGCACCAGGGTTACGATGCTCAATTGGACTCATTGCATTAAATAAATGTGTAGCATGTGAACAACCTTGTTCTATCGCATCTAGGGCTTGAGCCATAGTACAGCTAGTATGACCTATTGAGCTAATTATATTTTTAGAATTACAAAACTCGATTACCTTATTAGCATTTTCAATCTCTGGAGCAATAGTAATTTTTTTGATCAAACCACCACAAGCATTATGCCAACTTGCCATTTTAGTAACATCTGCTTGTTGAAGATAGTTTGGATTTTGTGCACCAATTTTACCTGGTGATATAAATGGTCCCTCAAGATGGACACCAACAATTTTTGCACTATCAATGTGAACTTGAGAATTATAATCCTTGATAGCATGCATTGTTTTGAGTATTTGATCATTTGCTGCTGTCATTGTAGTTGCTAGATAACTAGTTACTCCTTGAGTATATAATGATTTAGAGATTACTGCTAAGACATCAACATCACCATCCATTACATCAGTTCCTTTTGAACCATGGATATGGATATCGATAAAACCAGGTATCACATAATCATCACCTCTTAGCTCAATGATAGGTAAATTAAAAGCTTCTGCCTTAGCATCATCAACTATAGCACTGATAACATTATCTTTAACAACAATATCCTTAGCCTCAAAATCATTTTGGGCATAAATTTTGCCACCTTTTAGAATATAGCTTTGCATATATTAGCCCTAATCGGTAAAATCTTTTCCTATATTAACCAAATTTATAACTTTTATCTACAATGTTACATTGGTTTCCTGGGCATATGCACAAAGCTACTAAAGAATTTCGCAAAAAAATGCCTTCGATTGATATTGCTATTGAGATAGTTGATGCACGCATACCAGACTCTAGTAGTAATCATGTTTTAGAGCAAATTGTTGATGACAAACCGATTATAAAAATTCTATCAAAAAACGATCTAGCAGATACTACAACTACCAAACAGTGGCTAGATTTCTATAAAGGTAGCGCTATCGCGGTAAATACCCTAGAGGATAAAAATATTGTCAAAAGAATTATTGATTTAGCGCAAAAAAAATGTTCACATAGAGGCACAGTGCTAAAACCTATTAGAGCAATTATCTTTGGGATACCTAATGTAGGTAAATCCACAATTATAAATAAACTAGCAGGTCGTAAAGTAGCTAAGACAGGTAATGAGCCAGCTGTGACAAAACTACAGCAACGTATCGATATTAGCAAAACTTTTATGATTTTTGACACTCCAGGTATTATGTTTCCTAGTCCTAAAAGTGAAATTAGCGCTTTTAGAATTGCATCTATTGGCTCTATCCGTGACACTGCGATGGATTATGAAGGTACAGCTTGTTATCTACTAAATTTTTTTAGAGAAAAAAATACAAAAAACTTCTTAGCTCGCTATAACTTCATTAGCCAAAAAGATTTTTTAGAAAAACACCCTCAAGAAATACTCAAAGATATCTCAACTGCTAAAACTAATTCAAATATCAAACAAGCTGTTAAGAATATAGTCCATGATTACCGTGCTGGGCACTTTGGTAAGGTATCATTAGAAGATCCACAAACTGCCCAAGCTGAGAAAGAGCAAATGCTACTAGAGCAACAACAACTATAATAAAATTTCTAATTGGCTTAAATCTAAGCTAAAGCTATTATATAATATAAGTAAATATCTTATTAAAAAAATATTTGTTTATGTCTGAACAAGAGAATATACCTAAACAACCAAAGAAAATGGGCCCTATAGCGCTTACTAAAAAAAATATTATTAAAGCTTTAGTTTCAGTCTCTGTGATTGGTAGTTGTATTTTTGGTATCAATAATTACCTAAGCTATAGACATCAGTTTTTTTTAGAGCGCTATACAATAGCTCTTGCAGATATCCAAAACCAAAACAAAAATGGCTATAAAAACGCTTTTGAAATTCTCAAAGGACTTGCTAAAAAAGATCAATCCACAGCTAAAGACTACTTTTATCTAGGCTATATTTACCAATATGGTTTAGGCACAGAGAAAAATTACTATAATGCTTACAAAAACTATAAAAAAGCAGCTAACGCAAATTATCCAAGAGCTTTTTTTCAAATAGCCACTTTGTATAGAGATAGTTTAGGTGTTAATAAAAGCAATAAAAAAGCCATACAATATTTTAAGAAATCATATGATCTTGGTTACAAAGATTCTGTAATAGCATTAGCTAATCTTATTAATTCTAACAACCATATGATTTCGGTAGTTGAGCCAGAAATATTGTATGATATATACCTAGGCTACAAAGATGGCAGTATTATCGCTAACGATGACTCATTAATGGCAAATAAATATCTTATGACTGCTGCAGCTGAGGGTTATGAACCAGCTATAATTGTTCAAGCGCGTGATTTTACCCAAGCTGGTGATAACTATAAAGCACTAATGCTATGGCAAACATTATTATACAGCTCTAACCCTAAGGTATCAGAACTTGCTAAGAAAGAAATTGTCGATGTTGAAAATCGCGTAAAGCAACAGCGTTTTGAAAAACTTGAAGAGCAAAGACAACAGCAAATAAAAATTCAGATGCAACAACGCAAAAAGCTAATTGAACAAGCCAAAAAACTTAATCAAATTAAACAAAAGAAAGAAGTTGGACTATCAATACCTAAGCAAAAATTTAACAATCTAAATGGTTTGATATATATAAACCTTTTTAATGCTAATAGAGGTCATCTGCAGCAATTCTATAAAGATATTCTTGAGGTCGAAGTTGATACAAACTTTATAAAAACATACAATAATTTAGATAATAGTTATATTGATGACTTTTTAATATTAGCTAAACTCAAAAATAATCAATCATCACTACGATTTGATTTTGCTAATAAAGCTAACAATAACAAATACGAAGGTATCGTCTACTACTATTACAATAACAAAGACAAAATCAGTCAAGATTTATTGACAACAATAATCAAAAACAACAAACCTAAAGCATCTTCGCTATTACCTAAACTTTATGATCAGCTAGAGACTCCAATAAAACAGCCAAAAGCCACTCAAAAACATAACTCATCAAAAAAACAACAAAGCAAAAAACAATCAAAAGCTGAAAAAATCCAACTAACACATGAGGAGAAAATCCATAGAATGCAGGTATTTGCCCAAAAAGGTGATTTTAGGCAATTCTACAAACTTGAGCAAGCTGCCAAAGCTGGTGATGTCTACGCAATATACTATACCGGTGAATACTACTACAATAACAAAGAATATAAAGAAGCACTAAAATATTTCAATGAAGCTGCAGATAAAGGCTATGGTCAAGCATACTACAAATTAGCTTCATTATACTATAACGAAGAGAAAAACGGTGTACCATATAATAAACAAAAGGCAATGTATTATTACAAGAAAGCAGCTGAACTAGGTGTCAGAAATGCTCAGCATATATTGATGTTTATTGAATAATACTCCCAATCAGTTATCAGCTTATCTATCTCAGTAGTATTTTGCTTGATTTTTTCTATATAAAGTTAGTAATTATAGTGAACACAAGGTTAGTTCTGACAATATCTAGACTTGATATCTTTGATAGCTTGAATATAAGTAGTATCCATCTCAGCTCTTGAGCCTACACCACCACCAATCTCATATAGCTTACCATCACCAATACCATAAATAGCTGCATGGATAGTAAACTTAAGACCTTTTGCCCACGCATTTTTGACAACTGTAGTTTTACAAAGATTTAGAGCTTGGTGAAGTGCATTTAGCTCACACATCATATCTACTTTTTTCTTCATATATTCTTCTTGATTATCTTTGTAGCAAGATAGAGACTCTTCGATGAACTGTTTGTTTTGTTCTTTTACTTCATGAATAGATGTTAGCCAGTTATCTATTAGACCATAGCTTTTATCTTTGACTACTGTCTCAACACCACCACAAGCATAGTGACCACAAACTATGATTTTCTTAACCTTTAAAACCTCGATAGCATATTGTAACACTGACAAACAGTTTAAATCTGTAAGTGAAACAACATTTGCAACATTACGGTGTACAAAAACCTCACCTGGAATCAGACCACAAACTTGGTTTGCTGGCACACGACTATCTGAACAACCTATCCAAAGATATTCTGGAGACTGACCTTTTGATAAAGTTTCAAAAAATTCAAGATTTGTTTTTTTGATCTCTTCAGCCCACGCTCTGTTGCCTTTTATTAACTCAGAAATATTACTCATTTTATCTCCTTGAATTATATATTAGTATTAGCTTTTTATACTATATTGTTACTTCACCTTGTAAAGAAACATTAAATGCTTCTTTGACATCTTGTTGTATCATATTTGTCTGGCTTAATAGATAAAATAGTTTGCCTAATGCTGCTTCATCTGTCATATCATAACCAGAAATGACACCTGCTTCAATAAGTCCTCTAGCAGCCTTATAAGCATCCATCCTGACACTACCATACAAACACTGCGTACAGTTGACTATCACAACGCCCCTGTCATTGGCTTTTTTAAGCGTCGCGTGTATATTTAAGTCGTTAATCATATTACCAGCTCCATAAGTCTTGAGGATTAAGCCTTGTAGTGGTGGTTCAAGTATAGCTTCTAAAATATCATTACCCATACCAGGAAAGACATTCAAAATAGCAATCTTTGGCACACCAAAAGTTTCTAACTTATGTTTACTAAACGCATCTACACGCTGCCATAATTTTTCTTGCTTAACAACTATATCTATACCAACCCTTGCTAATGTGGGATAATTTGGCGAAGCAAAAGCATCAAACTCAGTCGCTGATATTTTTGTAGTTCTATTACCACGCATTAGCTTTTGATTAAAATACACACATACTTCCTTGATATCATCACTACAAGCAAATATTAGACTATTAAGAATATTTGATATTGCATCTGATCTAATCTTTGATATTGGAATTTGTGACCCTGTGACAATTACTGGCTTTTGAAGTTCCCCCAGCATAAATGATAATACAGAAGAAGTATAAGCAAGAGTATCTGTACCGTGTAGGATTACAAAACCATCATAATCTTGATAATTTCTAATAATATCTATAGCTAATGAAAGCCAGTTTTTAGGATTAATATTTGATGAATCTATAAGGTTACTATACTCTTTAATCTCAAATTGCGGCATATTATAATGATAAAAATCTCTAATACCTTCAATTTTCTCTCTAAGATAACCTGGTTTAACATCATATCCCTGCTCAGTACTAACCATTCCTATAGTACCACCAGTATACAGAACTAAAATTTTTTTATTAGCACGATTTTCCATTTTATTTCCCTACTAGCTCGGCAATAGCTTTATTTGCTAACGCATCTGCTTTTTCATTACCAGCATTACCACTATGACCTTTTACCCAGCCCCATGTTACATTATGCCTGTTTGTCAGACTATAAAGCTCTTGCCAAAGATCTTTATTTTTGACTTCTTTCTTAGCAGCTGTCTTCCAGCCATTAGCTTTCCAGTTTACCAACCATTGATTAATACCGTTTTGTAGATATTTAGAATCAGTATAAATTGTTATATCACATTTTCTTTTAAGTGCTTGAAGAGTTCTGATTGCTGCCATTAGCTCCATTCTATTATTTGTAGTATTTTTTTCACTACCATATATTTCTTTATCTATACCATTATAACTAAGGATAGCTCCCCAGCCACCAACGCCAGGATTACCCTTACAAGCACCATCTGTGTAAGCAATAACCCTATTTTTCTTTTTGAAAATTTCCATATACTTCCCTAGCACAACCGCCACTATAGATTTTAGCTTTTATTGGCTCGTCGACAAGTTCACTGACATTCAAAGCGTCAACCCTAAAATAATTGTCTTTCTTAAATACTACAACATAGTTTCTACTAATTATTTTCTTAAGCATATTTACTATAAAGTTATTAGTATAGTTTATTAGACTAACTTTTTTACTACTAAAACCATTTGCTAAAAACCGTGATAATAACCCATATAGACTAATACCACCAAGGCAAGCCACTATAACCTCACCATCATCTGCCAAACAGAAATGTAATTGATTAAATAATGCCCTCATCTGTTTTGGACAACTGACAAAACTCTCATCAAGAATAATGAGATCAAAAAACTTATGTTCGAAAGGCCAAGCCTCAATGTCAAAAACACATCCAAGCAGCGGCTGAGTTTTTAGATATCCTGAACATGCAACTAATTTTAGGACATTTATATTATTAAAATAATTACTCTCTGTAGCTGTGATAATAAGAGCTTTCTTATACCATCTTTGACTTAGATATCTGATTATAATGCGCTCTTTGTTTAACATAACTACTCTACCAATGCTCTCATTCTATCAAAATAATCAGGACAAGTTTTGCTTACAGCCGCTGCATTATTTACTATTACACCTTGATATTTTAACCCTAAAAGCGCTAAAGACATAGCGATACGATGATCATTATGACTATCAACTTCAGCTGGCCTAAATTGACTTCTAGCTGGTGAGATTAAAATACTGTCTTGAGTCGTCTCTACATAGATACCAAGCTTAGTAAGTCCCTCTGCCATAGCTGCTATACGATCTGATTCTTGACCACGTGTATGACTAAGACCTGATATATGTGTATCACCTTTAGCAAAGCAAACAATAGCTGCAAGTGTCATGAAAGTATCAGAGAAATTACGCATATTAACTTGTATACCACGAAGTTTATCACTACCTGTAACCTCTATACCATCATCGCAGTAGTTAACTTGGCAACCTATATTTTCAAGTACTTCTAAGAATTTGATATCACCTTGCTTAGACTTTTTAGTAACATACATAACCTTGATAGTTGAACCAGTAATAGCTGCAAATGCCCAAAAGTACGATGCTGTCGAAACATCTGGCTCAACTACATAGTTACTAGGAGATATGTATTGTGATTTTTTGACAGTATAGATATTTTTATCAATATCAACTATCACGCCAAACTCTTCCATAACTTTTGTTGTCATATCTAGATATGGTTGCTTATAATCTGTGATAGAGTTTAATCTTAGACCATGGCGCATAAATGGTGCTGCCATCAACAAACCTGAAGCAAATTGTGAGCTTTTCTCACCATCAACTTCTATATTACCACCACTTAATGATCTAGCTACTATTGTCAAAGGCATAGTATAATTCTTTTGATGGTAGTTTGCTATCATACCTAGCTTTTGAAGTGGTCTTAGCTGATCTGCTAAGGGTCTATTCATCATTCTTTGTTTAGCATATACATAATATTTACCTGTAGGCTGCACCGCTAACATTGGTATTATAAATCTTGTCAAAGTACCTGACTCATTACAAAATATCTTGGCATCATTATTATTAAACTTTGCTACACAACCATTTATAAGTAGCGATTTAGTTGCCTGATTATGCTCAACTTGACAGCCTAAATCCTTTAGAGCTGCAACACACGCTAAGACATCAGCGCTATTGGGCAAATTCTCAAATTTTGTCTGGCCTTGTGCCATAGCTGAGATTATCAGTGATCTATTTGAGATACTCTTTGAACCATCTAAATATACTTGATGACTTATCTGTGATTTTATTTGCGGGATAAAATCTTTCATTTTATTTAGTTCAAAAAATTACATTGATGTCTATATTAACATAACTATTAATATTTTTTTGAATAATTAATTATGTAAACAGCTAAAATTTAAGAGCGGTTCTTGATAGCTTTTTTAAGCTTAGCTAAAGCATCTTCTTCAATCTGGCGCACTCTTTCAGCTGAGATATTATATTTAGCAGCTAAATCTTGGAGAGTTGCCTTGTTATCAAGTAGATAGCGTGACATGATAATATCTTTTGTACGGGTATCAAAACCACTCAAAATATCTTTGACAACCAATTTGAAGTTATTATAATAATCTTGCTGGACAATTTGGTGCTCAATGTTTGAAGATTTATCTTCTAAATATAAACTTTGCTGCGAAGTTTGCTCACCGTCATCATCTATATATGGCAAATCAAGGCTTGCATCACCCTGGCACATTCTTTTCTCCATCTCGATGACAGTTTCTTCTTTGACACCTAACTCTTCAGCTAGCTCTTTGATATCTTCCGAGCTTAACCAGCCAACTTTACCTTTACTACTTCTAAGGTTAAAAAATAATTTGCGCTGTGCTTTTGTAGTAGCAACTTTGACAATCTTCCAGTTTTTAAGGACATAATCATGCATCTCTGCCTTGATCCAATGAACCGCGAATGATACTAATCTAACACCTTGATCAGGGTCAAACTTACTTACAGCCTTCATAAGACCGATATTACCCTCTTGGATAAGATCTGCTATCGAAAGTCCATAGCCTGAAAAGTTTCTCGCTATTTTAGTGACAAAGCGCAAATGGGATAATACAAGTTGCTGTGCAGCATCTAAATCTTTTTTGTATTTATAGCGTCTTGCTAACTGTTGCTCTTGCTCAAGTGATAACATCGATAAAGTATTAACAAAATTTAAATACGCACTTAGATCGTTATCAGATACAACCGGTAGAGTTTTCGTTTTAGTAGCTGGTAATAATTTTTTGTTAGCCATATGGCTCCCTTATACTATTAATAATAGTATGCTTGTTTTAGCTGATTGATTTGAGCTTGTTGTTGCTCTAATGCATAAGTAAAGTCTTGTTGCATCTGCATAATCATAGCATATAATTTAGCTATTTTTTGATCTTGAACTTTCGCATACTCTTCTAGCCTTTTTATTGTATTTTGCTTACAATAAAAGATATTGTAATTATCTTGATTTTCAAAAGTTATTTGTGCAGATACTTTAGAATTCTTATTATCTTTGCTGTAGATATCAACCAACTTGTGTGTATTATCAGCATATTGCTTTTGTGCTGGAGATTGTATTGGCTTACTATAAGACATAGCTAAACTAGAACTTACTCCAAAAGCAAGCATAAAACCTGTCAAAACTATTTTTTTCATTAATACTCCTTTTACTTATTATTCATTATTAATTATACACTATTTAGTAATTAGTAACTACAATAATGATTTAGAGAGAAGTATCTCCTTTAGATATTCGCTTTGGAAGTAAAGATTCTCTATTTAAACCTAGGGCAACAGCCATTACACTAGCGACATATATAGATGAGTATGTGCCTACTACAATTCCCAAGATTAGAGCTAACGAGAAGTTATGTACTGAGCTACCACCAAATAGATATAGTACTACTACAACCAACATTGTTAGTCCAGAAGTTAAGATAGTTCTTGATAAAGTATCATTAATACTTCTATTAACTATATCTACAACACTAATATCATGCATTTTTCTAAAATTCTCACGCACTCTATCATATATCACAACTATATCATTTAACGAGTAGCCAATTACAGCTAATACTGCTGCTAGCACAGTTAAATCAAACTCTAACTGAAAAGCTGCAAATATACCCAAGATAACTATTGGATCATGTAGTAATGCTATACAAGCACTAATACCAAACTTCATCTCAAATCTAGCACTTATGTAGATTAAAATACATATCATCGCTATTATGATTGCTAAAACACCATTACTTACTAATTCTTTACCAACCTGTGGACCAATGTAATTAACACTTTGAACTTTCGCATCTAGCAAACTTTCAACTTGCTGTTTGAGATATTGTTGCACATCTTCTATGTTTTTTGCTTTTATATTAACCTCATCAGGAGCAAACTTAATAAGAAAATTATTACTATCACCAAAAGTCGTAATCGTTGTATGTTCAAAACCAGCTTTGACTAACTCTTTAGTCATAGTTTTAGAGTCTTGTGACTTAGTAGATGTCTGAATTTGTACTTGATAACCACCTGTAAAATCTAGACCAAGATTTAAACCTTTAGTAAAAATAAAAAATAATGACACAAAAATAATTATTACAGAAAAAACTGTTGTATATTTCTTAATTCCTAGAAAATCTATGTTTGTTTTTTGTTTAAAAAATTCCATTATAAACCCCACCTAAAATTATATGCCTATAGAGATTTTTTCTAATTTCTTTCTCTTACCGTAAACAAAATTTGTCATCGCTCTTGAAACAGTAACAGATGTAAACATAGATGTCACAATACCTATCATCAATGTGATTGCAAAACCTTTGACTGCACCACTACCGATGAAGAAAAGTATCACCGCAACAATAAAAGTTGTAATATTTGAATCTACAATTGTTGTAAACGCTTTCTCATAACCAATATATATTGCACTTTGACGAGGCATACCAGCACGAATCTCCTCTCTAATGCGTTCAAATATAAGTACGTTGCCATCTATTGACATACCCAAATTTAAAACAATACCAGCAATACCTGGTAGTGTCAAAGTAGCACTAGGAATAATAGACATCACGGCTACAATTAAGATTAAGTTCATCACTAACGCAATATTAGCTATAACTCCAAAAACGCGATAATAAACTAATATAAATACTACAACAGAGATAAGCGCTATCACGATAGAGAGCATACCCTTTTCAATATTGTCCTTACCTAGGCTTGGACCTATTTGCTGCTCTTGAACTATATGTACAGGTACTTGTAACGCTCCTGATTTAATCATTAAGGCAAGATTATTTGCTTCTTTTTGATTAAGACCAGTGATCTGGAATTGTGAGCCTAGCGCAGATTGGATTGTAGCAACATTGATTAGCTTCTCTGTTTTACTAACTACACTCTTCTCTTTACCATCTTTATCTTTGACTTTCTCGTAAGTAGTATTAACAAGCATTACACCCATTGGGTTACCAATATTCTTGCCTGTAATCTGTCTAAAATGCCTTGCTGAGCTCCTATCTAGCTCAACCATCACTATCGGCGTCCCAGTCTGACGATCAATAGATGGGCTAGCTCCGATAATATCAGCGCCACCAGCAACAGCAGCGCCTCTTAGGATATAGTAGCTTTGATAACCTCTACCATTATCTAGATCATAAACTTTATAACCCTGCTCTTCAGCTGCTAATCTATCTGCAACAGGACTTACTAAATAGAAACTTGCTGTAGAAGTACCTCCTAAAATTTGCTTAGCTTGGGTAGCATCTTGCAAGCCTGGTATTTCGATGACAACACGATTATAACCTGCCTGAGTAACAGATGCCTCAGCCACACCTAAAGCGTTGATACGATTACGCATAACTGTCACAACTTGAGATATTACATCTTGCTTAAGCTGGAGAATCTTAGCACTGTTATAAGAAATAAATACTGTATTACCCTTGTTGGTGTAGATTATATTAGGATCTTGTGTCTTACTAAAATCATTAATTAAATACTGTTTAAGTTTATTAACATCAGTGGAATTTGCTAAAGTTACAGACACAAAACCATTATTAAAATAATTTTGTGGTGCTTTGATAGTTGATTTTTCTTCAGCTTTTGTTGAGCTTAATACATTTATACGATTATCTTTAGCAGTACTTAGAATTATACTTAAGGAATTATCTAGTTGAGCATCAATAGCTGTTTTTGTATCAGCTTCTAGCATTAAATACATCCCACCACGCAAATCTAGTCCTAAGTTCATAGGGTTAGCGCCTAATGCTGATAACAAACTAGGTAAGTTCGAGAGCATATTTATAGCAATAATATAGTCATTACCTAAACTATCTTTTAGTACTTTTTTAGCTTTTAGCTGCTCTTCGATGTCTTTAAATGTTATTGCAATATTACTTTTATCATCAGATATACTAACTCTTTGATAGCTAAGCTTATCTCCAGCTAGTATTTTCTCAACATTTACTAATAATTGAGTAGTCACATCACCATCTTTTTGCGATATCTGCAAAGCTGGACTTTTACCAAAGATATTAGGCAAAGCATAAAAGATCGCTAATCCTAAGACAATTATGATCAAAAGATTTTTCCACAGTGGAAACTGGTTTATAGGTAGACTTCTGTTATTACTCATTGAAAATTCCTTTATTTAAAAAGAAAAATTAAAAATCTTTGTAGAATAGTTAATTAAGCTTTAGTAGCACCTTTAGGTAGAATATTTGCTACAGCATTTCTTTGGATTTTTATAGTAACATTTTCTGTAACTTCTAAATTAATAAACGTCTCATCTATCTTAGCGATCTTGCCTACTACACCACCATTAGTTACAACTTCATCACCTTTTGATAGTTCAGATAGCATTTTACGTAACTCTTTGTTTTTCTTTTGCTGAGGTCTAATTAGCAAGAACCAGAATACAGCAAAAAATACCACAAGCATTAAAATTGAGCTTAGTGGGCTACCAGTACTTTGCTCTGCCCCTTGTGCAAATGAAATTGATACAAATAATACAATTGCAGATAGTGACAATAATAATTTTTTCATTTTTTCTCCTAAGGATTTTAAATGTTTAAACGTAAAAATTTTACCTTAGTAATAATGCTTTATCAATTAAAGACTAATAATAAACTAATAAAAGTATTTCTAACCCTTAAAGTTTTAAAAATATAAGATCAAATTATCTTAATCAGTATACTACTAGATTTCTCTTTATATAATTACTTTATAAATCAATTTATTGATTTATTGCAAATACATTAAAAGTATTAGCTATAAAAGATATATTAAAATGGTAGAAACACTCACATTATTACTACTATAAAAGTATATATACAAAGGTTAATAATAAATACATTTTCTTTTTGACTAGCACTATGTAATACTACTTGGGAAGCTGCATTTAAAACACCAGAAAAAAAGAGCGGTCAACGCATATTATATTAAGGCTGTCCACTACAATTCCCTAAAATTAGGTCAATCCCTAAGAAACTAATTCAATATACAGGTAAAGTTAAAATGATAATTCTTCTTTGCTTAAAAAATATAAAACGTATAATAGAAAATATTACTCAAGCAAATATCGATCTCTAACCACTAGGAATAAATCTTTGTAAATGAAGAAATACTTACAACCTACCACATTAAGATACTGCCTCCAATAAAGCTAATAAACATCAATAAATAAATACCATTAAACAAGTTATTTATAGAAAACATATTTTCCCCATTTTTTGAAAAATTATAGTAAATAATACAAACATTGCATAATTATACAAAACATATTATTTTTACATAAAAAGTAATGTTTTACTTATCAAAAGGAATGAACTACCACCATTAAATTTCATTACCTGTTTTTATAGTGGTGATAAAAACCAAAAGCTATACCAAAGCAGCTGAAGAACTTTTTATGACTCATTCAGCAGTAAATCAATCTATCAAAAAATAGAAAAGCACCTAGATAAGAAACTCTTTTAAACACAAAAAAGAAAACTAATAATCACAGATTTAGCAAAAGAATATTATGTAAAAATTGAGCCTTTAATAACCGAAATATATCATTCAACAAAAATTTTCAAAGAGCCAAAAACAAAAATTAGCTATAAACTATATATGACTACCTTATGTGCAAACTGGCTAATACCAAGGTTTGATAGTTTTATAGAAACTTTTTAAAATATATAGATGCAATTAATAACAATAGTAAGACAAGTTAATTTATGTATTTGTGATATAGACTTAAGTATTGAATATGGTATGGAAGTTAATTTAATAATTTAAGTAATATATAAGCTCGCTGATGGTGAATTAGTTATAGTATGCAGCAACAAATTATAGAGGGAAAACAGTCACTGAAATAATAGCTCACCAAAATCTAATTTATGTTGATGATAATATTCGTATTAATGATTATAGCAAGTGGCATAAAGTAAATAATATAAAATTTCAAAAGTATCAGCACAAAAAGTAAATTATCTTTTAAAATTTACTCCAAGCAATTAAAGCTTGTTTATCATGAATTGGCTTTTTTGTAACAGAAAAACTTTTAATAGAAGAAATATATCCAAAATAATCTTTATATATTTCAAAACAGAAAAGCCTCCAACAAAAAGATCTTACTACTTGCAAAAAATTTAGAATCTGATTTATTTATAAAAGCCATCTGCTAATTTCATTTTTAGATAAATAACGCTATTTATAGTTTACTAAAAATTCTTTTCTAAACTCTACAAATTTATACTCATCTAAAGCTTTACGAATAGATTTCATAAGGTTTTGGTAGAAAGTTAAATTATGAATAGTATTTAATCTGGAGCCTAAAATCTCTTTAGTTTTGTCGAGATGATGTAAGTAACTCTTAGTGAAATTTTTGCAAGTATAGCAACCACAATTTTGATCTAATGGTGAAGTATCATCCTTATACTTAGCGTTTCTAATCTTAATCTCCCCCTCTGAAGTGAAAATATGACCATTGCGAGCATTCCGTGATGGCATAACACAGTCAAACATATCTATACCACGATATACTGCCTCAACTAGATCTTTTGGCGTGCCAACTCCCATTAGATATCTTGGTTTATCTTCAGGCATTTGATGCGCAGTATGATCAAGTATTCTAATCATATCCTCTTTAGGTTCTCCAACAGATAAGCCACCAATAGCAAAACCATCAAAATTAATTTCTTTTAGCTTAGCTAATGACTCATCTCGTAAATGCTCATACATACCACCTTGGATAATACCAAATAATGCCGAAGGATTTTCATCATGAGCATCTTTTGATCTTTTTGCCCAGCGCATAGATAGCTCCATAGATTTTTTAGCTTCTTTTTCAGTAGCTGGATATGGAGTACATTCATCAAAACACATTACAATATCTGAACCTAAATCTCTTTGCACTTGTATTGATATCTCAGGTGATAAAAATACTTTAGAACCATTAATTGGTGATTTAAATGTTACGCCCTCTTCTGTAAGCTTACGCATTTTGCCTAAACTAAATACTTGGAAACCTCCAGAATCTGTCAAGATTGGTCTATCCCAACCATTAAATTGATGTAGTGAACCATGTTTTTTAACAATTTCTGTTCCAGGGCGTAACCATAAGTGAAATGTATTACCCAAAATAATCTCTGCCCCCATCTCTTTTAGCTCGACAGGAGATAGTGACTTAACAGCACCATAAGTACCTACTGGCATAAATGCAGGTGTTTGAATATCACCACGAGGAAAACTTATTTTTGCTCTTCTAGCTTTACCTTCTTTCTTAAGCAATTCAAACTTCATTATTGTCATAAAAATCAACCATTTAAAGGTATTGATAAGTTAAGCTATTAATCCTACAACAAAGCAACAAAAATAGCTAGCTAAGATATTGTCTAGATAGTATTATCTTCTATAATAGTTTAAATAACTTTAGAATCGTAAAGGAAGATTATGAATTTTTTAAATTTCAGTATCTTAATATTTGCTTACTTGTTAGGATCTATAAACAGCGCTATTATTGTTTGTTACATATTTAGGTTACCATCGCCTCGTAGTGTTGGTTCTGGTAATCCTGGTACGACAAATGTTCTTAGAATTGGTGGTAAAGTCCCAGCTGCAATTACGTTAATATTTGATATTCTCAAAGGTTTAATCACTGTAGTTATTGCCAAAGTCCTAACAGACAATGAGTTTATCACCGCATGTACAGCACTTTATGCAATTCTTGGTCATATTTTTCCGATATTTTTTGGCTTCAAAGGTGGTAAAGGCGTTGCAACACTTATAGGTGCGCTATTTGGTTTTAGTTGGATCTTAGGCTTAATTTTTGTGATCACATGGTTATGTGTAGCTATAGTTACTCGCTATTCATCATTATCAGCTTTAGTAGCTACTGTTATAGCAAGTTTCTCAGTAGTATTTACATCAGACTTACAAATAGCTGCGCCATTTCTCCTAATAGCGATAGTAATACTTGTAAAGCATAAAGAAAATATACAAAGACTAATTAATGGACAAGAAAGTAAAATTGATGAAAAAGCAAAGGCAAAAAATGATTCAAATTAAAAACTTTAAAAGAATATAAAACAAATAATACTAGTAATCTTGTTCTAAATAACATCAATCTAGAAATCAGACAAGGTGAGATATTTGGAATAATTGGCAATAGTGGCGCCGGTAAAAGTTCTCTTATTAAGGTGCTTAAAATTTACTCGAGCAGTCTACTGACGGCTAAATTTTTATAGCCGATAATAATATCACTAAGAAAAACTCAAAACAGCTGCGTTCATTTCGTAAAAAAGTAACGATGGTATTTCAACATTTTAATATACTATCATCCCGTATTTGCTCTACTTAAAAGACTAAACAAATAGCTTGGTTTAACAATAGTTTTAATTACTCATAAAATGGATATAGTCAGAAAATTTATGATCGTGTTGCGATTATTGATAAAATTATGATTTCAGAAATGGGTAAGACTTTAGAAGTATTTCTATATCCTCAAGCATCTGTTACTAAATCATTTGTTGAGACAAGTATTCATCATGTAAAAGTTCCTGACTTTATTGCTAAAAAACTTCGGGACATTCTTATAGTTAAGATAATACATATCCTGTGGTGCAACTGACTTTTTACGGTAATAAAGGAAAAATGCCAATTATTGCTGAGATTTCTCGTCAGTTTAATGCCATAGTGAGTATTATTCAAGCTAATATTGAAATTATATCCAAGATCAAATTATTGGAATTGCAATTTGTTGTATTACAGGTGAATGCCAAGACTTGGAAAATGCGCTAAGATTTCTCTCAAATCAAGATGTTAATTTAAAAGTGTTAGGTTATACCAACAGTAGACAATATTTAGTTTACATGAGCTTAACCAAATAGCTCAATCAACTTGGAAAATTATTTTTATGGTTTTAATCGCCACTTTAGTAGCTGTAATTGGTGTATATATATTAGGTATTTTATTTTATATCACTCAAGATAGTAAAAATGTACTTGGTTAAAGGCTTTAATAAAACTTTTAGTGTTATCATAAATATAACTAGAAGTATTCCATATTATTATCCTACTGATTTATATTATATCCTTAACTAGTATTAATCGTTGGAACAACAATAGATACTACCGCTTCTATAGTACATATTGCTATAGCAAGTACCTCCTGCGCGCTTAACAGAATCAGCTCTTCGTGAAGTTAATAATGGTCTTATTGACGTCAGCAAAAGCAATGGAAGCAACTAAAAAACAGATAATATTCAAAGTACTGTTACCAGAATGAAAAAACCTCTTAATAGATACTGCTACTTTGACATGTATTTCATTAATTGATTTCTCTACTATGGCTGGTATCGTCAGTGGTAGCGGTCTTAGTGATCTGACTTATTTAAAGGTTATAACTATGATAATTATACGCTACTATTAGGTGATGTATATTATGCTAGTTATACTTTTGCAACTAACGCAATCTTTTGGTAATTACCTTGTCTTAGCCAAAAAGCTAACCTCACTTTGGATTGTCACTGTATTTTACTAGTTACTAGCGCTACTCAATTGTATCTAAATGCTATAGCGATAGTTAGTTATAATGAAATACTATAGGCTATATCACAAGTCCACCACAAGACAAGATTATGCAGCTTACTAAAAAATGGCTAAAGACAAATACAATCTTGATGTAAATTTAGTAACTTTCGGTGATTATAATATTCCAAACAGAGCTATTATGGTGAATAGTAGGCAAATGTATTCCAGCATATTTCATTTCTAGAGAATCAAATCATACAGTTCATTTAAACTAATTGTATATAGGTAAAACTTTCTTGTATCAAATAAATATAATAAAGTATTAAAAAAATTCGAGATAGTTCAACTATCGCAATTCTTAATGACTATACAAATAAATGTAAAGCTTTGATGATTCTGCAAGATACTGGTCTAATCAAGCTAAAGGATGATATCACATGGAAAGCTACTCCTAAGAACCTAAAAGAATACCCAACAACTTAGGTGATGTAGATATCAGTGTAGTTAATAAATGATTATATCCATAAAGCCGGCCTAAGCTTAAAAGGTACTCTTTTTGTTGAGCCTAAAGATTCTCTATTTGTGAATGTAATTGCTGTTCAAGATTCCAAAAAAAACAATCCTAAGCTCAAAGAATATGTGAAAGCATTTAACACTAATAAAATTAAGAAATTAGCTGAAAAACTTTATCCAAATGATGCTGCTCTATACTAGCTTGGTAACATTTACTTTGATTTATTATTTTATAATCTTGTAATAATATGCTTTAATTTACTCAAACTTATAAAACTAGCTTTTGTAGTATTTTGTCAAGTATAAACAAACAAATTGGTTGTATATTCCTGATTATAGGAACTTCGCTTGGAGGAGGTATCCTTGCGATACCAATAATTCTATCATACTTCGGTACAATTATTGGCTCTATAATTATGTTTTTGATGTGGCTGTTGATGACATACTCAACACTTGCAGTTGCAGAAGCATGTTTACATTTTGAAAAAGGTATTAGTTATCTAGGCTTAGCTCATAAACTTTTCAAAAACCATGGTATTGTTTTAGTCTATATTTGCGCATTTGGAATACTTTATGGGATGTTAACAGCATACATATCGGCAATAGGTTCATCTTTTCAAAGCTTATTAAACATAAACTACATAGTTATTGAGATAAGCTTTGTTATTATTTTTGGTGGCTTTATTCTGAAAGGTACAGGTTCTGCTGAATGGCTAAATAGGGTTTTTCTAAGTGTAAAATTAATAATCATACTTTTTACTATAATATTACTGTTTAAATCAATACGCTTAACAAATCTAAATAGTTATAGTTTTAGTAATTTCAAACAACTAATAATAGCACTACCAATTCTAGCTACGACATTTTCAGCACATATAATAATCCCTAGTGTTATAAATTATTTAGGACCACATCCAAAAGATATTAGAAGAATTATCATAATCGCTTCACTTATCATATTAGTGATATATATATGCTGGATAATATCAATCTTTGGCAATATCGCAATTTATGGTAGTAAAAATAGCTTTGCAGAAATACTTAAATCACTTAGTTCTGAAGATAGTGTCACTCAGCTTATCTACATTCTCAAAGCAAATATAAAATCCTATGAGATTATAAGTTTTATATATGCTTTTATTACAATATCAGTAACTACAGCTTTTATAACCCTTTCATTAGCTCTAAAAGACTTGATATTAGATAGATTTAAGATGACTAGTTTAACAAAGCTTAATAAAAATATCATGCTGAGCTTTTTGCTTTTTATGCTGCCGATAATACTAAATTATTACTTCAAAAAGCTTTTCTTAATTGCGCTATCTGTTGTTGGCTTATTCTCACTAATAATGCTTGTATCTTGCCCTTTATATATGGTCAGAATTTTACGTAAATGTAACTATCAAATAATTTATAAATCCATGCAAAATAGCAAACTCAATAATTTTGCACTGTTTAGTGCAATCATAATAATTATCTTTCAAATAATAGATTATATACTTTAATTATTCTCTTTAAGCAGATAAAAATATAAAATATTTAATAGTTGAACAACCGCAAAATTATAAGGTGAAAATTATGCAGCACTCAGCAGGATTTTTAAAATTAGTAGATGAAGCAAAATCTAGAATACAAGAATGTACTATTGATGATATCCAAAAAATGAATGAGACACAAACACTCGATGGCTTACTCATAGATACTCGTGAAGAGTCAGAAGTAACTAATGGATATATCCCAAATGCTATTCATCTAAGTAAAGGAATTATTGAAGGTGTTATTGAGTCAGTCGTTCCTAATAAAAATCAAAAAATGTATTTCTATTGTGGTGGTGGCTTTAGATCTGCTTTAGTAGTAGATAAGCTTCGCAAGATGGGTTATAAAAATGTTATCTCTGTTGATGGTGGATGGAGAGTATGGAATGCTAAAGGCTATCCTACTGTCCCAGCTAATCAGTCCAGACCGAACGAGTTTTTAAAGCTTGTCAATAATGCAAAAACTCAGATAAAAGAATGTTCTACAACCGAACTTTACAATAAAGTTAATTCTCAAAGGCTTGATGGCATAGTTTTTGATGTTAGAGAAGACTCTGAATTTAATATGTTCCATATTCAAGGAGCCACGCACTTAAGCAAAGGGCAAATTGAAGTAAAAATTGAAAACTTAGTAACTAACAAACAACAAAAAATCTATTTATATTGTAGTAGTGGTTTTCGTTCAGCTCTAGCTGCCGAGAGCTTGCAGCATATGGATTATACAAATGTAGTTTCTGTAGCAGGTGGAATCAAGGATTGGCTAGCTAATAACTACCCAGTAGTATCTCCAGATTAAGGATAAAAATAATGTCATTTTGTATAGGTCATGGCTATGATGTCCATAAATTTACTTCAGCAAAGCAGAATATTATTATTGGTGGAGTGGAAATTGCTTACCATCTAGGTCTTGAAGCTCATTCTGATGGTGATGTACTGATACATGCTCTCTGTGATGCGATTCTTGGTGCTTTAGGGTTAGGTGATATTGGCAAACATTTCCCTGATATAGACAATCAATTCAAAAATGCCGATAGTAAATTTTTTTTAGCTAAAATAAAAAAAATACTTGCTGAAAAACAATACTCCATAAGCAATATTGATTGTACTATAATTGCTCAAGCACCTAAGATGCTACCATATATTAAAAAAATGAGAGCATGCTTAGCAAATATTCTTGAAATACAAATTAGTCAAATAAATATCAAAGCGACTACAACTGAAAGATTAGGATTTATTGGTAGAGAAGAAGGTATTGCAACCCATGTAGTTTGTTTGTTGTACAGATAAATAGTTATTTTTTTTGTACACTCTTCAAGATAATTTGCTACTTTTTCAAGTTCAGCTTGACAGCAGAAAATTGCCATATCATTACTTTCTAGCTTTTCAACCAAATACTTAACACCTTCAAGCTCACTATAAGAAATATGTGTTTTATAAATATCATAACCTTTATCTGCTAAATCCTTACGAATTAATAATGGCAGCTCTAAAGGCTTAGCACCACGCAAATATTTTTCTGTCTCTTTTATAACGATAAAGTCCAAATTATGTTTAAGAACTATATTATTAATGCCAGAGATTAAATACTTACGATCACCAGTTGTACCAATCATCAAGTATTTCTTACCACCTTTATCATACGCTTTTACCATATTTAATAGAGCTTCTATTCCAGCTTCATTGTGCGCATAATCAAGTACAGCGACTTTATTATCCCACTCAAAAATATTAACTCGACCCATATTAACTTTTGTATCATTCAAATAGCTTTTAAGCGCTTTTTTTATAACATCAAAACTAATGCCTAACTTAAATGATAAAGCTATAGCAATCATAGCATTTTCAATATTATGTTTAGCAAAGCCTTTAACAGTTAATGGTACTTCCACAATTGGTAATATTACTTTTTTATAATTCGCTTCAACCCAGACAAAATTACCATCTTCAACTATACAAGCATAATCTGCTTTTGACAAAAAATAGTCCATATCGTGCTGTTGTGGATTCTGAGTAACTATTATTTTTGCACAGTTAAACTTATCAAAGCTTTGCTTCATATATGAGTTATCAAGATTGATAACAGCATGTGAACCCTCACCTAAAGCACAAAAAACTATTGATTTAGCTTCAGCAAGTTCTGCAACTGTATCAATACCATCCTCACCTAAATGATCTGCTGAAACATTTGTGACTGCTGCAGCATTTACATAGGTTTCTATCAAACCTCTTTTTAGTAAGCCGCCTCGCGCAGATTCTAAAAGTGCTACTTCAACTTTCTTATTTGTAAGAACAAATTGATGACCAGTTGGACCCGAATAGTCACCTTCATCAATTAGCTCATCATTTACTTTTACGCAATCTGTAGAGGTATATCCTGTAAGTTTACCTGCCACACGACAAATATAATCTGTAAGTCTAATTGTAGTAGTTTTACCATTTGTACCTGTTACAATAACTACTGGGATATCATAAATATCATGCCATTGGATATTATCTATCGAGTCATTGTTTAAATCGAACTCATAGCAGCCTTTACCAGAACCAATAAAAGCTTTGTTCTTATCTCTAAAAGCTTTAAAGCCTTTAGATTTAGCTAGCTCATAAAGCTTACGATATGTAAGGTTTTTATCCTCATCTATCAATGGAATAAGCTTGTGCTTTGTCTCCTCAATAGTTTTAAATACTCCTGTTTCAAAACCCTCTCGAGTAGATAACCATATAAAATCAATAACATCACAAGCAGGCATAGTTATGTCTATAGGAGCTGTCATTGCAAATCTAATACCATTATTAAAAAACTTATGATTGATTTTAATATCTTGCCAATCAAGAGCTAATAAAATTCTATTAGCTTCTTGATAAAAAAGTTTTGTAAGCCTATACTAATGGTATATCTAATACTGTTCCAGTTTCTTTAAAGAACAAATTAGGACCAACTAATCTGCGTGGATAACCTTCAGGAATCATACAAGTCTCCTTCTAAAAAGAACTATTTAATCATTATCTTCTTCATAATACACAACTCTAACACCACTATCATCGGAAATTATCCCAGCTTTTATCACCTGTGATATTTCCTCTGATAAACTATGGTCTTGAGTTATTACAGAAGTAGAAAACATTTCTTGTTTCTTAAGTTTTTTATATTTACTATCAAATAATTCTTGATCCTTATTGAAGTATATAATCTGCTTCTCTTTTTAGCTTATCAGCAAATATTACTACTAAGTCACCTTCTTCTGCCATAGCTAGTGCTGCATCTACCGCTTCTTTTTCACTTTCTATAGTTTCAATACTATCTGCAGATATACCTGTTTCAATTAATGCTTCTTTTAATATTCTTGGTACCTCATCTGGTGCTCTACCCCTAGTATCATCATCACGCTTACAGATAAAGTAGTCATAATAAGGCGCCGCAGTTCTTGCTAATTCGACAACATCTTCATCTCTTCTATCTCCTGGTGAAGCCAAAACACATATTTTTTTTACCGGCAAATTCCATATTACTAATCATTTGACTAACTAGCTTGATAGCAGCTGGATTGTGACCATAATCCATTAGTACTTTAAATGGGTGTTCTTCAAACTAGTTCATACGTCCTGGAGCTTGATAAAATGATGTTACGAAAGTTCTTAAACCATCTCGCATATCATCTAAGCTCATTCCCATACTGTAGCATATAGCTATAGCAAACATTGAGTTTTGAACATTGTGAATAGCCTTACCTTCCATAGTTGCTGGGATTAGATGTGTCCATAGATTATCAAAGATTGTAATCATATCTCCATTTAAACCCTTTTCAATAATACATGCCTTACCACCTACACGTATATGTTGCTTAACTAAAGCATGCTCTGGGTTAATTGTCACATAGAAAATATTCTTAGCTGTAACCTTAGCTGACATTTTTAAGACATTAGGATCATCAGCATTTAAAACTGCTACATCTTTTGCAGCCTCAACAACTATACTTTTTACTTTAGCCAAATCTTCTAGAGTATTAATACCTTTCAAGCCTAAATGATCAGTAGCGATATTTAAGCAAGCTCCAACATTACAATAGTCATAACCTAAACCACTTCGTAATAACCCGCCTCTTGCTGTCTCTAAAATAGCCATTTCTACAGATGGATCTTTTAAGACCATATGTGCTGAAGCTGGTCCTGTGGTATCTCCAGCTACTGTAAGTTTACCATTAATATAGATACCATCAGTAGTTGTTAAACCAACAACTTTACCAGCATTTTTCCACATATGTGCTACCATACGTGAAGTTGTAGTCTTACCGTTAGTACCAGTGATTGCAGCAATAGGAATTCTAGCATTGCCATACTCTCTAGGTATAAGCATATCAATAACAGCGCCAGCAACATCTCGTGGCTTACCTTCACTTGGCGCCACATGCATCCTAAATCCTGGCGCAGCATTACATTCACAAATTGCTCCGCCAATATCATGATATGATTGTGAAATATCATCAATAAGGAAATCTACACCACCAACATCTAGACCGATTGCCTTAATAGCTCTCTCAGCCATATATCTGTTATCTGGATGAACTATATCTGTCACATCTATAGCTGTACTACCAGTTGATAAATTAGCTGTAGATCTTAGATAAAATACATCACCAGCTTTAAGAATAGTATTTTCATCATAACCAGCAGCTCTTAATAATGTTTTAGCTTGATAGTCTAACTCTAGCTTTGTTAGAACCTTCTCATGTCTTCGTTGACTATCTCAACTAATTCTGCGATTGTATTTTTACCACCACCAACAACATGACCAGGCACTCTCTTTGCAACAGCTACAAGCTTACCATCAACAACAAGCATCCTATGATCAAAGCCTGTTATATATTGTTCTAATAACACATAACGTGAAACCTTATTAGTCTCAACAAACGCTTCATTTATTTCTTCGATTGTCCTAAGGTTTATCGAAATACCTCTACCATGATTACCATCTAATGGCTTAACAACTAAAGGGAAACCTAAAATTTTAGCTGCTCTTATAGCACCTTCTTCTGTTGTAACCATTCTTTGCTTTGGTACAGGTAAACCTAAACTACTCAATATTATATTTGTTTGCTTTTTATCACATGATAGATCCACAGCAATACTAGTTGTTTTACCAGTAATTGTCGCTCTAATTCTTTGTTGATATTTACCATAACCAAATTGAACTAAAGATTGATCATTTAGACGAATGTAAGGTATATCTCTTTTCTTCACCGCTTCTACTAATGAAGCTGTACTAGGTCCAAACTCTTTACTTTGAGCAAATTTTATAAATCTAACTTTCTCATATTCAAAGTCAAACTCTTCATTTGTAAATTCTACTTGTTTTTTTAAGGTTTTCTGGCAATAGGGATATTAATAAGTCTCTAGCCAATTCCATAGCTCTTAGACCAACATCCTTTTGTTTGTATTCATAAACCATATTGTAGTTACCAACTTCCTCAGTTGATCTGGTACGACCAAATGTTACACTACTTCCAGCCATACTTTGTAGCTCTAAAATCACATGCTCCCAAATATGCCCCATACAAGTACCTTCATCCTCACTTAATCTACGGATGAATCCGCCTTTTTCTCTATAAGAATAACCATGCTCTTTTAATCCTGGTAAGTTCTCTACAAGTCGATTTACAAACTTGTCACCAATCTTTTGCAGAAGGCCAATTTTCCAGTACACCTAGATTGATTTCATGTCTGATAACTGGAAAATTAGCATAAATATTAGGTCCCACATAAACATTAGTAGATAATAATTTTCATTTAATGCTCCTTAGATATTTACTCTTATATGCATAAGATATATACTTAATAAACCATAATACATAAAAATATGATCAAGAATAGCTGATTTTGATAAAACCACAAAAATTTATAAGGAACATTATGAAGTATGACTTTGGGGTTATCGTAATTGGTGATGAAATAACTGATGGTGATATTGTCAACACTAATTCAAGTGTATTTGCAAAATATCTTGTTAAAAAAGATTTCCACGTTGGTTTTCATCTAAGCTGTAAAGACAGTTACGATGATATTATAGCTAGTTTAGACTTCTTAAAATCAACGCACAAAAATATCATAACTATAGGTGGTTTGGGACCGACAGAAGATGATCTAACTAAAGAAACAATTGCAAAATATTTTGATAAAAAACTCATACTTGATCAGTCTTCTTGGAAAAATTTAGAGCAACGGACGCTCGCCAAGTATGGCAAAATAACTTTAGGAACTAAAAAGCAGGCCATGTTCCCTGAAGGTTCACAAATTATGATAAATAAAAATGGTACAGCTAATGGTTTTAAACTAGAATTTGACACAGGTAGAAATATCTATGTTTTTCCTGGTCCTCCTCAAGAATGTATCACTATGCTTGAAGAATTAAAACTAGCAAATACGCAACAAAATAGAAAAATTATACGTAAAAAGTGGAATATTTATAATATTTGTGAAAGCTTATTAACAGAAAAATTACAAGTAATCAAAGATGTTTATTCTTTTGTTACATTCAAATATCGAATCACTGATGGCTTTATAGAACTAAAATACTTCTATCCTGAAGGTTGTCCTTATAGTCAAAAGATAACCATAACTGTAGAAGAAATTCTCAAAGATTATTTATAAACTTAAATTTAGCTGCTCTTTTTTATCAACGAATATCGCGTCTATACCCCATATGAGTAATTGTTTAACTTCAGAATTAGTATAAACTGAATACACAAATATTTTGTTAAATTTGCGTTTTAAATAATTGACTCTTTGCTGGTTTAAACAACTGTAGTTAATAACAATCGCTAGATAATCATTTCGTTTATAATTCTTATGTAATTTTTTGTCAATATAATCAAAGTGCCTAGGCCAATTTATTGTATAAAAAAGTTTCACTTGAGGATAGTTTTTATATTTTATTAAAGCTTTCATTACAAAATTTGAAAAGTTTGATATTAATATATTTGTTTTTAGCTTAGGATACTCTTGAAGTATTTTAAAAACCTTTTCTATAGCTTTTGCTGGTAATTTTTGTCTTGAGTAGTTATCTTAAGCTCAAGATTGGAAAAAACATCATTTTCACTAGCCCAATCAAGATATTCTCTCAGAGTTGGAACCTTATTTTTTATTTTTAAACACTAGGTGAATAAGTTGTATTTGCTTTAGCTCATTTAGTGATATTTTTATGACATTTTTATCACAATCAGCAAATCTCTTTGGTGTTTTATCGTGAAAAAGAAACAACTCGTCATCGCTAATCATTTGAACATCTGTTTCAAACCAATAAAAACCAGTATTCTTAGCAATTTTAAAGCTTCGAGTGTATTCTCAATGAAATAACTATTAGCACCTCTGTGAGAGATAAATTTATCTACATGCATATATTTTGATATTATTAAATTACGTCGCTGATTATACATCAAAAACTATAATTACAGAAGATATTTTAATTAATTTAACTTAAATATTTTGTTTTTAAAAAATTACTTTTATCATGTTATAATTTTTCTACTATTTTGAGATTTATGTTTATATAGATGATTGAAAATCCAAATATTTGTAAAAAACTTGCTTCGCTTTTACTTCACCGTAAGCTTATCACAAAGCAACAGCTTGAAGAAATAAGTCACGATAAGTATTTAGCAAAACAGGGCTTTTTAGAATACTTGATTGAAAATGAGATCATTGATAGTAAATCTTTCATGATAGAGTCCGCAACATTACTGCGTTTACAATATATCGACTTAACAGCTATAAATGTAAAATTTTTACCTCAAGAATACTTTGACATTAATTTTTGTCGTGAAAATCAATGCTTAGCACTTTTTACACGTAAAAAGACTATTCATGTCGCAATTGCTAACCCTATTGAAAGTCAACAAATTCTAAAAAAACTCCGTAGTAAATATGATTGTGCATTTATTCCAGTAGTTGCTGAGCTAAATCATCTTAAAGAAAAAATTGAAGAATATGAACAGTATCTCAAAGATGAGGGACAAAGAGAAGATGACGCAAAGCTAAATGAAAGAATTGCAGGATCTGAACTTGATATAGACTTCGTTGAAGATGGAGAACGCGAAGGCGATGCGATAATAAGTAGCGGTGAAGATGATGAAGCTCCAATCATTCGTTTTATTAATAATACTATAGTTGATGCTATCCAAAAAGGTGCTTCGGATATACATTTTGAACCATATGAAAAAAACTTCCGTATTCGCTATAGGATAGATGGTCTTCTAATTGAAACTTTTAATACTAAGAAGAATTTAGCTCCAAAGGTTATTTCTAGACTTAAGATCATGTCAAATTTAGATATTGCTGAAAAGAGAATTCCTCAAGATGGTAAATTTAAGATATCTCTCTCACGTGAAAAAGCTATCGATTTTCGTGTAAGTACATGTCCAATTAGTTTTGGTGAAAAAGTTGTATTGCGTATTATAGATTCAAGCTCAACACAAATACCAATAGAACAATTAGGTTTCTCAGAATCACAAAAAGAAACCTATATTAAATATATTCAACAATCTCAAGGCATGGTACTAGTAACAGGGCCAACAGGATCTGGTAAAACTGTTACTTTATACACTGGTATAAATATTCTTAATGAACCAGAAAAAAATATCTCAACTGCCGAAGACCCAGTCGAGCTTATTGTAAAAGGTATTAACCAAGTAAGTGTTAATAATAAACAAGGGCTTACCTTCGCAGCGGCACTTAAGTCTTTCTTACGTCAAGATCCAGATATAATCATGGTCGGTGAGATTAGAGATATTGAAACAGGTTCTATCGCAATCAAAGCCTCTCAAACAGGTCACTTAGTTATGTCAACACTACATACTAACAGTGCTCCAGAGACATTAAATAGACTTGTTGATATGGGATTACCTAGGTATAATATTGCTACATCTGTAACATTAATTATCGCGCAACGTTTAACTCGCAAACTATGTCCTAAGTGCAAGTTACCAGATACAGATACAGAATTTTCACTTCTTGTAGAAGATAGTGGTCTTAATGACGAAATATTATCACAAACATTTGGTGTGACACTAGATAAAGTAAAAAATGCAAAGATTTACAAAGCTAATCCTAAAGGCTGCCCAAGGTGTTTCAAAGGTTATAAAGGAAGAATTGGTTTATATGAAGTTATGCCTGTATCTAGGCAAATATCAAGAATGATATTAGAAGGTAAGAACACTATAGAAATTGCGGTACAAGCTCAAAAAGAAGGAGTGGCTACTGTACGACAATCAGCTCTAGTTAGAGTTGCTGAAGGTTTGACATCAATGGAAGAAGCATACCGCGTAAGTTAAAAGGAATAAAATTAATATATGCTATTTGGTAAAAAAGATAAAAATAAAACAGCTATTACATCATGGAATTATAAAGCTAAGCTAAAAAGTGGCAAAAAAACTAAAGGTAGTATTGATGCTGATACCAAAGAGAAGGTAGAAATTCAATTAAGACAAAAAGGCTACTCTGATATCAAAGTCAGAAAACAACCTAAAGATCTACTACCTAAGAAAATATCTTATCAAGATATTACAGAGATGACGCGCCAGCTAGCGACAATGACTAAAGCTGGTATTCCCATAATTAAATCATTTGAGGTATTTATTATGGGTATTCGTAAGCATCCACGCCTTAAAATATTAGCTATTGAAATAAAACAAGCAATTGAAAGTGGTGATTCATTTTCAAAAGCTCTCAGTAACTTTCCTAAAATATTTGATAAATTATATGTTGGTCTTATTACTGCTGGTGAAGAATCAGGAAATCTTGACCTGATGCTTAACAAAATTACTGATCAGCGTGAAGCATTACAGGGTATTAAAAAGAAAGTAAAAAAGGCTCTATCTTATCCAATTATAGTATGTATTATCGCTGCTGGTGTGACTAGTATATTATTAACATTTGCTGTTCCAGCGTTCTCAGCAATGTTTATAAATTCTGGTAAGCCATTACCTGCAATTACACAATTGACTGTTGATGCCTCTAACTTTATGCAGAATTCATGGTGGAAAATTATTCTAGTAATATTTATCACAATAATAGTCTATAAATCATTAAAATTTAGATTTCCTAAAATCCAAATTGCTCAAGATCACTTTATGTTAAAGATACCTATAATTGGCGAAGTTATATTTAAATCATCACTAGCAAGATTTGCCAGTACTTTAGAAATAACTATTCAATCTGGCATGAGTTTGACACGCGCCCTAGATATGGTATCTCTTGCAACAGGAAATGCAAAGTATGATCAAGCTGCTCTAGATATTAAAAAGAGTATTAATGAAGGTACATCATTTAAAGAAGCTATTATTGAGACAGGAAGCTTTCCATTTTTGGTTGAACAAATGATTGCTGTAGGTGAGGAATCAGGTGCTCTAGAAATTATGTTAGATAACCTAAAAAGAGTATATCAAGAAGAAGTAGACACATTAGTAGGAAGTTTAAGCTCAATACTCGAACCTTTGATTATGATTGTTTTAGGTGGTGTTGTTGGTTTCCTAGTAGTTAGTATGTATATGCCAATGTTCCAAATTGGTGATGTGATATAATATACTAAAAGCTTTTATTTTAAAGGCTTTTATAAAAGTAAATCCTTTATTGTGTGTACCTATAAGTGCACAGAGTTTTAGTATTATTATCTAGATACCTAGTGTAACCGGTATCAGATTCTGCTACAGTTATTCTATCTAGTATCAAGAGCTTAAATAATCAGATTATACAGAAGATAAATCAACATCAGTATTTGGTTAATCCTGAAAATACAGAAATAACATTACTTCTAGATATATTTAAACAACTACTTCATTATAGTTTTATATTTACATTAAATCTTTGAAAGTAAAAAAAGACTAATTAAACAAATACCTATTATGTTAATTTCTATTTAACCACTTCAAGCTTGTTAACTAGTTTTTAAAACTAGCTAGAAATTATATCCACTTTAAACTGTAGAATTAAATAACAAACTCTCAAATAAATGCAATGTAATTAATAAGCAAATATTACAAATAAAAACCTAAATAGAGTTAAAGAGTTATAAGATTTGTAAATTTAATAAGTAAGTATTATGTAATAATCAAAACTTAAATTTAAGAATTATTTATCTTATTTAAGAGGAGATAATACACTAGCTTCTACACGCTGGTTACGCGGGTCAGATTTAGGAATACCTCCTAAAGTATAATAGTACCCAAAACCTTTAGTGACTATCTTCTCACTATCTAAGCCTAGTTGCTTCATGTAGTCAGCGACAGCTTTTGCTCTTTTTTCAGAAAGTTTTTGGTTATATACACTAAATTCACTACCAGTTTGGCCTTGAGAAGCATAACCTTTAACTGTCACAGAAGCAATATTACTATCTTTGATAAACTTAACAAAAGATGCAATTGCTTTTTTACCTTTAGCATTTAAAGTAGCTTTATCATAAGCAAACTTAGTATCTAAGTAAACTGTTACGTAATCACCATTAACTGTATAGCATGCAACACCATCTTCAGTTAGATTAAAGTTACCTTCACACTGCTTAATACCTGCAGGTAAAATATACTTAGACTCATCAATAGTAGGCATAGCAACAGTTTGTGCAGCTGTAGTTGCACCATTATCTTGGACTTTACCAGTATCATTATTAGTATTGTCTTTGCCATCAAAGAACCACGTTAATCCAGCACCAATCATATTAGTACCTGCTCTACCATTCGCACCAGAAATATTACTAGGTGCCATTGTTTGAATATATCTGTAGTCAACACTTGCTTGAACATTTCTAGAAAGTTCAAACTTAAGACCACCACCAACATCCCAAGCCCCAGTTACTTGACCTGCTAAGCTTGCCCAACCAGCACCACCTGCAGCATATGGAGTAAACATAGTACTATTACTAAAGTTGATAACTCCTTCTCCTAAACCAGAAAAATCTCTACCAACTAACTGGTTATATTGAATTGCAAAATATTTGCTGATATTGTAACCTAAGATAAAGTTAACTCCTGCACCTGATGGTGAATTAGGAGTTCCTGCAAGGCCATTAACCTGAACACCTAAGTACCACTGGCCAGTTCTATCTTGAGGACCCCAAGTATTATCTTTATTTGTTAAAGAGCTATAAGTATTTGCAAAAGGAGCAATAAAAGTACCAGAAGCAAAACCACTACTTTGAGTAGTAGCTAAATTTGTGTTTACTGACATATCTATATTATCAGAATCTGCCGCTATTGATGCTGTAGCTGTACCTAGTAACATAGATGTAGTAATAACAATACTTTTAAATCTCATCAAAAACTCCTTTAAATTCTTTTTATTCACATGCCAAAACATAAGACTAAGTCAGTTTACATTAATAAAAAATATTTTCCAAGAATTTTTTATAGCTTTATGATACTAAGTTTTTTATACTTATCTAAAAGCTGTTGTTGCGTTTCTATGTTATTTGGATCTATGATTATACATCTAACTGGGCAAACTTTAGTACATTGAGACTCATCAAAGTGCCCAAAGCATTCGGTACATTTTTTTGGATCAATCTCGTAGTATTCTTCACCTTGTGATATTGCCTCATTAGGACACTCAGGTTCACAAATATCACAATTAATACATTCATCAGTAATTAGTAATGCCATAATTTTCAGTCCTTAGAATATTTAAGCTTTATCTCATGGAAGACACACTTAGGCACAAACTCATCCACACGCTTATAGTTATGTATTGCTACCGCTCTAATCAATGTTGAAGAAATACATGAAAACTTCTCACTTGGAGTTAAGAATATAGTTTGAATATCGCTATTAAGTTTATTATTCATACTTGACATCTGAAATTCATAATCAAAATCAGATACAGCTCTGAGACCTCTAACTATTGCACAAGCATTATGTTTTACTGCTGTATCAACAAGTAGACCTTGAAAGCTTACAACTTTGACTCTTTGATTATCTTTAAAAACTTCTTTTATCATTTGCTCTCTAGTGCAAATATCAAAAAGAGTATTTTTACCATAAGCTGTAGATACTGCAACAACTATTTGATCAAAAATATTTAGCGCACGATCAATTAAGTCAACATGTCCATTGGTAATAGGATCAAATGTGCCTGGATAAATTGCTATCTTATTCATAAAATAAATTGCTAAAATAGTCCTAACTCTAACTTAGCAACTTCAGTCATCATTTCTGAATTCCATGGTGGATCAAAAACCATCACTATATCAACCTTATCTACATTAGGAATCATTGCTACTCTTTTTTCAACATCTGCCATAAGCACTGGCCCCATACCGCATCCAGGCGCTGTTAATGTCATATCAATAATTACATGAAAATTACCATTCTCTAGCTTTCTAGTCAAAATATTATAAATTAAACCAAGATCAACAATATTGACAGGAATTTCTGGATCATAAACTGTTCTCATTTGATCCCAAATAGCATCCATATTTATAGGATCACCAGGCTTTATATCATATTCTTCTATAGGATATTTAATAATTTGTTTACCTATAGCATCAGCATCTTTTCCATCTAAATGAAGTAAATTACCATTTACATTTAGAGTAAAGCTTCCTCCCTTATCTTGAGTTACTAGAACTTCTTGACCAGGCATTAGCTCGACCTCATTACCAAATGGCACAGCAGTTGTTTTTACTTGCCTTCTTACTATTGTTACATCTGTTACTTTCATTACTATACATATTCCTAAACCGTAAAACTTTCACCACAACCACAACGTGCTGACTCGTTTGGATTTGTATATTCTAACTTATATAATCCAAAATCATGTTTAACGTAATCAATTTTTAGACCATTAAGAAAATCCATAGATTTGTTAGATACAAAAAAACTAATACCATGCTGCTGTACTTTCTGTGTATCTTCAGGTTGCTGTTTAACAAAATTAACATCATAAGCTAAGCCAGAACAACCCATAACCTTAGTTCCAACATAAATACCTATATAACCATCATGCTTTTCTAAATGTTTCTTGAAGTGTTTAGCTGCAGCATCTGTCACTTCTAAAACACTACTAGCATTTGGATCAAAAACTTCTACCATACTTGCCTCTTTTTGCTAAATTATTTTAATTGAGATATTACTTTTTTCAATGCTATTATGAACAAATCTATTTCTTCAAAAGTATTATACATCCCAAAAGACATACGTACTATTGATGTAACTCCCATTCGATACATCAAAGGATGAGCACAATGCTTGCCAGTTCTCACACATATCCCTTTGATTGCTAGTAGCTCACCAATATCACCAGCGTTACAACCTTCAATACTAAAAGTTATCACCCCTGCTTTATGTTTTGCTTGTCCAATTATATTTAGACCATCAATTTTATTAAACTCACTTGTCGCGTACTTTAACAATTTTTGCTCATGTTTCTCAATATTACTCATACCAATTGAATCAACATACTCAATAGCACTACCAAGCCCAATAGCACCAACAATATTTGGTGTTCCTGCTTCAAACCTATATGGTGGGAATGCAAATGTGGTTTTGGCTATAGTTACTTCTTCAACCATATCGCCACCATAATTATAAGGTGGAAGTTGTTTTAGCAGCTCATATTTACCATGTAGAATACCTACTCCAGTTGGACCGTACAGTTTATGCCCAGAAAAAACAAAAAAGTCACAATCTAAATCTTGAACATCAACCTTGGTATGAATAACTGCTTGAGCACCATCTACCAAGACGACTATATCTGGATTAATTTCTCTAACTTGTTTGATAATATCTTTTACAGGATTAATTGTCCCTAAAACATTAGAACATAATGTAATTGCTAAGATTTTAGTTTTAGCAGTAACTAAAGCTAATAAATTCTCAACATCTAGCTCACCATTATCTTTAACCACAGCTACTTTAAAAGCTAGATTTTTGTCTTCACAAAGCATCTGCCATGGTACAAAATTAGCATGATGCTCCATTTCTGTGACAATTATCTCATCATTAGGTTTAATAATACTTTTACCAAGACTGCTAGCAACTAGGTTAATAGCCTCTGTAGTTCCTTTTGTTATAACTATTTCATCTGTTGATTTAGAATTTAAGAACCTTTGCACAATTTGACGGACATTTTCATACTTCTTACTAGCCTCTTGGCTAAGATAGTATACTCCTCTGTGTACATTAGCATAATTATATGCATATGCTTCAGTTATAGATTCTATAACAGCTTGAGGTTTTTGTGCTGAAGCACCTGTGTCAAAAAAAAGTACTGACTTGTTATTTATTTTTTGTGCTAAAAAAGGAAAATCTTGTCTAATTTTATTTACATCATACATATCAAAAATCTTGTAGAACTTTTACAGCTTAAACTATACTAGATCAGTATAATTTTGTCAAATTAACTTAAAACTTAGATGTTTCAATACTATAAATTAACTAACATACAGGAACATTAGTAGCTAAACCTCCTAAAGAAGTTTCTTTATATTTACTAGACATATCTAAACCAGTTTCATACATAACCTTAATTACATAATCTAAACCGACAAAGCGCTTCTCACCTGTATCAAGGTATGCAAGTTTAGCTGCATTTATAGCTTGCACAGCTCCCATAGCATTACGTTCTATACATGGAATCTGTACCAAACCGCTAATAGGATCACAAGTAAGTCCTAAATTATGCTCCATACCAATTTCTGCTGCTGACTCAATAGAATCGAGATCTCCTCCAAGTAAAGCACAATATCCAGCAGCTGCCATTGAGCAGGCAACACCAACCTCTCCTTGACAACCTACTTCAGCTGCTGAAATTGACGCACCTGATTTATACAAAATACCAATAGCTGCACATACAAGCAGGTATTTATTAACTACCTCTTTAAGATCTTGTTGATTTACAAACTCATGAGTTTGTAAATAATACTTAAGTACAGCTGGAATAATACCTGCAGCACCATTAGTAGGTGCTGTGACTACTCTTTCACCACACGCATTTTGCTCATTTACAGCTATTGCAAAAGCATTTAGATAATTAAAATCAGTATTGACAATATTTTTCTCCTTAAGCTTTCTAATCATACTTGGAGCTCTTTTTCTGACTTTGAGACCTCCTGGTAGTGTTGCTTCAGCACAAGTTAAACCTTTTTCGATTGATGTTTCCATGACATGCCAGATCTCAGCTAGCCTATCTAATGATTCCTGCTCACCATAAGCTGTCTTTTCATTTTCAAACATTATCTCATCAATCGTTTTGCCATCTCGCTGGCAAAGCTCTCTTAATTCAGCCATAGCTGCAAACTTATAAGGTTTGTCGCATGGAACTTCTGTAGGAACAGTATCTTTTTTAATTTGTTTTTTATCGACAATAAAACCACCACCAATTGAAAAATATTCTTTTTCACAAAGTAGCTTGCCACCATTAAAAAGTGAAAAACGCATACCATTAGAATGCTCTGGTAAAAACTCGTTATAATGAAATACCAAATCTTTATTATAATCAAAATCAATTTCAAACTTTTGACTCAAATTTAGTTTCTTATACCTTAAGCAGTTCTCATAGAGTCTTTTTGCTAATTCAATATCTACTGACTCTGGTAAAAAACCCATAACCCCTAAAACAACAGCATAGTCTGTTTTATGACCTTTACCAGTTAAAGCAAGAGAACCAAATAAATCAATCTTAACACGAGTAGTTTGAGGCAATTTATCTTTATACAAACTTATAAAATCACAACCAGCTCTCATCGGACCTATAGTATGAGATGAAGATGGACCAATTCCTATAGAAAAAAGCTCAAATGTACTTTCCATAACATGCCTCCAAAAAGTTTTAAAAATGATGGTAGCTAACTAACTAATTATACTCTATTTTAGACTTTTTTCTCTAACTTTCCAATCAGGCATATAGCTAGCTACATAGGTATAAAATTCTTTTGAATGATTTGGATGAGTCAAATGGGCTATCTCATGTAGAACCACATATTCAATTGCTCGAATATCTCGTAAAACAAGATTAAAATTAAGGTTGATATTTTTTTTGACATAGTTACATGAGCCCCACCGAGTCTTTGTTTTTTTTATTGTAACCCTATTGATCTCTTGATTAGTAATCTTGAGATATTTAGCTACTAGATTATTAAGAATAATATCTGCTTGATCTTTATAAAATTCCTCTAATAGCTGTAACTTAAATTCTCTATTTGCAATAACACTTGGATTTAATAAAAACTGTATATGATCATCATGATAATTTACAATGTTACGCTTTGACTCAACAAATTTAATTGGATATTCGCATCCAAGAAAATAAATACTATCACCATCATTCAAAGTATAGTTTTGGTAATCATATTTTTGATTAATTGATAATCTTTTAGCATGTTTATCAAGCCATGCTTTTTTAGACTCAAGAATTTTGAAAATTTCTTTTTGAGTTAGACTTTTCGGTGATATTACTGTTACTAAACCATCTTTATTTAAAGAAATCTTTAGATTACTAACATCCCTATAAATAATATTAACTTTATAACTCATTATTTAGTTCTACTTATAAAATCTTCTAACTAAAATGATAACTCTTATAAGAACCTAAAACTTTAAAACTGTGTTTTTTTTTTAGAACCTCTAGTAATGCCTACTGTACACTAAGATCATCATCAAAGCCATCAAAATCGATAAAAAATAAATAGTTCCACGCCCTATTTCTTGATGGTCGAGATTATGTATTTGATATCATCATAACCTATTAATAGAAAATCGGGTATAATTTAACCTCCCATCTTCAAATTCATGCTTAAAAATCTTTAAACTATAAGTTTTAGCTGCTAACTCTCCAGCAATAGCTAAGTGATTTCTTTTATTTTTCTCAAAAATATACTTAGCAGCTCCTGCTGTATCGACAAACTCCTCAGAAGTAAGCTTTATTTTTTTTAGACTATTAGTACACTGTGATAATTGGGTACGAGATATAACACTTTCAACTTCTGAGATATCAATACCATCTAGCCCCATCAAGCGATGTTTTATTTAAAAGATGATCTTAGCTTTAACCATTAGATTACTCTTAATCAATTCATCATATGCTTGTACAATAAAACCAGCTAAAGAGTTTTCTATTGGAATCATTACAAAATTTGATTTACCAGTTATAGTATTCGATGGTATTAGAAAAAGACCAGCACAGAACTGTTTGAAAATCTTTTATATTCTGCTGATATAAGCTAGTTATTGCTTGCTCAGAGTAAGCACCGTGCTCACCCTGAAAAGATACTTTAATCATAGTATATTTAAAATTGGTTTAACTAATAAATATAATATATTATATTATGAAATATAAGATAAAAATAGAAATATTTATTTAGATATAATTATCATCACTAATAGCTTTTCGGATACCATCTCGCATATCAGCTGCTGGTAAACATAGATTTTTTGCGATTGTAACAACAATAAAACTAATTACTAATATTATTGCAGAACTCCAATATAAATCTAAACCACCTCTACCGCCAAATGAGCTAAAATATGAAACTATTGTCACTAAGATGATATACACCCAAAACCATATTGACTCTCTAAAATTCCATTGTATTTCTTCAGATCTATCTTTTCTAAAAGTCCTATATATACCGAGCATTGCTAAAGCGATAATCAAGGCTATACCTACTTTTGAGACTATTGTCCAGCCACTCCATAAAAATACTAAAGTAGCAGCAAACATCCCTAAAGTTGATAATAGATAAGCTCCTCTAAGCCTAAATGGCCTATGAAGCTCTGGTAAATGATGTCTAAGCGCCATCGTTGATGTAGGACCGGTAATATAAGTAAGAGATATCAACGATGTTAGGAAAGTTGCCATCTCTTTCCAACCAGGAAATGGCGCAAACATAATTAATGCTATAAGGAAATTTAAGCCAATAGCATAGATCGGTTTTTTCATAATTGGACTTAATTTACCTAAAATACTGGGTAAATAACCATTATAAACCATAGCTCCAAGAGACTTTAATGCAATACTAAAATATATTAATCCTGCCATTAAAGGGAAAACGATCGCTCCGAAATAAAGTGGATACATCACCCATTTAACTCCAAACCCTTGAGCCATTATGGCAAAAGGTCCAAAACTAGATGAGCTTGTACCTGGCATAACTACACTATGCCAATTATTATTATGGATAAACTTTGACATTACTAGCAAATAAGCAAACTGTAAGAATAAAAATATTATTAGACAAATCAATACTGCTCCTACAGTTGCTATAGGTATAGATTTTTTAGGATTTTTTGTACTTCCAGCCAACTCAACGATAGTTTTAAATCCAGTAAAAGCATAAGCAATACCACCAACAGAAACAGCTGCTAAAACACCATTAAAACCAAATGGTATTAATGAAAGCTCTTCAGTTTTTATATCCTTTAATGTGGGCAATATAAAACAAAAAACTATAAAGACAATCGATATAAATATTGGTATAGCAACCTTAAATAAAGTTACGATATTGTTTATTTTTGCTAACCACTTAAGTGAATAGAAATTAATCACACAAAAGCCTAAAAGGAAGAAAATTGCCAAAGGTAAGCCTGCTATTGATAATGCACCATCTCTACTTGTATCAATTAATGATGGATAAAAAACAGCCAAATACTGAATAACTGCTTGAACCTCAATTGGTGCTAAAACTAAATATGATATCCATGTAATCCATGCTAGCATATAGCTTGTTATCGTTCCATGCGTAATATGTGGAATTCGTGATGTAGAACCTTCAACAGGAACAATTGTGCAAACCTCAGCAAATATCAAAGCTATAAAAACCATTAAAATTGCACCTATTATCCATGAAATGACAGAGCCAGGACCAGCCTCTTGCGATGTATACTGTGCAGCAAACATCCAACCAGAACCCATAATAGCACCGACACCCATAGCCACAAGACTAAAAGTAGAAAGACTCTTTTTTTCCATTATCACCCTTTATCTTAATAAATTAACAAATTCTAATAATGAGTTTACTGTGATTAATTCATTAAGTAAACACCTTAGATTATTATATGACCTTTCTTATTACACGATCATTTAGCGTACTCATGATATCATATTCGATTGTATTTGTTTGTTTTGCTATTGAAAATACACTATTTCGATTGCGTGGAATATCTGATATCAGCTCGACTGTATCACCTATTTTAACATCATGCTCATTTATTCCTAAAGATACTGTCAGACCATCCATACTCATTCTACCAGCCATAGGATACATGACATTATTTATATTGACAAAACCTATATCACCTAATTCACGAGGAAAACCATCACCATAACCAATAGGAATCACAGCTAGCTGCTCACCCTCAAAACCTCGATAAATCAATGAATAACCAACACCATCTCCCTCTTGCAGTGTAATTATCTTAACCACTTCTGAAAGTAATCTTGCGATAGGTTTTATTTCTCTTATAGCTCTATCAACATAAAACTCTGGTAAAAAACCATAGCTTAAAATCCCTGGTCTTACCATATCATAACAGATTCCTTTTTGACCTAAAAAGCCATAAGAATTAGACAAGTGACAAATAATATCTTGAGATAATCCTTTGGTAAATTCAACAATATTGTCAAATCTCTTTTTTTGTTTAATATTTGTTGGGTGATCTCTATTATCAGCACATGCTAAATGACTATAGATCCCTTCTAAAATTAACCAATCAGATTCATAAGCTCTCTGTATTGTTCTATAAGAATCATTGTAGTCTACTCCCATACGGTTCATTCCCGTATTGAGATTAACATGAACAAAAGGCTTTTTATTGTAGTACTTAGCAAATTTTTCTAACTTATCAATATCATTATAATCTTGGATACTAACTCTGATATTTGTATTTAAAATTCTATCAATATAGTTATACTGGATTACTCCAAAAATCATAATAGGTTTTTCAACGACATCTAAGACCCTAAAAGCCTCTAAAACATTAGCCACAGCAAAAAAATCAACCAGATCATGACTATGTTTAACTATCAACTCTAAACCATGCCCATAAGCGTTTGCCTTAACAGGAAAACAAATCTTAACATTACCAATATACTCTTTTATTGTCTTAATATTATTTCTCAGAGTTTGTGCGTTAATCTCCAAAACATTCATGTTTTATCCTTTAATAATTATATATCTTTCTTTTTATAAAAAACTTGTTATCCTAAATCAGATTAGAAAAACTATCACTCAAACTTTAAAATATTTTACAGCTAAAAAAATATTATAAACTTATTATTTATAGTAAAAACTAGAATAATATTAGAAATTAATATTAAAAGAATCTTGAATATTTTTGATGAAATTCTCAAGCTTAAGGCTTACCAAAAAATTTGCTCATCTTTTGCCACAACTGCCATCTAACATATTTATAAATAAACTAAATACCACGATATCTACTAATGAAATCCTACCATTTAAAAATATTCTTATAACCCAACGACTATATAGTTCAACCAAGTACAAACTATCTTTACATAGCCTTATAAAAGCACAAGCTATAGCATTTTGCTCAGCGCTTAGATACTAATCTAAATTAAGTTGATGTTGTTTTCCTAACATCACAATTATAAGATTACTATCACATAGTTTCTATATAAGGTATTTTTACTGTTGGCGACTTGTGTTAAACTCAAGACCAAAGTAATTTTGATAATTTAAATCTATAGTTTTAAATATAATTCAAGTTTTAAGCAAAAAGGATTACAACTATAATTTCTGCCTTTTAAGCTTTAGTAGCTGGTGTAGATGAATCATTATAATTTTCCTTACCCACCAAGGCTTATGCAGTGAAGTATTAGCAGCTAGCTCAGATATACTAATTTCTTTTACAATCTCAGCTTTTTAAAAACTCTAAAACAACATCATCATCATCAAGCCTACCATTTCTAATAACTATATAACCTATGTATCTGTGATCTGAACTTTGTGTATTATAGTCAAATGAATATACTCGATAAAAAAACTAGTCTTTTATTTTCAAATTGCAAATTGATATTACATAAACAAACAGTATCATCAAGTAAATCCAAATTGTAATTAAGTGCTGTACGCTCTGCTATGCTTATAGCATATTCTTTTGCGCCATACAAAAAAACATCCCGCTAGAAAAATTAGCGTGTACAAAGCTATTGACATACTAGCACCTTAAAATCTCTATTAAAAGACTTTTATATGTTAAAATCTATCCGTTTAAAACATAACAGTTTAGATTACTTTGAAAATTTTAAAATACTTTTATGGATCTTCGTTTATAACACTAATTGGTGTTGCTATCGCTGTATTTATTTATCCAACTGCGCCATTAGAGACAATATACTCAGTGTTAATTCTAGCAATACTTGAAATATCACTTAGTTTTGATAATGCTGTAATCAATGCAAAAATTCTTGGCCAAATGCCACAAAAATGGCAAAAGATTTTTATTTATTTAGGTCTACCTATCACTGTCTTTGGTATGCGTCTAATATTTCCAATCTTACTAGTAAGTGTGACTAGTGGTATTAATTTTACCAGTGTAGTTATGCTTGCTTTAGATAACCCACAACAATACCAAACAATATTAGAGCATTCGATGTCTTATATTTGTAGCTTTGGTGGTAGTTTCTTACTCATGGTTTTCTTAAACTTCTTTCTAAGTGAAAATAAAGGACACCATTGGATACCACTTATTGAAAATAACATAATTACAAAAAAAATTCGTAATTATGATGGTGGTTACATTCTTTTTGCGATTATCGTTGGAGTTATAACAATCTACTATGCTGACTCAAACTATCAAGGTAGTTTAGCTATTGCTTTTCTCTTGGGAATAATAGTTCATGAGAGCATTGGTCTGCTTAACTCATTATTTGACACCACTAAGGTTAGTACTACAGATGTCGCTCGCAATGGCTTAATCGGTTTTATTTACTTAGAAATAATAGATGCTTCATTTAGTTTTGATGGTGTTATTGGTGCATTTGCTATCACTGCGAATATCATTATTATTATGATTGGTTTAGGTATTGGTGCGATGTTGGTGCGATCTTTGACTATACTATTTGTTGAAAAGAAAACTCTAGCAAAATATATCTATCTAGAGCACGGTGCTCATTATGCAATTGGTTTTCTCGCAATGGTATTATTACTAAAAATATTTATGCATCTTCCTGAGTGGTTTAGTGGTTCGATTGGTATATTAGTACTGATCGTGGCTTTTATTCATTCTATAGTATCTTATAAAAAATTACATAATTAAACTTGCTAACTCAGCAACATTTCTAGCAACATATTTAGATAAATTTGTCACTTTTTGTCTCTCAACATGTTCGATATAGGCAATAAACTTAGCTACATAGCCTTTTTCATATAACTGATAATCAGTATAGCTATCACCAATTGCTATAACCTCACCATTAATTAAACCTTTAGCTTTGTCAAAAGCGCTTAACTTAGAATCACAAGCTCCATTAGAGTTATCAAACGCTTTGAAACTACCATCTCTATTCCAAATAGTCTCAACAGCAAAAATATTTTGTCGAGGAATATTTAAATAGTCTGTAAATGGCTGTACACTTTCGGTTAACCCACCACTAAAAACCCATATTTGAAAGCCTTTGTTTTTGAGATTTTGAACTAGTTCTTTAATACCATCTGTTAGTAAGTTAGGGCAATATTTATCACTAAACTCTTTTATACTCTGTCTAGTTGGACTAGCAATTGCTAATCTCTTTTCTAGAGACTCTCTAAAGTTGATATCTCCTTGCATACCTACGTTAGTTATATCCTCTATCTCTTTTAGTTTTGCTGGAGATTTTTGTAATATTGGCTTTAAGATTAGCTCTAAAGACTCTTTTTTAATTAATGTCGAATCAAAATCAAAAATTATATTTTTCATAAAATTACTACTTTAGGTAAATTCCATGCAATGCCGGTGGAATTAAAATTGGTAAATATGCTTTATATACTAGCGTTAAATCTTTTGTATTTAAATAGACAATATAACTAAGTCTCTTATCCGTATCGATTACATTCATAAAAATTAAACCATCATCTTCGCTTTGAGCTTGTGGATTTGCAATAAATATTGGTTCAGAAACAAAATGACCATCTCCAAAAATACTAATATTAACATTGATAATATCAACTTTAATTACGCTATTAAAGAAATAGGCTTCAGCATCTCTTAGATATACATAGCGATAATTTTTCATTAAAACCTTTTCATTATTTTTTGGAAACTCAACATTATAATCTGCAACCACCCTTTTAGTTAAATGAGCATTACTAATATCTATAGTTGCGCGAACAAGCTCTGTTTTAAACTTACTATCACCATTATCAATATTTCTAAAATAAAACTTTTTGTATGGATCAAAACTATCAGTATATATCAATAAAATCTAAATTAAATCTGGTTACCGACTTCAAAAATTAACACTATGAAGAAAAACCATACTTGGTATTTCTTATAAAATAGCTTTAAATGAATTTTTATTTTAAGAGCAAAAATTTACAACTAGCATTTTTATCATAGCCTATAACCTCGGCAATAGGCTTAGTCAAAAATTCTAAAGGATTTGCTCTAAATAGACCTAAATTATAAGACAACATAATTATCTGTGACGAACAAAATATAATTGTATATAAATTGCTTATCACTAAACTTATAGAACTTTTCTCTTTTATCACTATTTTTAGCAATTTTGTAAAGAGTATATTTACACTTATTTGATATATCGACAACAAAATTAAATTGCTCTTAGGTAATAGGATCAACTAAGGATGGGCACAACTAAATTGTCCTTTGAGCTTGTCTTCAAATCTAAACTCTTTTAGTGTTTTAAGATTGTCACTACTAAATTCAAGTAACGTAGTAACTTCAGTAACTGCTAATAATTTATTATTTATACTAAAAATATTCACATTACAACTTGTTTTTTTCTGCCTTAAGACCTAACATGGTTTTTATTATCGGTATGATTCTACTAGTTTTAGAAGATAGCTTAGTTCCAAATTCATCATATTTCATACTCCCTTTATTAGCCGCAAAATTACTCAGACCTTAGATATTTATTTTTAAAATAGATATCTTTTTTATTACTTTGAAAGCTATATAACATTACTAAACCATCAAACCAGTGATTTAGCTTAAGCTTAATTTTTCCATATTCAAATTTAGTAGGACCAACTCTAAGTATCTGACCACTAAACCAGTCAGGTAAATTTGAAATTTCTGGCTTGAGAAAGTATTGTGAGAATTCTTCGCTTACATTAGCAAATGCTACAGATAGTCATAAGCTTTTAATAAATACTAAACACCAATAATTTTGTATTATACTCTTTTCTATGTTCTATTTTAATATCAAGGAATAAATTGATTAGTTATAAAGAAATGCCGCAAGGTACATTACAGATAAAATATTATTCAAGTCTTCTCAACTGTTGGTTAGCAATGCTAATAGGACTACTTAATTTCTACCTCACAGATCATGGTGGTTTTACAAAAACTCAAGTAAATACTCTTACGGTAAGTTTTTTGGCAATGAACTTTATTACATTGGTGCTTTAGGTGGATTTTTTTTTTAGCTTTAGAGGTTTGTTTCTAGTTATGTATATCTCTACAGGTAGTCAGTATGTTTATGATTGCTGAACATAATAAAACACTGATAATCTATGGCATTACACTATTTATCACTGGTGCTTGACTTAATGTCAGCTATCTTAATTTATGATGTTAACTTAACTATTTAAACCAGAAGATTACAACCGTAGATATACATTTTCAATAAACTATAGCTGTATTAATATAAGTTTTGTTGGTAGCTTTATCTTAGCTGGAGTTATACAGAGTTATGATGCTTTATACTACCACATTTTATACAGCTGCTGCATGCTTAGCACTAATAGTAATTTTACATCTGCTAAATTTTAAAAATGTCAAAGATAAAGGTACATTTTTCCATAACTAATTTTCAAATTCTAAAGCACGTTATCTAGTAGCCACTGGAACAATCTTAATATTCTTTTTATTCTCAATTATTTCTAATTAGATATGCAGAATTTGGTAGTAACTTGTTATATGTGTATTTAATTTCAGTATTTATATTTAGCTTTTATCGCCTTAATAACAAGAACTAGAGTATAGAAAGCACATAATTACCATTTTTGATTTCTTGTTAGCAATATTGTCAAAGCGAAGACAAAAAATAGCACTACACTTTCTTCATGTAGCTTAATCACTAAAAGTATTGGTATTATTAATGTTATATTTCCGATACTATTACTGTTTAATCATTGTAGTAGGTAAAATGTAAATATTACTAGCTATACTTTATTTAGTGATTTAATTAAACTCTATTCATCAGGGAATTTTTACTGGCTATATGTTTGTAAATGTTGCAGTTGGTATTGCAATCTAATCTCCTGTTTCTATTATACCATTGGTAATAAACCAAAAGCTAGTGATATTACTGCTTTAGGCACAAATCAAATGTACTCAAACATCTTTGTTTGCCTAACAATTATTGCTACTATTCTAACCATCATTTTCTTTTTGATTGCGGAAAAAATTAATAAAGTATTTGATAATATTTACTTTTTTTCTATTTAAAAATTGCTTATTATTACACATCTTAACCAACTTTATATAGAACCTAAAGATGCAAAAATATTCAAAAAAACCTTTGGTTTCTATAAAGAACCTATCTAAACAGTTTGATGATGGTCACTTAGCAGTTGACTCTGTAAACCTTGATGTCTATCCAAAAGAATTTTTTTCTTTACTAGGAGGATCTGGAAGTGGTAAAAGTACACTACTTAGAATGCTGGCAGGATTTGAAAGGCCAACTGATGGTAAAATAATTATCGATGGTGTAGATATGTCAAATACTCCACCATACAAAAGACCTGTAAACATGATGTTTCAGTCTTATGCATTATTCCCGCATATGAATGTAAAACAGAATATCATGTTTGGTTTAAAACAAGAAAAGTCTATTAAAAAAGAAGAGATTGAGAAAGCTACAGATGCCGCTTTAAAAATTATTAAGATGGATCATCTTGCTAAAAGAAAACCTCATCAACTATCTGGTGGTCAGCGTCAGCGTGTGGCTTTGGCAAGGTGCTTAGCAAAAAGACCTAAACTAATCCTATTGGATGAACCATTATCTGCATTAGACAAAAATCTACGTGACCGAATGCAGTTTGAACTTGTTGATATCCAAGAGCAAACCGGCAGTACATTTATAATGGTAACTCATGATCAAGAAGAAGCTATGACAATGTCTGCAAGAATTGGTATTATGACAGATGGTTGGTTAGAGCAAGTAAGTACTCCTTCAGAAATTTATGAGTTCCCTAAGAGTAGGTTTGTTGCTAACTTTATTGGTAAAAGTACAATTTTTGAAGGTCGTGTCGAAGAAATTAGTAGAACTCGTAGTGTGATAACTTCTGAACAGGCAGGAACAGATTTTGTCCTAAGAAGAAATATTGAAGCCATTGAAGATCAAGAGATATGGATAGGTTTACGCCCTGAAAAAATAGTTATTAGCAAAGAAAAACCAGAAGGATATAATCCTAACCGTCCTGTAAACTGTATTAAAGGGATTGTTGAAGATATTGCCTATATGGGTGGATTATCTACTTATCATGTAAGGACTGAAAATGGTAGTATAGTCAAATCAACTGACTTTAATATAGAGAGAAATGCTGACCATCCTTCTTGGGATGATGAAGTATATCTTACTTGGGAATCACAAAATATTATGGTGCTTTACTCGTAATGCAAAACTTAGAAAAAAGCTTTAGACATACTTTAGTTTATCTAATTCCTTTTATATGGTTTGTAATTTTTCTACTTATACCATTTTTATTTGTCGTAGGTATTAGTTTTACGTTGCCTGCTGATAGTACTCCTCCAGTTACCTCATTAATAACTTATAAACAAGCAACGCTACACTTTACATTATATTTAAGTAATTATATTGAACTTATTCATTATAATTTAATATTCATCTCTCTACTTAAATCTTTTAAAGTTGCTTTTATAACTACAGTATTGTGTATTTTAATCGGTTATCCGATGGCATTAGCTTTATCAAAAGCCCAAAAAAACATGCAAATTTTCTTTTTAGTTCTAATTGTTATTCCATATTGGACTTCTTTCCTGCTTAGAACTTATGCTTGGGTAACATTACTAGGTAACCACACTCTAAATCAATTTCTAATGAATTTAGGCTTGCCAAGCATGGCTTTACTATATAATGATTTTTCGATGTATCTGGGTATGGTTTATTGCTACTTACCATTTTTAGTATTACCACTATATAGTATTCTAATTAAAATCGATCCTAGCATCTACGATGCAGCTGAAGATTTGGGCTCTAAGCCTATTAATTCTTTCTTTAAGATAACATTACCATTATCAATGCCTGGGCTAATTGCTGGTAGTTTACTAATATTTATCCCTGCTATTGGTGAAGTAGTTGTGCCACAAATTATAGGTGGTATGGATTCGTTAATGATTGGTAATGTTATTTGGGAAGAGTTTTTCACTTCTAATAATTGGGGTATGGCTGCTGCAATATCTGTAGTATTAATAGTTGTACTAGTTTTACCTATCCTATGGATGCAACGCATTCAAGCAAAGAGAACTTTTGTCTAGGAGGATATAAGCGGTGAAGAGATTTTCATTTAGTAAGATAATGCTTATATTAGGTTTGGTATTTTTATATATTCCACTAATAATTTTGGTGGTTTTCTCGTTTAGTAATTCTAAAATTATTAACTTATGGGGTGGTTTTACTTTTGACTGGTATCATGAGGTTATTCATGATGAAGACATTATTAATGCTACTTTTACTAGCCTTAAAATAGCTACAATCACCTCTACAATAGCAACAATAATAGGTACAATAGTTGCTTATGCCATGACTAGATTTAAGTTTTTTAGATCTAGAAGTTTTTTATATGGTCTTGTAGCTACACCTCTTGTACTGCCTGACATTATTCTAGGGGTTGCTTTACTATTAATGTTTTCAACCTTACAACATTTAATCAGCTGGCCACATGAACGCGGTACAACTACTGTTGTGATAGCTCATGTAACTATGTGTACTGCTTATGTAACGATAGTAATGCAATCACGCATAGCTAGTGTAGATATATCTCTAGAAGAAGCTGCTTTAGATTTAGGAGCTGGTCCTATAGAGACATTCTTTAAAATAACTCTACCACAGCTAATACCATCACTAATTATTTCCGCGTTACTTACATTTACATTATCTATTGATGATTTAGTCGTCACAGAATTTGTAGCTGGTAGTGATAACCCTACTTTACCTATGTATATTTACTCAACTGTAAAAAACGGTCCTACACCTGAGATAAATGCCTTAGCCACAATTATGATTGGAATTATCGTTGTTGGTGTCCTACTAGGTATGTTTATTTCTACTAAATTCCAAAAAAGACAACCATTAAAACTATAAATTTAAATACTTTTAAAAAATATTTTTGTCAAAATATCTGTACATAAACATTAGACTGCATCATTTATTTTATTATCAGTTGTCTACTAGTCAATAAAATTATTAAGACAGTTGATTTAATAGAGCTTAGATAAGCTCACTAACCAACTTATCGAAATGTACTCTGAGAAAAGTTTTTATTGATTAAATCAACAGTATATATGTATTAAAAGTATATATAACTTGAATGTAAATCTTCGCAAAATAACTATCACTAAATCATTTATAACTATAGGTTTAGAAGATTATATGGAATTTATTAATAAAATGTTATAAAAACTAATTTATTATTCTTCGATTGAAACAAACTTACGGTTTAAAGCACCACCTATATGGAACTTAACTGTACCATCTTTAAGTGCAAATAATGTATGGTCTTTACCGCAACCAACATTTAAACCAGGATGAGTTTTAGTACCTCTCTGACGTATAATTATTGTACCTGCCTTAACAAATTCACCACCATATCTTTTAACACCTAAATACTTAGGATTTGAATCTCTTCCGTTTCTACTACTACCACCAGCTTTCTTATGAGCCATTGTATACTCCTTAAATTATTTTTTTAAAAATTATAAACTAATAGATGAAACTTTAACAACTGTAAAATACTGACGATGGCCTTGCTGCTTCATACTATGCTTACGACGACGGAACTTCATAATTTTAACTTTCTTATAACGACCTTGCTCAACTACTTCACCAACAACTTTAGCACCAGTTACCGTTGGAGCGCCAATTTTAACCTCACCTGCTGCAGTTTGCCCAATTAAAACTGTATCAAACTCAACTTTCTCACCAATACCAAGGTCAAACCTCTCAAGCTTAACTACTTCACCTTCTTTTACCTTGTATTGCTTACCGCCATTTTTAATTATCGCGTACATTTATTAACTCCATTTATTAGATTTAAATTCTCAGAACTGCCTAAATTAATAAACTTCTGACTTTTTGTTATTATTACAAATAACCTAGCTATAAAACTAGATGATGTATTATAACAAAAATAATTAAAATCGCAAACACTAGTCTTAAAATTAGGCTTATATTTGGATAAAAGTTCTACTAATAACTAATATAAAATCAACGATTAGACATTATTTAAAATAAAATACAATTACTTTACTACAAAAATGTCACCAAAAGCCATTTTCTGATGAGAATTAATAATCGCTCACGACTCTTTTAAGGAATCTATACCGGCTATAGAAGTATGCAATTCTATAGAAAATAGTTTTAAAAAAGTATTTCCTAAACTGAATATATCAAAATTCCTGTTGCTATGGAGGAGAAGGATATTTAGAAGTTATTGCCAAAAATTTACCTCTAGCAGAGAATTGTTACACAATAAATGCTCCATTAGTTAATATTATTTAAGCTAACTACTTGATTAGTAATACAGCAATTATGGAACTTGCCCGAAGCCATAACTATTTGTACTTAGGTGATCTACAAATATTTTAGTTGATAAGGATATAAGTTTAAGCCACTGCTTTAGGCAAGTTCTATAATTGATGCTTTAATCGTGATATATCAAAGTTTGCTTTAACCTTAGATGGTGGTATAAGTAGCACTATGTAGACATTAGCTTACTTTAAGCTTTAGGGATTGAAATAAACCATATCAATAACCTGTTGTCTTTAAAATATTCAAATAGCCACTATTGATTTAAGTTCACTTAATCAGCGCTTAAAACACGCTAGTTTTAAAGTTGCTGGTGATGTTAATAATCCACTTTATGTGGTATAAATTGGTACGACTCTTACTTTTGGTAAACAAAAGGGAACAGCTAATAAACAGCTAAAAGATATAGATGATAAAATACGCAGTTTTGCAAACTTTTCCAAAAAATTATAAATAAAAACTTAGATAATTTATTATGTACTGTAGCTGCTGACGGTGTTGGTTTTGCTCTAGTAACATTTCTAAATGCTCAATTAGTCTCCGGCGCTGAATTAATCATATATACAATCAATTTTGATAACTATTTCAAAAATTGCGAAATTGTAATTGTTGGTGAAGGCAAAATGGATCAACAAAGTTTATATGGAAACAATCCTTTTATTGTAGCTAAAAGAGAAAAAAGCACAATATGAAAAAAGTAATTGCCATAGTTAGGTAGTTATGGAACTTGATGAAAATGATATAAATACTTCAGTTACAGATGCTGTGTTCCCATATATATCTGAGTAAACTGCTACAAAAATTACTAAGTTTTTAGTCTGAGTAATACTAACAATCGACTAAATGATCATTTACTAGTCCCACTGCTCGGTATATAAGCGTAGATGATAGTTTGGTTTACAAAACCCCATAAATAATTACTAAAGCTACTAAACTCTTTTTGAATTTCTAAGAGTACTCGGGCATTATCTTTAGTTGAATAAATTTTTAATTTACTATAGATTTATACTAGGGTTAATTAGTAGAGTTTCAAGCTCTGAGTCTGTCATTATTAGCTATTTTAATTATATCAAAATTGTAAAAAGCGTCATTATAACTTTATCTTTTGTTTAGAATAGTTTCCCAGTTTAAACCAGTTTGAGCTTCTAATATTAGAAGCTCAAAAGCTCTCTATCATAATACTTTGGAATACCCATTTATTATCATGGTAATTAGCATAATAGCTCTTGATTCGGCTTATTTCCAAAACAACGATTTCTATAATCCATCTTATTTAGATACGTTAAATAATATTATTATATAAAATGGTTTGCATCAATTCTCAGTAGTTAGTAGATATAATCAGAAAATAATATTTACTCAACCTTACCATGACACTGTTTATACTTTTTTCCAGAACCACAAGGACAAGGGTCGTTTCTTTTAACTTTTATACCTTCCCTTCTAACTTGATGAACTTTTGGAGCTTCTACTCGCTTGCCTGCATCATGTCTTTGGTTGTTATCAATAACACTTTCATGCTCAGCTTTAATATCACTTATAGACTCTTGCCATTCTTGTTGAGCTCTTTGCGTTTCTTCTTCTGTAGCAATCCTAATCTTAGCAAGTGAAGATATAACTTCATATTTAAAATTATCCAGCATAGTTGAGAAAAGTTCAAATGCTTCTTTCTTATATTCATTTTTAGGATCTTTCTGGGCATAACCTCGTAAGTTAATACTATTACGTAAATGATCGATAGAACTTAGATGCTCACGCCAATGACTATCAAGAGATTGTAATAATGAGAATTTCTCAAATTGTCTCACAGCTTCTGAATCTAAATTTTTAGTTTTTTCTGCAAACTCAATTTCTATTGCTTCTCGGACAAGCTTTTGAAGCTCTTCCTCTCCTAGTATATCATCTTCTTCATAAAGCTTTTGTAGATCAACATCAATCATAAAATCAGATTTAAGAGCTTTTTCTAAACCTTCGAGATCCCATAACTCATGCATAGAACCAGCCGGTACATAATCGTGGAACAGTTGTTCCGCGACATCAATACGGATATCAGCTAAAATATCACTTACATCATCAGCATCTAAGAATGCTTGTCTTTGCTCATAGATAACTTTACGCTGCGTATTAACAACATTATCATATTCTAATAAATTCTTACGAATATCAAAATGATAACTTTCAACCTTACTTTGCGCTTTAGATATTACTTTTGACATAAAACCAAAAGCAAGAGACTCACCGCCTTTTAAACCTTTCTTAACTCTCTCAGCCATGCTTTGAGAAGCAAAAATTCGTAATAAATTATCATCCATAGATAGATAGAATTTACTCTCACCTGGATCACCCTGACGCGCAGCACGACCTATTAACTGGTTATCAATTCTGCGTGAGTCATGTCTTTCTGAACCTATTATACACAAGCCTCCAGCTTTTTTAACAGCCTCATTACGCTTTACCCACTCTGCTTTTATTTTAGCAATATCTTCTTGTGTAGGATCTTCTAGCTGAGCAATTTCAACTTCTAAATTACCACCAAGAATAATATCTGTACCACGCCCTGCCATATTTGTTGCAATCGTTACAGCTCCTGGATAGCCTGCCATAGCAATGATAGCAGCTTCTTTCTCATGCTGCTTAGCATTTAAGACATTATGCTTAATTTTCTTTTTCTTCAACAGGGTTGATAATACTTCAGATGCTTCAATCGACGCCGTGCCAACTAATACCGGCTGATCTTTTGAAATTCTCTCTTTAATATCAACAACAATAGCATCAAATTTTTCTATAACACTACCATATATCTCATCATGATGATCTTTTCTAATCATTGGTTTATTAGTTGGAATAATGATTACCTCTAAACCATAGATAGAATGAAGCTCAAACGCCTCAGTATCAGCGGTACCAGTCATACCAGCAATTTTGTTATATAACTTAAAGAAATTTTGGAAAGTAATAGATGCCATTGTTTGATTTTCAGCATTGACTTTGACACCTTCTTTAGCCTCTATTGCCTGATGTAAACCGTCTGACCATCTGCGTCCAGGCATTGCCCTACCAGTACTCTCATCAATAATTACAACCTCTTGATCACGCACAATATAATCAACATTAAGCTGATATAATGAATGCGCTCTTAGGCATGCGTTTAAGTAGTGCATTTTTGTGATATTATGAGGACTATAAAGGTTATCATCCTCTTCAAGAATGTTTTCTTTTTTGAGTATATTTTCGATTTTTGCATAACCTTTTTCAGTTAAATAAGCATTTTTAGATTTCTCATCTACATAAAAATCTTTTTGCTCTTGCTCATTTTCAACTTCTTCTTTTTCTTGCTTATCTAAGTAAGGAATTAATCTATTAAAAAGATTATACATCTCAGAACTATCGTCTGATGTGCCTGATATGATAAGTGGTGTTCTAGCCTCATCAATCAAAATCGAATCAACTTCATCTATAATTACATAGTTGCGACTTCTTTGGACTTGCTGATCTTTGTCATAAGCCATATTATCTCTTAGATAATCAAAACCAAACTCATTGTTTGTACCATAGGTAATATCATAAGCATATGCCTGCTTGCGTTGCTCAGGATTTAAATCAGCAACTATGACACCGATAGACATACCTAAAAACTTATAAATATCACTCATCAGCTCAGCATCACGCTTTGCTAGATAATCGTTGACTGTAATTACATGTACACCATTACCAGTCAAAGCATTTAAATAAGCTGGCAATGTAGCAACTAAAGTTTTACCCTCACCTGTTCTCATCTCAGCAACCTTACCTTGATGAAGAGCTATACCTCCTATTAGCTGAACATCATAGTGACGCATATTTTTGGTACGTCTTGCAGCTTCTCTGACGGTTGCAAAAGCTTCTGGCAAAAGATTATCTAATATTTCACCATTTGCAAGTCTTTCTCGATATTCAAGAGTTTTTGCTTTCAATTGCTCATCACTAAGTTTCTCAAATCCAGGTTCTAAAGAATTGATTTTTTGAACTGTTTTAGAAACTTTTTTTATAAATCTTTCGTTACGACTACCTATTATCTTCTTTACTAAACCTAACATCCCTAATTAACCAACTCTTATTATATAATTTATATAAATAAAATACCCTGAAGATACATTATATAGAGTTTATAAGAAATTTAAATTAAGATAGAGGTATTAATTATAAGAATTATAATCTAACTCATCAAAATGAGATATTTCTACTTAAACTTACTAACTACGATAATACTTGGGCTAGCAATATCTAGCTGCTTTACTAGCGTACAAAAAAACAGTAAAAGTATAACCAACATGGTTTAATCTAGATTAGTCAAATACAGATGATTTTTTATGGCTTTGGTGCAGCAAAAATTTTCAAACAAGCAACTCAAAATGCTCTTGCTGATGTGGTTCAAAGGCTTCAAGTTTCAATATCGACAACAGCTAGCTTTACAAATATCACTAATAATAACAAATTTCTCAAAAACTAACTCAAACCACTACAACTGCCAAAATAACTATTCATAACTACAAGATAGTCAATCAGGCAGAGCTTAAACAAATATTCTATACCAAAGTTCAAACCAATAAAACACAAACTATAAATGATTTTAAAGAACTTATTAGTAGTAATATTAATCAAGCTCAACAACTACTAGCAACTATAAACAACAAAAGTTCACTTTACAGATTTGCTATAGCTCAGCAAGTGAATAAAACATACAACTAATAAAAAGTAGTTTAAGAACATTGATAATCTTAGTACCTGATAGCAATATTAATAGCCGAATTGACGCACTAAGCCAAATTGATAATCAGCTCTTGAATCTCACAAAAAGTTTACAAATAATGTTGATAAATAAAATAGTGGCTTTTTTACATAGTGGTTTTTTTTACAATTCACTTGAAAAGTTTTTGCAAGTAAATAACTATAATATTACAAATAAAAAAGATTTAGTTAATACTAGATATAATGCTAAAACTTAGCTATTATGATAATCAATTTAATGATGATGAGTACTATCTTGAAACAAAAGTTGAGCTTCAAGCATTAGATGACTCAGCTAATAAATTAGCACCCAAAGAATATATTATCAAAACATGCTCAAAGCAAGGTAGAGTAGCTGCTATAGACAAAGCTGTGGAAGTATTCTATTCTCAACTTAATAATGCAGAGAGTATATATTAAAAATGACTATAAAAAATTTTCCAGAAAAAATTGCTAGTATCAACTCACATACAACGAGAAAGAAAATAACTAATACAACTTATGCTAGCAAACAACTTATATCTAAAGCAACCCAAATTAAAACCACTATTGAGGTTGCCAACAAAGAGTTACACAAACTTAACTTACCTTATTTAAGAGATACCCAAATAGTTTTTTATTCTCCTAGTAAAATAATCATACATAGTAATAAAGAAATTCTGAAATCAAAGCTTAAAGAACTTCATGACCAGTTTGTCACACAACTAAGACAAAATAGCATATTTTCTAAGCTTGAGAAAATAGATATAATTATAAATTACACACAAAACAATAAAAAAACAAAGCCAACTATAACCAATGAGATTGGTAAGCAAGCACTAGAAAAAATTAAGAAACAGCTTTGTAGAGATTAAAATCGAGAAATTTTACTAGTTTTCTTTGATTGTACCTAAAGCCACTTCTATCATACTTGTAAAACATTGCTCTCTTTGTTGAGCTGTAGTAGATTCACCAGTTATAAAGCTATCAGAAATAGTTACAACTGCAGAAGCCTTTTTACCTAACTCACTTGCTGTAGCAAATAAAGCTGCTGTCTCCATCTCAACCAAATCACAGTTATACTTTTTGACTATTTTTTTGTAATCTTCAGAATTTCTATAAAAAACATCAGTACAATGTGCTTTTGCCTTCTTAAATTCTATATTCTGTCTTGCAGCAGATTCTATAAGCTCTTTATTAAGCTCTTCTGAAGACCTTACATCACGAACTTTACTTCCTGTAACGATTGCAACAAAATCAGATTCACCATAGCTTTCCTCGATAAGAACAATATCATAAACTTTAAACTCAGCTTTGTATGATCCAGCTGAGCCAACTCTAATAATACTATCGATATCATAATATTTAAAAAGTTCATAAGCATAAATACCCATACTTGGCATACCCATTCCAGATCCCATAACACTAACTTTTTTACCCTTGTATGTGCCTGTATAGCCAAACATATTTCTGACAGCATTAACTCTGACTACATTTTCTAGGTAGTTATCAGCAATATATTTAGCTCTTAATGGATCTCCAGGCATAATCACTGTTTTTGCAAATTCTTCTTTTCTTAATGTTTCTATATGAGGAGTAGGTAACGACATATCTTTTCCCTTTATTCTTAAGTTCTTTGAGATTATTAATTAGCATAAATTTAAACAAAAATCTTAGTTTTATAACATTTTATAGCATTAACTAATCTTATATTAATATAAAAAAACTTTATTTAAAACACAAAAAGTTAGATAAATAGTTTTTTTATATTGGAATAACAATAAAATAAAATTAATCTAGAATAAAAGGTGATGCGCTTAAAGAGCTTCTTTAGGGTTAGAATCATCAGCTACTTCTGACTCATCTTCAACTGGTGCTACTGGTGCTATAATCTTACCTGTATCTTTTGGTTTATAACTATCACCATATTCACCTGGATCACGCACTTGACGTCTAGCCATTAGATCATCAACTTGTAGTGCATCTATAGTTTCATATTTCATTAGCGCATCAGCCATAGCATGTAGGATATCGATATTCTCTTCTAGCAATTGCTTAGCCTTAGCATAACTTGTCTCTATTAGTTTACGCACCTCAATATCTACTTCTCGGATAGTAGAGTCTGAAAGTTTAACAGATTTGCCACCGCTAACTCCAAAAGGTCCATCATCTTCAACATCATATAGGATAGTTCCCACTACATCAGATAATCCCCAACGTGCAACATAGTTACGCGCAATATTAGTAGCTACTTGAATATCATTAGAAGCCCCAGTAGTTACATAATCATAACCAAAAATAAGCTCTTCAGCGATTCTACCACCAAAGATACTACATAGGCGCCCACACAATACTAGTCTACTCTGGCTAACAGTATCACCTTCTGGCATATACATTGTCACACCAAGCGCTCTACCTCTAGGTATGATACTTACTTTATAAACTGGATCATGCTCTGGCATTAAACGACCAATAATAGCATGACCTGCTTCATGGTAAGCTGTAAGCTTTTTCTCTTTTTCAGTCATTGCCATACTTCTTCTTTCAGAGCCCATTAAGATTTTATCTTTAGCTTTTTCAAAATCAGCCATTGATACTTTATCTTTAGACTCTCTTGCAGCAAATAAAGCGGCTTCATTAACAAGGTTTGCAAGTTCTGCCCCAGAAAATCCTGGCGTACCTCTTGCTATCCAATCAGCACGGACATCTTCGCCTAAAGCAATTTTTTTCATATGAACTTTTAGTATCGCTTCACGCCCTTTTACCGTTGGCAAACCAACTGTAACCTGTCTATCGAATCTACCTGGTCTTAGTAATGCTTTATCTAAAACATCTGGCCTATTAGTAGCAGCTATTACTATTACACCCTCGTTATCAGCAAAACCATCCATCTCAACAAGCATCTGGTTAAGAGTTTGCTCTCTCTCATCATTACCACCACCCATACCTGAACCACGATGACGACCAACTGCATCTATTTCATCAATAAACACTAAACAAGGAGCTTTCTTTTTAGCTTGTTCAAACATATCACGAACACGTGATGCACCTACACCAACAAACATCTCAACAAAATCAGAGCCTGAAATTGAGAAAAACGGTACCTTTGCCTCACCTGCAATAGCTCTAGCCAAGAGTGTCTTACCAGTACCTGGAGGCCCTACCATTAAGACACCTTTAGGAATCTTACCACCAATTTTTTCATATTTTTTTGGCTCACGTAAAAAATCAACTATCTCGGCAATCTCTTCCTTAGCTTCATCAACACCAGCAACATCATCTAAAGTTACTTTAATCTCATCTTCACCAAGTAGTTTTGCTTTACTCTTACCAACAGAAAAAGGCCCACCTTTGCTACCGCCACCAGCCTTGATCATCATATAAATGAAAAAACCAAAGATTAGCAGCATTGGTAACCAGTTAAGCAAAAATGTCAAAAATATATTAGGCTTTTCTGGAGCTTTTGCTTTGACTATAGCTTTACTATCTTCTAATTTGTTAACTAAACTACCATCTAGTAATGGTGCATAGGTTACAAAAGTTTCCCCTTCATTAGTCTTACCTGTGATAGTTCTACCATCAACATCTACAACGCTAATCTGGTTACCTTTTAGCTTGGAAATAAATGTAGAATAATTTATATTTTTAGATGATCCATTTGTATCATTAATACCATTGAAAAGTAGTAGCATCCCACCAATGATTAAAACCCAAAAAATAATATTTTTAATCATATTATTTTTATTATCATTATTTTGTGCCATATATTTATTTAATCCTTTCTTCCTTATAAAGTTTAATACTCAATTTTAACTAATATACTATAGTAAAAAAATTCATTATTAGCTAGTCGTTTTGCCAAAAAATTGTATAGTACTTTTTATATATTATAGCTCAATATAAATGATAATACTCTTTATATTACCTACTATATTTTTTATCTCAACAAAAATCATATTGGATCAAAATTTAAAACAAAACATAGGTTTAGTTATGCTTATTAAACTAATAGATGGTTCAGCACTAAAAATACTGCACAGCAACAAATAAAAATGACTTAGATGTCAATGCAATCATTCTAAAAATAGCAAATACCGTATATTTGCTTGCTTTGAGATTATTTATCCCAGCATCTGGGTAAATATCAGATAAAATTGGTAGCAAAAATCTACTAGTAATTTCAATCACCGGTTTCATGCTATCATCTATAGCATGTGGACTACTAACTAATCTTACTTGTTTGGTTATTTTTAGAGCTGTTCAAGAAACTTTTTGTGATTTTGTCACACCTGTCGCCCTCTTAGTAATAGTTTAGAATCTACAAAAATGTACTCACAGCAATGTCATAGTTGCTGTAATCACTGCGTTATGACCAATACCTTGACCCTTTATTTGGAGGAGCTATTACTACTCATATTGGCTGGAGAATGATTTTTTTTATTAATGTTCTAATTGGTATAATAACTGTAACTTTGATATATCTATATCTATCAATTATTAGCTCTTTAGCATTACAAAAAATTAATTTGAAAGGTTTTATTATTATTGGTACTTCTTATTAATATATGATGTTTTTATAGACTTGATTATAGATACACAAATCCTTGTTGATATAAAATGGCTGCTACTGATCTTTGTAGTTATCCTTTTTATTATATATACTCCATGCTCAGAGTTTGAAAGATAATGCTGTTATTAACTTAACTATTTTTGATAATAGCTGCTTTATGTATTTCACCATAATGAGTTCAACCTCAAGACTTTTAGTAATGGAAATGTCATTTATTTTTCCAATATATTTAAAAACCAAGTAAGGTTTTTGTGCTTTTGAATATGGGTTTATTTTTATTGTTCTTTATGATACGTGATTAGTTTGTTAAAAAGTTTGTAAAAAGAGTTTTAGCTAGAGAGCACTTTTATAAGTTTTTCATTATTTATCTATGTCTAATAGCTACTACATGATTTAGGTATTGATAGGTTTTTTATCCACTTTATATTTATTAGTTTTTGCGATATTACTGAGTATGCTTGTTTTTTGTTTTGGCATGTTCACCATGATTAGTATCACGCTGGAATATCATAATTAATATACAAAATGATACTTATATGAGCAGAGCAACTGTCATAAATAGTTTGATAATCCAACTTACAAACGAATTTGCGATTTCTTGGGTTGGAATAGTTTTGGCTAATTTTTCAGGAATTAATCACATTGATTTTAGTTAAAAATATCATTATTAGCTTTTGCAGCGGTTAAGTTTATATACTCTATCGGGCTTTTAGTGATTTTAATCTATGTAACTTAATAATTTAAACAGTGTGCCAATATCTTAGTTTAGCTAAAGTAAATCTTTAAGATACTTACCAGTATATGATTTTTTACACTTAACGTTATCTTCTGGAGTTCCTTCAAAAATTATCCGTCCTCCTTTACTACCACCTTCTGGACCTAGATCAACAATCCAATCTGCCATTTTTATCACATCTAAATTATGCTCAATAATCACTACAGTATTACCTTTATCACGTAAATCCATAATTACTTTTAGAAGTTGATGAATATCATAAAAATGTAAACCAGTAGTTGGCTCATCTAATATGTATAAGGTTTTACCAGTTGAGCGTTTTGATAGTTCTTTTGCTAATTTAACCCTTTGAGCTTCACCACCAGAAAGAGTTGTTGCGCTTTGACCTAGCTTAATATATGACAGACCAACGTTCATTAAAGCTCCAAGCTTACTTTTGATACTTGGTACTGCATCATAAAATTCAAGCGCCTCTTCGACAGTCATTTCTAGTACTTCGTAAATATTTTTGCCTTTGTATTGTACTGTTAAAGTCTCACGATTATAGCGTTTACCTTGACAAACATCACAAGCAACATATACATCTGCTAAAAAATGCATTTCTACCTTTATAACACCATCGCCCTGACATGCTTCACATCTTCCACCACGGACATTAAAGCTAAATCTTCCAGCACTGTATCCTCTAGATCGAGCTTCTAATGTTGCTGCAAATAGTTCGCGTATCTGTGTAAATACTCCTGTATAAGTTGCTGGATTTGAGCGTGGAGTTCTACCAATTGGTGATTGATCAATATCTATAACCTTATCAAGATGATTGAACCCTTTATGTGAGCTATACTGCATTGGTATTAAAGTACTCCTATTCAACAAACGAGATGCCAAAGGGTATAATGTCCTATTTATCAGCGTTGATTTACCTGATCCTGAGACACCTGTCACACATGTCAATGTACCAAGCGGGATTTTAAGGTTATCTCCTTGAAGATTATTACCAACTGCACCATTTATTTCTATATAACGATTCTTACTAGCTTTTAGTCTAGTTTTAGGAACTTCAATTTTTCTACGACCACTTAAATAATCTGCGGTTAAAGATTTTTTACTCTTAAGTATTGTTTCATAGCTACCAGCAGCAACTACTTCACCTCCATGCATACCTGCCATTGGTCCCATATCGATTATATAATCTGCTTGGCAAATTGCATCTTCATCATGCTCAACAACGATTACCGTATTACCTAGATTTTTAAGATTATGTAAAGCATCAAGTAAACGCTGATTATCTCTTTGATGAAGACCAATCGAGGGCTCATCTAATATATACATCACACCAACAAGACCAGCGCCTATTTGGCTTGCTAAACGAATACGCTGAGCCTCACCACCAGAGAGAGTATCAGCCTGTCTTGCTAAGTTTAAATACTCTAGCCCAACATTTGCCAAGAACTCTACTCTTAGTTTAATCTCTTTGAGTAAATTCTCTGCTATAACTTGTTGTTGACCAACAAACTCTAAGCTATCTAACCAGATTAATAACTCATCAATAGGTAAAGCACAAACATCAGCTATATTTTTATCAGCAATAAATATATTTCGCGCATATTCATTAATTCTTGTACCATTACAAGACTTACATTCAAGATTACTCATAAGTTCATACAGATCTTTTTTGACCATGTCTGAATCAGACTCATAATATCTGCGTTCAAAATGAGGTATAACACCTTCAAAAGGTTTGATACGTGTTTGTCTACCTCCCCTAATAGAATCAACAGTCATTACGATAGCTTCATCGCCAGAGCCATATAAGATTATCTCTTGAATTTTCTTAGGTAGCTTCTCAAATGATTCATCTAAAGAGAATTTGTAATGCGCTGCTAAAGACTCTAATTGAGAAAAATAATATTGATTAGTTTTATTCCACTTAACTATAGCACCATTCTTAAGTGAGATTGATAGATCTATAATTACCTTTTTCTCATCAAAAAACTCTTTAATTCCCAGACCATCACAACTACTACAAGCACCCAACGGACTGTTAAAAGAGAAAATTCTTGGTGATAATTCTTTAAGGGCAAAATCACATAAAGGACAAGCATGCTTTGATGAAAAGAAGATATCATCACCAGTTTGACTAGCCATATTTGCTAATTTGACAATACCATTACCAAGATCCAAAGCTATTTCAATTGATTCAGCAATGCGTTGCTCGTTATCTTTTTTTGGTTTAAATCTATCAACTACTACATCAATATTATGTTTTTTATAACGATCTAATTCTGGATAATCTTCATCAAGGTTATAAAACTTACCATTTATTCTTACCCGGATATAGCCTTGTGCTAGTATTTTATCAAGTAAATTATGATGTATACCTTTTTTTTCTGAAATAATTGGTGCTAGTATCATCAATCTTGAATCTTCATCAAACTCTAAAATTTTATCAACCATTTGGCTGATAGTTTGAGCCTTCAACTCTATTTTATGTATAGGACATTTTGGCGTACCAGCTCGTGCAAAAAACACACGCAGATAATCATATATCTCTGTTACAGTTCCAACTGTAGATCTTGGATTATGAGACGTTGTCTTTTGATCTATTGAAATAGCTGGAGAAAGACCCTCTATATACTCAACATCTGGTTTATCCATCATTGATAAAAACTGTCTTGCATATGAAGACAATGACTCAACATACCTTCTTTGCCCTTCAGCATATAGAGTATCAAAAGCTAATGATGATTTACCAGAACCGCTTAATCCTGTGATAACAGTTAGCTTATCTCGTGGTATCTCAACATTAATATTTTTTAGGTTATGAGTTTTTGCACCCTTGATGATAATTTTTTTCATAAAAATTCTTATAAATGAAATGTAGATTAGATTTTTAGGTTACTTATATTCTACAGCTAAGATTTCATATGTAACTTTACCTTTAGGAGTATCTAAAGTAATCTCATCACCTTCTTCTTTTTTTATTAGAGCACGAGCTAATGGTGCTGCTATAGATATTTTATGATTATCTATATCAGCTTCATCTTCACCAACTATTTGATAGGTAGTCTCTTCTTCAGTATCGACATTCATAATTGTAACTGTAGTTCCAAATATCACCATGCCATTTGCTGGAATTTTTGTAATATCAATTACTTGAGCATTAGATAATTTTGACTCAATATCTTTAATTCTACCTTCGATAATACTTTGTCTTTCTCTAGCAGCATGGTATTCAGCATTTTCTTTTAGATCACCATGATCACGAGCTTCTGCTATAGCCTCAATAATTGCTGGCCTTTCTATTTTTTTTAGCTTTTCCAACTCAACTCTTAAAGCTTGTTCTCCTGCTGGAGTCATAGGTACTCTATCATTTGCCATTATTATATTCTCCTTTTATAACAAAAAATAATAACTATTCGCAGGTATACAATCCACCACCATCTTTAGTATGGCTATCAGTATATACTACCCTACCAACTAGATTTGTAATTAGTGCCGCCTGATATTTGTTTGATTTGTCACAATATGTGATATTACCATTTGCCATAAATCCGTTTGGATTAATCCTTATATAACTAGGATTTCCTGACAGATTAATATAGATATGTCCGCCATGTCCTTGTGGCATATTCGCTATTATTGTATCTTCAGCATTCTGATAAATATCAGTCCCATCTGTACTCTCAAAAACTACGATAGGATAATCACTCCATGAAGTTGAGTTTGCACATGTGAAACTATTTTCATCTAATTTTCCAGTTCCATCAAAACTATCTGGTGTCGCTGCACATACAATAACAGTTTTACTATCATTACGAGCTTTAATGACACCATATTCTATTAATTTTTGTAAATTAGTTAAGCGTGTTACAGCAAATGTTTTATAGTAAAAAGTAAACGAGCTGATTGCAGCCACCATAAGGATAGTCATGATAGAAATAACAACCATAGTCTCAACTAATGAGAAGCCTTTATTTTTTTTACTCATAATCATTTATTTACTTGTTACCTTTGCTATTAGCTGTCTAGTTGATTCATCTAAATTTTTATATTCAACAGATGAATTATAATTCATAGCTTTTAATATATTTTTACCAAGTTTCTTACCAAGCTCAACTCCCCACTGATCATAGCTATTGATATCCCACAACACACCTTGAACAAATATTTTATGCTCATATAAAGCAATCAATGCACCAAGGCTATATGGACTTAGCTCATCAAGTAAAATTGTTGTACTTGGTCTGTTACCTGGTATAACCTTATGAGCTGCAAGCTTTTTTGCTTGAACTTCATTTAAACCAGATTTTAACAGCTCATTATAAACCATATCATATGATTGTCCAAACATTAGTGCTTGTGACTGTGCAAAACAGTTAGCAAGTAAAGCTTGCTGATGGTTATCATAATTATGATGACTAGTTGCAACAGCAATAAAATCAACTGGTATAAAAACATTCCCTTGATGTAAAAGCTGGTGAAAAGCATGCTGACCATTAGTACCAACACCACCCCAGAGTATAACTCCGGTTTGATAATTGATAGTTTCTCCAGCAAGGTTGACAGATTTACCATTACTTTCCATATCGACTTGCTGGAGATAATCAATAAAATAACAAAGTCTTTCATCATAAGGAATTAAGGCTTGTGACTGACTATTATAAACACAACTATAATAACTTGCTAATAATGCCATAATCACTGGAATATTTTTGTCAAATTCAGTTTCTTTAAAATGTTTGTCTACAGAGTATGCTCCAGCTAATAGTTTCTCAAAATTATCATAGCCTATAGCAAAAGCTATCGACATACCGATTGATGACCATAATGAATAGCGACCGCCAACCCAGTCCCACATTTTATAACAATGCTCTAAATCTATACCAAATTCTTCAACCTTGTCTAACTTACTCGATATTGCAACAAAATGATTAGCAATAGCTTGTTCATCCTCGTAATGATCTAACAACCACTCTCTAGCTGAAATAGAATTTAACAAGGTTTCTTCAGTTGAGAATGATTTTGAAGCTATGATAAACAAAGTAGTTTCAGGTTCAACAATATCCAATGCTTGTAATAAAGAATCAGCGTCAACATTTGAAACAAAGTGAACTTTTAAACCTGTACAATGATAAGGTTGTAATGCTCTAACTACCATTTTAGGTCCAAGATCTGAACCGCCAATACCAATATTCACAACATCAGTAATCTTTTTACCAGAAAAACCTCGCCACTGACCAGATACTACTTTTTCAACAAGCTCTTTTATACGCTGCTTTTCTGTTGTTACTTCTTGACGAATATCATGTCCATCAACAACCAATTGCGTAGCGGATAAATCACGCAATGCTGTATGTAATACAGCTCTATGCTCAGTAGTATTAATCTTTGCACCACTAAACATCTGTTTAATTTTATTCTTAAGGTTAAATTTTTCTGCATACCCTAAAAGCGATTTTAGAATATAATCATTAATAAGGTTTTTTGAGTAATCAAAATATATGTTTTGATGTTTTAAAGAGAATTTTTCAACTCTTTTATCATCTTTGCTAAATTCATTTTTCAAGTTTACATTTTGCTCTTTTAAATGTTTTTTAGAACCATCACAAAATAACATCTAATCTATCCTTATATTTTGCATGTGATATAAACAATAAAATATCTCCTGCTGAATAAGATATTTCAACCTTATTCTGTATAGCATAATTTCTTGCACCAGTACTAGTATCTATACTTAAGCTCTCACCACTTAAAGGATACCTTAAACCATTATAATATATATTTTCTGCATATCCAAAAGGCATAACAGAAAACATCTTACCATTAACACCGTTTACTGCAAAATTTTTAGGTATAAAGAAGTACTTTGAATAAATATCTATAAATTCAATATCTATCTTTTGTTTGTGTTTTTTAGCGGTACTAATATTGCATAAAAAATGATCCATCTCTCCTTCAGAAGCACCAAATACAAAAACTTTTGAAAACCCAAGAGAGATTAGATAATTAAGAGATTTTTCAAAATCAGTAGAATATTGATCAGTATCAATTAAAAATAAATCACTTTCTAATATAGCAAATGAGTCAAAATCTCCAACTACTTTTTTTATCTTTGAGTTTAATTGAGATGAACTTTTAATTTTTTGATAAGCACCATCGGCACAAAATATATCAAGTTTTGCAAAATTATCTTGAATATATTTTTCACAAAAACACAGATCTACTTTACCGTTTAAAAAGAGTATTGCTTCAGACATTAATATTTATTAAACAAAAATAAAATTTAGTAGATTATAACTTATTAGAATAATAATTAAGATGTTTTAAGACTGATAATTAGGTGGTTCTTTTGTAATTGTGACATCATGTACATGAGATTCGTTAAACCCAGCACCTGTAATTTGCACAAATGTTGGCTCTGTTCGCATTGTTTGGATATCTTTTGAACCAGTATACCCCATGCTAGATTTTAAACCACCTATTAGCTGATGAATTACTGCAGATAATAAGCCTTTGTATGGTACTCTACCTTCAACACCCTCTGGAACAAATTTTTTCTCCTCAGTTTTACTTTGGAAATATCTATCAGATGAACCCTTCTCCATTGCACCAAGAGAACCCATACCACGATATGACTTATAAGAGCGACCTTGGAAAAGCTCAACTTCTCCTGGCGATTCTTCAGTACCTGCAAAAAGTCCACCAATCATAACTACAGATGCACCAGCAACTATAGCTTTTGCGATATCTCCGGAGTATCTAATACCACCATCTGCTATCACAGGTACTTCTGTTCCTTTCAATCCATCTACAACATTAGCTATCGCAGTAATTTGTGGTACACCAACACCTGCAACAATTCTTGTAGTACAGATTGAACCAGGACCAATACCAACTTTAACAGCATCAGCACCAGCTTTGACAAGATCTTTAGCTGCTTCTGCTGTAGCAATATTACCGCCAATAACCTGAATATGTGGATAATTATCTTTGACCCACTTAACTGTATTAAGTACACCTTGTGAATGTCCATGAGCTGTATCTACCACGATAATATCGACTCCTTCTGCCGCTAATGCTGTAACACGCTCTTTAGTATTAGTAGCAGTTCCTACAGCAGCACCAACTCTCAAACGACCAAATGAATCCTTACAAGCATTTGGTTTATTTTGTGATCTTTCAATATCTTTTGTTGTAATAAGACCAACTAACTCACCTTGCTCATTTACCACAAGTAACTTCTCAATTTTATGCTCATGAAGTTTCTTCTTGATTGTTCCTTGAGAAGCATCTTCAGAAACTGTTACAAGTTTTTCTCTAGGTGTCATAATAGAGCTAACAGGTTCATCTAAATCTTTTGCAAATCTAAAATCACGCCTTGTGACAATACCTACAATTTTATTATTATCATCGACAACAGGAAAACCAGAAAAGTTATGCTCTTTAGCCAATTGCATAATCTTTTTAATTGAGCTTACTTGTTTAATGGTAACTGGATCAATCACCATTCCATTTTCAAATCTTTTTACCTTCTTAACTTCTTGTGCCTGCGCTTGAATAGACATATTCTTATGAATTATACCAATACCACCCTCTTGAGCTATTGCAATAGCAAGGCGCGACTCAGTAACAGTATCCATAGCTGCAGATACTAAAGGAATATTTAACTGAATGTCTCTAGTTATATTTGTCTTCAAATCTACTTGATGAGGAAGCACATTTGAATACCTAGGTGAAAGCAATACATCATCAAAAGTAATTGCCTGCTGAGTAATTCTTAACATTTTTGATCTCCGTAACTAAAACCTAAAGAGTATGAATTTAATTACAGAACCATTTTATCATATAAGAAAAAATATGCTAGAAATAAATATTAATATTTTATTACTTTGCTTGAGATATCAGATAATGAACTAATAATGAAACTGGTCTACCAGAGGCTTTACAGCTTGCAAAATCTCCCATTGCAGAGCCAGCAATATCAAGGTGCGCCCATTCATAACCTTCAGTAAATTTTGATAAAAATAAAGCAGCAACTATAGAGCTTGCAGATCTATCACGACCACAATTATCGATATCAGCAACTTTACTTTCTATTTTTTTAAGATAAGGTTTATGTAAAGGTAATCTCCAAACTAAATCGTTAGAAGCATTAGCTGCTTGCTCAAGACTATTGGCTAACTTATCACTATTAGCAAACATCCCAGAGAAAGCATCTCCTAAAGAGATAATCATAGCACCGGTTAATGTTGCTAAATCAATAACTGCCTTTGGCTTATATTTACCAATATATGTAAGTGTATCACACAAAACTAGCCTACCTTCAGCATCTGTATTACTAACCTCCACAGTGATACCCTTCATACTCTTAAGCACATCACCAGGTCGATAAGCTCTCGCATCAACAGCATTTTCAGCAAGCCCCATAACTCCAACAACATTTATTGGTAAATTTAGCATTGCTAGAGCTTTCATAGTTCCCATAACAGCTGCGGCACCACCCATATCCATTTTCATTAAGTCCATACCTGCTGCTGGTTTAATACAAATACCACCATTATCAAAAACCAAGCCTTTACCAACCAAAACTATAGGAGCATCTTCTTCATTACTACCATTATACTCCATACACACGGTATAATTAGACATATCAGAACCACGACCCACAGCTAAAGCACATCCCATGCCTAACTCTGCCATGGCATCTTGATCTAGATAATCAAGACTAAATGTCGCATACTTCGATGTTAGCTCTCTTGCTTCATTTAGCATATAATCAGTAGTACATATATTTGCTGGAAGATTTTGCAAATCTTTTGCGTAGTTTTGACCACAAGCAATAGCTGAACCAATTTTTGCTGAGTCTTCTATATCCTGATCACCAGAATAAACTAGTTCAATTTGTTCTAACGAATAGTTTTCTTTCTCAGATTTTAATTGATCAAAAACATAAGTCTCAGATATTAAAGCTCTAACTGTATCTAAAGTAAACTGCTTAGCATTTCCATTTTCAAAAACATAATCAATATTTACGGAAATTTCTTTAATAGCTAGCTTTTTGAGTTGTTCTGCTGCTTTAGCAAAAATTTTATCATACTCTGAAGCAATAAAATCCTGTTTTAAGCCTAAACCTAAGAGAATCACTACTTTATCACTATGCAATAAAGGCAAAACTTCGCCAGATTTAGCTTTAAAAATATTTCTACCAAGCAATGCTTTTGAATTTGGGCACTTTGTCTGCTCAACTAGCTTTTGTAGGTTTTCTTGGGCAACTATCATTAGCTCAGCAGCTAATGTCGATTGGTTATTTACAAATATTTTCATTAAAGCTCCATTATATCTATTTAATTAATGATTTCTTTAAATAGAATAACAAAAAATGCATTTTAACGCATTAAATTTAAAAGCTAGCAATGTTATCTACTGACTTTTACCGATAAAAAATATAGAATTACTACTAGCGTAATTATTGTAAATATAATAGTGGCATACCTTGATTCTTGAAAAATATTACAACAAAGATATAGTTAACACTTTTACATCGATCACGTTATTTATAATATCTATTGTATCTGCAAATCTACTAATTAGACTTTTTCAACAAGCCTACTCGCAAGGATTAGGAATTGAGTCAATAATAAGTTTTGTTATATTGACAATTCCGGAAAACGTAAGTTTGGTTGCTCCTATTGCGATATTTTTAGCTATTGTCGTTTGTTTTGGTAAATACTTTGCTAATAATGAAATGTTTGTGACACTTGCTGGTGGTATTACATGGATGCAAATTGTTAAATTTACTCTAAAGCCAGTATTTGCATTAACCATGATAACATTACTAACCGTGATGTATATAAACCCGCTTTCAAAACAAACTCTAGATATCTATCAAGCTTCGCTATCTGCCAAAGCTCTTTTATCATCGATAACTGATAAGAAAATAATTAAAACTCCTGATGGGAAAGTTATTTATATAGGTAATAAATCAGGAAATATCTTATCTAATGTTTTTTTATATCAGGATACTCCACAAGATGGTGAATATAAAGTTATGACTGCACCAACAGCAAAAATTGTATTAGATAAAGCCGCTGCTTACATAGATTTTACAAATGTAAATATTTACACTAAAAACTCGAAAAATTCTGAATATAGTTATGATAATGCTAAAAAAGCAATATATACTATATTTGATAATTCTGATCGTGATTACAATCATGATCGAGTAGATAGATTATACATGCACACACTTATAGAAAATTTTTATGATAAGGATAACGGTACTGCATGTAAGGCAGAATTTTTTGGGCGTGTTAATAACTCAATATCAGTGATAGTATCTTCTCTATTAGCACTTGCTCTTTGTAGATTAAGACCAAGACAAAATAAATATGCTAGACTTCTGCCAGCAGTAGTTGTATTGGCTATATACTTATGTGCAAATATGTTTATTAATACTCTTATGGTAAATGGTAATATACCAATATGGATAGGCTTTTGGCTGCCTCACATCTTTTTTACAATTTTTGCTATTAGAACTATTAAAAAATATAATGGATCTTCTAAGAAGGAAAAATAATGTTACTAAATCGCATTGATCGCTATATTTTTAAGACTGTATTTAGTAGCTTTCTAGTAGTTACTATAATTTTCTGTATTTTATTTTTTATCTTTACATACTTAGCACAAGTAAGTAACAATAATGGTAATGCTAGTAATTTTGAGCTTATCATAAACACACTATTCCAACTTCCCGGAATATTATATACGCTACTACCTGCATGTGCTATGGTTGGTGCTCTTATGGGTTTAAGTCTACTTGCAAATAATTCGGAGATAATTGTACTTAGATCCTTTGGTCATTCTACAGCTCAAATTGCTAAAGGTGTAGTTTTAGTTGGCATAATTGGCTCTGTGACAACTATGGTTTTTGGTGGTTACATAGCTCCAATTTTACAGCGCCAAGCAGATACTAATATGGTTACACATAATACTCATGACCTATGGCTGAAAACCCCTAACGGTTTTATGAATATTTCCAATATAGAGCCTACTGAGGGTAAAGCTTATGGGATTAGAAAATTTATCTTACAAGATAATAAAATTAGAGAAATTCGTTATGCAAAAAATGCAACTTATGTTAATGATACTTCAGCTAATGTTTTTAATATAAAAAAAATCATCTTTCCTTCTAGAAATGGTCAAAAACACATTGATATAGTTACGACAATTACTAATGCTGTATGGTCAAACCCAATACCTATTTCAGTAGCTAAAGTCATTACCATAAACGATAATGATTATCTAAACTTCTCCCAACTTACTAGCTATATGCTTTCAGATAGCCAAGCAAAAGATTCTATATCTTTAAAGTTTTGGCAAGAAATTTTTCAGCCATTAGCTTTGATGATACTAATTCTACTTGCAGTACCTCTTAGTATTGGTTCAACAAGGTCATCAACGCTGATACTTAAGCTTTTACTTGGAGCGTTTTTTGGTTTTACATTTTTTATCATAAACCAAATATTTGGTCCAATTGCACTAATTTTACACTTACCACCAATACTTGGCGCTGCAGGACCAACTGTTATAGCGCTAATATTGTTAATATATTCGTTTATAAAATCAAAAGAAACATAAAAATTAATATGAGTATAGAAAAGTATTCCCTAAATAATAATTTAGATATCTATATAAAAAAAGATATACGAGCACCTGTAGTTTTAGCACAAATATGGTACAAAGTCGGCTCAACACATGAGCCTGAAAAACTTACCGGCATATCCCACATGCTTGAGCATATGATGTTTAAAGGTACTGATAAATATTCAAAAGATGACTTAAATAGTATAGTTGAAAATAATGGTGGCATTCAAAACGCATTTACAAGCTTTGACTACACTGCATACTACCAATTTTGGTATAAGAAAAATCTCGAATTAAGCTTATCTATAGAATCATCACGAATGACTAATTTATTGTTTGATGAGAATGAGTTTATTCTTGAAAGAAAAGTCGTTTTAGAAGAAAGAAACTTGCGTGTAGATAATAAAGTTTTTAGTTATGCTTTTGAACAATTTATGCAGCTTGCGTATCAAAAAAACTCGCGCCATACTCCTGTTATAGGCTGGCGTGAGGATATTGAAAACTATACTCTTGATAATCTCAAAAAATGGTATCAACAAAATTATGCTCCAAATAACTCAAGTATTGTTTTAATTGGAGATATTGATACAGCTTCTGCATTATCAATGGCTAAGGATTATTTTGCTAGTATCCCAAAATCTCAACTAGTAGCCACTAAAAAAGAGTCTAGCTTAGTTAATATTGGTTGTAGACACTTAAAAGTAAAAAAATCACCAAATGATACTGCTGCAATAATACTAGGATATATTACACCCTCTTTAACGACAGATTATCAAGATAATGATCCATTTGCTCTGCTAGTTCTTAATAATATTCTTGGTAATGCTGATGCATCAATATTGCAACAACAACTAGTAAGAGAAGAAAATTTATGCTGTCATATTGATAGTGAGTATTCACCATTTATAAAAGGTGAAGAAGTTTTTACAATTACAGCTATAGCGAATAACGGTAAAGATCTAGATAGCATTCAAGACAAAATACAAAATATTATAACTAACCTTATAAATAAAGGTATTACTACAGAGCAGCTAAATCGAGCAAAAGTAACCATTAAAGCCGATAAAGTATTTGCGATGGATTCTCTAGAAACCCAAGCACATCTAATAGGTTCTTTAGCTAGTATCAACCTTGATGTTGACTACCATAAATACCTTGAGAGACTTTATGATGTAACAGTTAGTGACGTTAATCATGTACTTTATAAATATTTTGATAAACAAAATCTTGCATCTCTACATTTACTAAGGGATTAAAAACGATGATCGATAAATTTAATATTGATAATACAGCCATATATTTTCAAGAATCTCACAACTTACCAATATTAGATATTCAACTTAATTTCAGAGCTGGATCAGCTTTTGATGGTAAGTTAAATGGTTTGGCTAATCTAGCCGTAGGTATGTTTGCAACAAAGACACAAAATTCAAGTGAGCAAAAGCTGATAAATAAAATTACTGATAACGGAATATCAATTCACTCTAAAACTACTAAGGAATTTTTTAATATCAAAATACGTCTTCTTAACGATAGTAGCATTATTGACAATACTCTTAAGATATTAGAAGAAATTTTTACAATACCAAGTTTTGACTCTAATATTTTAGAAAGAGAAATAATCCAAACGCTAACACATATTGATTATTTAAACCAACAACCTAATTACTTAGCATCGTTAGAATTCTCAAAAAATCTCTTTAGCAACAACCCCTATAGTTATCCTACTATTGGTTATAAAGAAACTATTAGTAATATACATACTAAAGATATCGAAGAATTCTTTAATAGATATATTTGTGCTAATAATGTAAATATTTGCCTTGTCGGTGCAATAAATCAGAATCAAGCAGAAAGTATCTCTAAGCATCTAGTAAACTTTTTGGAAAAAGGCCAACAAAATACCCAAAAATTTTCTCAAAAAACAAATGACTCATTAACCATAAAGAAAAGTTTCTCAAGTAAACAAACAGCAATTTTAGTAGGACATCAACTACTTATAGATATTGAAGATCCATTGTATTTCCCATTAAAGCTTGGTAATGAGATACTTGGTGGAGGTGGTCTTAACTCTTTACTTTTTAATAAAGTCCGTGAAGAGCTTGGTTTAGTTTATAATATTTCTAGTAAGGCAAACATTAATCCAGATTATGGTAGCTTTGTAATATCTGCACAAACTAGTAATCCTTCTCTGGCTTTAACAACCATAAGTGATGTTTACAATAACTTTACCAGCACCACTATAGATAAACAAACGTTAGTAAACTCTAAAAAACACATAGAAGGCACTCATTTACTTAGCTGTGTCAAAAATAGTTCTAAACTAAATATGCTCTCATCTATAGCAAACAAGAATCTACCTTTAGATTTCTTTGACAGCTATGTTGATAATATCAGTAATGTCACAGCTGAAGAGATACATCAAGCTTTCTTAGCAATCCAAACCAATAAAGTTATAACAATAATGGTCGGAGATATCTAATAAATGAAAACAAATTCTATCCGTGTAATTTCTGGTAAATATAAAAATCATAGGTTAAAGTTCCCAAATGTTAATGGTTTACGGCCAACATCAGATCAACTCAAAGAAACGATCTTTAATTGGTTAAACCCATTTATACATGATAGTATTTGTATTGATGCTTTTGCTGGTAGTGGAAGTTTAGGAATAGAAAGCATCTCGCGTGGTTCTACTAAAGCAATATTTTACGAACTTAATTTTAAAGCACTACTACAAATTAAAGAAAATCTTAAAACTCTCGCTATAGAAAATTTTGAGATATATAAAACAGATAGCATCAAAGCTCTTGCTAATCTCAATACCATAAATTCACGCTTAATCATCTTTTTAGACCCACCTTTTAATAAAAATATTGTTCCACTAGCACTAAAATCAGTATTAGGAAATCCACATATCCATAACCAAACATTAATATATATTGAGACTGAAAAAACAGCCGAATATAGCCTTGAAGGATTTGATATTTTGAAAGAGAAAAACACTACAAATATTTCAGCAAAATTAATATCAAAAATCGTTTAAATTCTAAAAATAATCTCTAAAATATAGTCAACTTTGCTTGTCGGAAATAAATATGTATCACGTTGGTATCGCTGGACCTTTTATTTTTTCAGTTATGTTCCTCTTAGGTATAATTGCCGAGAGTATGACTGGTGTTATATCATCATCTCGTAGAAATATGGATGCCTTTGGAGTTGTTGCAATTGCCCTTACAACATCTTTAGGTGGTGGTGTTGTTAGAGATGTTTTATTAGGTAATCTACCAGTAACTATTATACTTCATCCGCACTATATCGCGATATGCCTATTTTTCTCAATTATAGCTATTTTTACCCAAAAATATATTAATAAGTTTTATAAAATATTTTTGATTCTTGACTCAATTGGTTTAATTGCTTTTGCATATATTGGTAGTAGTATAGCTCATCAAATTTGCACGCAAGTTTTTCATATGCAGTTCCTTAGTGTTCTTATTGTTGGTATTATTATAGCTATCCTTAATGGAGTTGCTGGTGGGGTAATGCGTGATATGATATGTAACGATATCCCTGTTGCATTTAAAGCGGAATTATATGCATCTGTCGCAGCAATAGTTGGTGCAATGAATATTATTTTTATATATTTAGATATAAATTTATACATAAGCGCGATACTAATAATAGGAATTGGTTTAACAGTAAGGGTTATGTCAATAATTTATAAGTGGAAGTTACCGATTATCTAATAATATACAGCATATATACTATAACATCATAGCCAATAAAATATTTAAAAGTTCCAAGCACCACTATGAAAACGAAATTCATTATCAGCTGATAATAATAAGTTCTTTTTTTCTACCTCTCCTATTCTGTCTATATGATTACCAATATCTACTGATGAATACTTTTCGGCAAAGTGAATATATATTGTAAAATGTCTTTTTCAGATTCTAATAGGACTATTATAAAACTTTTGCAACTCATCACCTAAAAATGGCGCAATTTTTCTTTCACAAGAACACGCATAATATAAGATCCGATTATCAAAGCATCTATAAAATATTTTGAAGTAGGTGATACGTGTTTGTTTTTTTGACATCCTATTAACCAAATCATACTTATATGGATATCTGTAAATATATGTTATTGCTGAAGATGAGGCTTTCATTTCACAGTGAGCATGATCTACGAACATTAGCTCAATATCTACTAAAGCCTTCTGTATCTATTGCTTAGGAGTTATTATTTTTTGCCGTAATTATAAAAAATACTCGGGATATTTATATTTTAAAATAGTATAGTTATTGATAAACAACCAATAATATTTATTTTAAAAAACTATGGGTAATATAAATACTGCTCAAATAGCTATATTACCTATAGGTCCTAAAAGATAAGAATACTTGGCAAAGATTTTTGATGATATTATTTTCTTAGAACCTAACAAAGGATATACATCATAATTAGCAAAAGTTACTAATCAAAATATTATTACAGGTATGGGTAGGACATTCGTAGCAATATGTATAGAAGAACTATGATGATTAGAGTTAAAAAATTCACCATCATCAGAAAATTATAGGCAATCCAAGAGAATATTGAAATTGGTGACTTAATTTTAAGTACGTCATCAGTAGATTATATGGAAAATAATATCATTCCTCATCATTACGCTCCGCTTGAATAACTTGCGGTTACAAGCTTTAAGCTTAATATTTCTCTATATCGCTCAGCTCAGGCACTTAATAAAAAAATCCACTGTGGCATAACTAGCTCATCTGATACTTTTACCCTGGACAAGATAGAAAAGATAATTATAGTGGCTACAATTATAAGACCTTTCATAAACTATTTAGATGAGGCGTAAGCTAAATGTGTTTAATTTAAAAAATGGAATTATCAGTATTATTTACCGCATGTGCTACTTTTGGTCTAGAAGCAAGCTGCCTGTGCATAGTACTAGCAAAAAAGAACCTACTTCTGAATATATCAATAATAAGTAAATATGATGAGGGTATGAGCAATATCATAATTCAAACATTCTATTGAAAATAGTTTTTTCGTTTAGACAAAAGAATATAAAATAAAAGTTATAACTTATCTAAACTAAAAAGTTAAAAATAACACAAAAACAAGATTAGCAACTAATTGAATATGCAAAAGAAGCTTTTTAATAACATACGTACCGTTTTCTGGCCTTAAATTTGGTGCTACATTACTTATGAAAGATGGTAATAATAATTAAGTAGTGCAAATATAGAAACTTCGATCCTAGCTTATCTGTTTGTGCAGAGGAAAATATTATATTTTATGCTTACAGTCAAGGTTATCGTAAGAATAATATCGTCAAAATAGCTGTGATTGCTAATACAGAAAAAGCAATATCCACATATGCTGCATGCATGCCGCCAGATAATGTCAGAACACCTTAATCTTGACTGTCCAATTATCTTAACTAATATAAATGAAAACTTATAAGATTAGATAACTATACTAAAGAGTTACTAGCATATATATTCTCTCTGTAAAAATTTCCATGAAAAAGTAATCAAATAGCTAACTAATAGGTTTAATTATATTACTGAAATATTGCTAACTCTATAGCTTCAATAACTTGATACTTAAATAGTAAAATATCAAACCTACCATTAACTTAAGTCTATATAGATGAATATATACTGCTAGGTCTAGTAATAAATCATAGATTAGTGCAATTATCAACACTATATCTTTTTTATGATTTTAATTATTTTATTTCTTTGGATTTTTCTATGAATTGCTTAATTACCTTAGCCATGAGTGTACATTGAAATAGGTACGTACTCTTTATAATGTACGCCACAATGTACTATATTATCAAGGATTAATAAGTATAAATGATACTGTTTGACACAATGAACTTATCTCAAAATATTATTACTATTAGCTTTGTGATATTGCATGAAACGGTATGAGAAATAAGTGTGGTGGGTTGTACAGGACTCGAACCTGTGACCAATTGGTTAAAAGCCAACTGCTCTACCAACTGAGCTAACAACCCGTGTGAGTGTTGATAATTATACTTATCCTAATCTCAGTGTCAACCATTTTTGTTGTTTTTTTCTATTTAATTCTAAAATTTCTATAGGGCTTAAATTATATATATTTTGACATATTTATATGTTTTGACACCAAAATGTTTGAAAATCTTTTGCCACTGTACTATAGAAATAGCTGATAAAGATTTTTCATTACAATGATTTAAAAGACTAAACTCCTTAAAGCATATACTTTGTTATTGTAAAGTATCTAATTTTGTAACCAACCATTCTTGAATTAATTTGACTTTGAATCTTATTTGATCTCCACAATTTTTTTTGATACTCATCTCGATAAACTAAAGTTATCGCTGGATCAACGCCGATCATTTCTATTTTTGTTACAGCATTTGGTTATTTTTGCAGCTTTTAAAGCTTGTTTTTTAAAAAATATTTTAAAACCCTTTAATATACTCTAGTTTACCATTTAGCTTAAATGGTGCAAAGTAAGCTCTAAAGCTTAAAGCAGTTAAGAAATCATACAGTGTCAAAACAATATGTGTGTCATGCAACGATGTAAAAATATCTTGGACAAACAATACAAACTGTTTTTTTATTCTACTATATTGATAATTTTTCCATTTCTTCTAAATTAAACTCAGGAGCAGCTCTTTGTTTTAGCTGTGCTCTTAAATTTAATGAGCTAATAAGTCTGGTATCTGCAAATCCTGCTGTATTAGCTAAACCAGCTCTGAAGAACTGAATATTAAAAATATCATTAAATATTTTTGGCATGTATAGACTAATTCTTAGTACAGCTTCACTATATTTGACAAAATAGTCTAATCCTAGTCTTTTATACTTGGAATGATAATGATATAAAAACTGAGATTTCATTATCGGAATATAACCTTTATAGGACAACCTACGATACATGCCTTACAGCCAAGACATTTATCGAGTCATAAACTTGATGATAAAAATCATCTAGAAAATCCTCTGGTTTATCAAAACCTGTATTAATAACTTCATCAACTGTTGAGTACCATGCTGCAGAAAGTTGATTTAGCCACTCACGTAACACCACTGATCTTCCAGTATAACCAGTTCCTACTAGACTTAGCAGATGGGCATATGTCCGTATCTAGATTATAGTTTAAGCATTGTGAATTACCGTTACAATTATATGCTCCAGATAATGACGTGACGCATTGACTTGGAAAATTGTTCATCAGCATAGCCTCTAAAATTTCATTGTATGGACCAAAAGCTTTTAAAATTTGCCATAAAGATATAGCTCATCACCAAAGAAATCTTTGAGATATTCACTTCTATAGACATGGCCATGTTCACCACAAAGAAGACCACCATACTTCTTGACTAGTTCACTAACTTTTTTGGTTATTTGCTTAACTTTTTATGAATCATCATGAAAGCTCAGGTCGTACACGTAAACAACCCACATCTACTTGGCCAAACATTCCATATTTGATATTATAGGAGTATAATAACACTGTTAGTTATTTTATATATTCAGCAAGTATTTCTGGAGCAACAGTTGCATTCTCTATAAAAGTGGATTACACTTACATTTCATCGTACCTAGTAGGCCAACCATTTTTTTACGTAATTTCCATAAATTATACATATCTTCTTGGCTTTCTGTAAGGTGAAAGGTTGTTAGCTTCTTTAATAATTACTTCTCTAAAAGTAATGTTCTGTTATCAAGACCATGCTAAATACCTGCAATAAATTCGACAAAGTTTATAGCTGCTAGATTGATTGAACCATTATTCTCAAGCATATATTTTATCTTATGATAAATCTTATCACCTTTAGCAATTTCAACAATATTATTAATCATCTCAATAGCCGAAGGAAAAGATAGTAATTCTCTCGCTTCCTGTAATACTAAATTAAATACCGTATGAGATTACAAATAGCGCTTTGTATTGTGGTTTTTTAGTTAGTTTTAGCTTTAGTTCTGTGACAAAAGCAAGAGTTCCTTTAGAACCTTAAACTAAATAACTAAATTGATGGTCTTATCATTATTATCATATTTTTTAGCTAAATTATATCCTGTTAGACAGCTATTTAACTTTTTTGTTGTATTAGTTCGTATTTATTAATTATTTGCTCAATAACTGTAGAATAAATATTTTTCTCAACATCACTGAAACTATCTTCATTAATATCTTTTAAGCTAATTTTTTTGTCGTAAGTTTCTGACCATTTACTAAAGTACATTCAATCTCTAAGACATGCTCACTATTACGACCATAAATTCTCGAACTTTTACCACAAGCATCAGTATTAACCATACCACCTAAAGTTGCTCGATTACTCGGAGAAAGGATTAGGTGCAAAAAAGTATTTAAAATCAGCTAAACTATCATTAAGCTGACCCAAAACAACTCCAGGCTCAACTTTAACAAACTCATTTTCAAAATCTATCTCCAGGAGATTAATTCATATAATGGCTCGTATCAACAATTACCACAGCACATAATGAATACTATACATATTCCACCACCACGAGTAAAGAATTTAACTTCGTAGTATTCTTGATACTTGCTAAAGCAAAAATTATATTTACATCATCTTTACCATATGGAAATACAACCAGCTCGGGAACGACTAAATATACACTATTACCCATAGAAAAAGATATTCTTGAAGCATAGTCAGAATTAATATCGCCCTCAAAACCCTTACTTCTTAGCTCTTCAGCAAAAGTATTAATCAATGCATTTAGAGTATTTGTTTTATCAAGTACAGATAACTTATTCTTATTCTTTTTCAGAAAAAAAATATTATTAATAAATAATATAATCAGATGAAAGCTATAATTAGTAAATAGTAAGATATAATAAACCTAAAAACACTGAAAAATCCTGTATCAAAGCAGACAAACTCTAAATATAAAGCTATAATTATGCTTGCATATTAAAAAAATAATTTCAAAGGTTAAAAGTTTTTGAGGATAATTATGAAAAAAACTATTCTTTTAGTAATACTAGATGGCTGGGGATATAGTGATAGTGACTACTTTAATGCTATCAAAAACGCAAACACTCCGACTTGGGATAGTATTTGGAAAGAATTTCCTAAAACACTTATTAATGCTTCTAGTTTAGAAGTAGGCTTACCTAGAGGTCAAATGGGCAACTCTGAGGTTGGTCATGTAAATATAGGTTGTGGTAGAGTAGTCTATCAAGAGTTAACAAAAATTGATAAATCTATAGAAGAAAAAACTTTTGGTGGTAATAAAGCTATATGTACAGCTATTGACAATGTCATCAAAAATGACTCAAACCTACACCTAATCGGACTACTCTCACCAGGTGGTGTTCACTCGCATGAAGAGCATATTTTTGAGATGATAAAAATCGCCAAACAAAAAGGCATCAAAAGAGTATATTTACATGCATTTTTAGATGGTAGAGATACTCCACCACGCTCCGCAGAAAAATCAATTAAAAAAGCAGATAAATTATTACAAGATCTAAACATAGGGTATATTGCTAGTGTTTGTGGTAGATATTATGCAATGGATAGAGATAATCGATGGGATAGAGTAGAGAAAGCTTATAATGCTATTGTTAATGCTAATGCTGAGTTCATCTACGACTCAGCACTAGAAGCACTAGAACAGTCATATGCTCGCGACCAATCTGATGAGTTTGTAATACCTACTTGTATCAAAAAAGGTGGATATCTTGTAAAAGTTAAAGATAATGATAGTGTTATTTTTATGAACTTTAGAGCAGATAGAGCCAGAGAAATTTCGCATGCTTTTACTGATGAAAGCTTTGATAATTTTCTAAGGAAAAAACATTTAAATATAAACTTCACTACACTTACAGAGTATGACTCTAAACTTAAATGTGCTGTAGCATTTCCACCTGAGTACCCTGTAAATACTCTAGGTGAAGTGTTAATGAAAAATCATAAGACTCAACTAAGAATAGCTGAAACTGAAAAATATCCACATGTAACATTCTTTTTTAATGGTGGTAGAGAAGAACAATTCGCATGGGAAGATAGAATACTTATTCCATCACCAAAGGTGGCTACTTATGATTTACAGCCAGAAATGTCAGCTCCAGAAGTTACTGATAAGTTAATTGCTGCTATTAACAGTGGTAAATATGACTGTATAATATGTAACTATGCTAACTCGGATATGGTTGGTCATACAGGGAATTACGAAGCTGCTATACAAGCAATTGAGTATCTTGATAAGTGTCTTGCTAGATTAAAAGATGCTATACTTGAACATGATGGTAGTATGTTTATCACAGCAGATCATGGTAATGCTGATATGATGGTTAATCCAGAAACACAAAAACCTCATACAGCTCATACTACAAACCTTGTACCTTTTGTATATGTTGGGCATAAAAAAGCTCAAGTCGCTCTAGAAAATGGTAAACTCTCTGATATTGCGCCAACTATACTTAACGTCATGGGCATAGTCCAGCCTAAAGAAATGACTGGCAGAACTATTTTTAACTTTGAAAATAAGGATTTTATATAAAATGCTTGATGCTAAATATATTAAAGATAATTTACAACAAGTTGCCAAAAAGCTTGCAACTAGAGGTTATCAGTTTGATATAGCTGAATTTGAAGCCCAAGATCAAAAAAGAAAATATCTACAAGAAAGAACTCAGGATCTACAATCACAACGCAATACTATTTCAAAAGAAATAGGTCAAAGAAAAGCTAAAGGTGAAGATACTAGTGACATCTTTACTAGAGTTAATCAAATTAATGAAGAACTAAAGGTTATTGAAAAAGAGCTTAAAGAGCTACAAGACTCTATAAATCAAACGCTACTATCAATGCCAAATCTTCCTGCTGATGATGTACCAGTTGGCAAATATGAGAATGATAATATAGAAATAAGAAGATGGGGAACACCACGTGAGTTTCATCCAGAAGCTAAAGCAAAAGATCATGCTGATATTGGTAAAATCCTTAATATGATTGATTTTAAATCCGCAGCTAAAATTACTGGCAGTCGCTTTATGGTACTGAAAAATAAGATCGCTAAACTACATCGTTCCCTATCACAATTTATGCTTGATATGCATACAGAAAAACATGGTTACGAAGAGTTATATGTGCCATATTTAGTTAATAATGATAGTTTATTCGGTACTGGACAGTTACCAAAATTTGCTGCTGATCTTTTTAAGCTTGAAGGAGATTTTGAATATAGCTTAATACCTACAGCAGAGGTCCCAATCACTAATATAATAAGGGATGAAATTTTAGATACAGAATCTTTACCTAGATACTATACAGCGCATACGCCTTGCTTTAGAAGTGAAGCTGGCTCATATGGGCGTGATACTAAAGGTATAATTCGTCAGCATCAGTTTGAAAAGGTAGAATTAGTACATATAACTACCGCAGATAAAGGTGAAAAGTCTCTAGAGTTACTCACATCACATGCTGAAAAAGTCTTACAAAAACTTAATCTACCATATAGAGTCATGAAGTTATGTACTGGTGATATAGGCTTTAGTGCTAAAAAGACTTATGACTTAGAAGTATGGCTACCATCGCAAAATACCTACAGAGAAATATCTTCGTGTAGTTGGTGCGGTGACTTCCAAGCACGCCGTATGAAAGCTCGACATAAAAATTCAAGCATGAAAAAGCCTGAGCTTGTACATACTCTAAATGGTTCTGGTTTGGCAGTTGGTAGAACACTTTTGGCAGTTATTGAAAACTATCAGCAGGAGGATGGTTCTATCATGGTTCCTGATGCTCTTATCAACTATATGGGCGGAATTTCAGTTATTAAATAAATCGCTAAATTTGTTATTTTTATTTATTATTAAGAGTAGTAAATATTATTAGCGAATAATGCTAAAATCTTTATACCTAGTTTTATTGACAAAAGAGTAATTTATGTATTTAGCTGGTATAGAAGCTGGTGGTACCAAATTTTTTACAACTATTGGTAATACCAACGGTAATGTGATAGAGTGTCATCGTACAGACACAACCACTCCAAACGAAACGATGTCTGAGGTTATTAAGGTTCTAAAAGATTATCAAAAGAAATATGATATTAAAGCTATAGGCTTGGCATGCTTTGGACCTATTGATATTAATCCCAGCTCGAAAACTTATGGTCATATCATAAACACTCCAAAAATAGCATGGCAAAATTTTGATATTGTCAGTGCTGTGAAGTCAACCTACTCATGTCCAATTGGATTTAATACAGATGTAAATGCAGCAGCAATCTGTGAACAACTATGGGGCTGTGCTCAAGATATCAGCAATTTTATTTACCTTACCATTGGTACAGGTGTTGGTGGTGGGATTATTTGTAATAACCAGCTAATTCAAGGAGCAATGCATCCAGAAATTGGTCATTTATTAATACCACAAAACCTGCAAGATAACTTTGAAGGTTGTTGTCCCTTTCATGGTAATTGTGTTGAGGGATTAGCATCTGGTACAGCAATTAATAGGCGCTGGAATGTTAACTCATCTAGTATATTACCAGATGATCATATCGCATGGCAGTTTGAGGCAGAGTATTTAGCAACAGCATTAGTTAACTATATATGCTCATTCTCTCCTGAGAGGATTATTCTCGGTGGTGGTGTAATGCATAAGACAATCTTATTTGATATGATTCGCAAAAATGTTACCAAATACCTAAATAAATACCTTGATTACATTGCGTTAAAAGATATGACTAAATTTATAGTTCCTGCATCATTTGGTGATAACACTGGTGTAAAAGGATCTCTTGCTCTTGCATTAGAAACTTTTAATAACTCCAAAGCAAAGTAATATAGTATAAATTATTCTTATATTATCTATGCTTTACTGTTAAAATTTTTTTAGACACAATTAAATACTAACATAAATTGATAAAAAAAATATTTTCTAATCATATTTTATCTAAATCTTTACAGACTATGATGTTACAAGCAGTAGGTCAAGGATGTGCCTTTATTACTGCTATTCTTTTAGCTCGACATCTAACTATTAGTGATTATGGTTTTTATATTTTTGGTGTTACAGCTGCAACTATTTTAGCTGTGATCGCGACAATGGGTGGTGGTGGTATCTTAGCACGCACTTGGGGTAAATCAGATTTAGTCGATAAATTTCAAAGAAACAAAGAAACTTTTTTGGTTCATAATTGGTATTTCAAAAGAGGTTTCACTATAGTAATTATAATAATTGCTATAATAATCTTTTATAATCACTCCAGATGTCATGATAACTCGATAGAGAACTTTGCACTACTATTCACCGTGCCATTTTTTATGGCGAATATACTTCAATCTTTCTTTGTTGCCAGAAGAGTAGTCATCCTTGCTAACCTACTTCAACTTGGTCTGAGAATTATTATGCTCTTTTTGACCGTAGTTTTTGCGTTTTTGTACATAAAAAATACAGCCATTCTTATTGGTACGATGATGATTATCATGACAATATATACGACATCTATATGGCTTATTCAAACATCAAAATATACTTTTGCTAGCTCAAAACCGATTGGTAGCAACATATCATTTGCTCTAATGCAGTGGGGCTTATTGTTACTATCGCAAATAGACATTATAATCTTAAAAGTATTATCAACACCAGCAAATATTGCTCTCTACGGTGTTGCACTACAACTTGGTGCCTTAATTAGCTTTGTATTAAATGCAGTTAATTCAAATGTATTATCACAAATTGCCGATGATTATAAAAATTGCTCTAGAGAAGAGTTTCAAAATAAAATAACTTCTTATACTAGAATTATATTTATACTTTCAATATTTGCTATTCTATGGCTTATTATTTGTGGTTATCCAATTACTTTAATGTATGGTAAAAAATATATCGTATCGTATTTTATCTTTTGCATATTAATGGTTGGACAAATAATAAATGTTATCTCTGGTTGTGTTGCTACAATTCTTAATATGGTAGGATATGAAAAAAACACATGTTTTGCTTTCTATATCGCTCTAGTTATTAATATAGTGCTAGGAGTAATTTTTACGCTTTATTGGGGCGTATATGGTCTTGCAGTTGCCTCAAGCTTATCAATGATATATTGGAATATTCATCTACTTTACAAAGTAATTACACAAATAAAAATAAATCCAACTATATTTATCTTTAGGTAAGTTATTTTCTAAACTGTAGTGCTATTACTTTTAGCAGCATTATTGAGAGTTTTTGAAACATTATTAACAGCTTGATTAACTGTTTCTTTAGCAGCTTTTATAGGCTTGATCCTCATATTTGCTACTAAAAGTAAAGTTCCTACAAGCATCAGAAAAATCACAAGAGGCATATTTATATTTTCTATGATTATTTTAAGGAATTTTTTCATATAGCTATCACCATAATGTTTTACTTAGCTAGAATGTGTTATCACCATCACCATCATCATCAAAGTCTTGTTTAAAACTCTGTGCTTTATCTTGGGTATTATTTGCTATTTTTTCTAATGCATATTCACTTTGATCTGTTTGCTTTGTTAGCTCAGCTTGAGCAACTTTGGCTTTATTGGATACCGTATTAGCAGCTTGTGAAGCATCTTTCTCAATGTCTTTTGAAGTTTGAGCTATTTTTTTAGAAACTTGAGATGTCGTTTTTATATTAGTTTGTACCTGCTTGACATTTTGACTTAATTTCATACCTATTTGGTATGAATCTTTTTGTGTGATTAAATTAGTTAATTCCTCATTAGCAAATACTGTCGATATAGACAAACCTATAGTCGCAATTAATGTTAAAGCTAATCTTTTCATTCATAAATCTCCTTTTACTTTTTTTATCTTCAGGCCCATTCTAGATATTAAACAACCATACCATGGGATGCTTCATTTATATCTATTATTTCTTGATTTGTTTTACAGCTTTATCAGATTTCTCTATATTTGCTTTAGCACCTTCAGACTCAATGCCATTCAATGTTTTTGCAGTCTGAGATTGAGTCTGTGTTATATTCACATCACTATTAACAACCTATGATGGCACACCCATAGTAGTAGGTTGAGATGTTGCGCTACACAATAATGGCACTACCAATAAACTTATTGTGATTAATTAATAAAGATTATTTGTTTTGCATACTTCCCCTTAAGCTTTATTTGGATAATATAGAAATTACCATAAAACTTATAAATTTACTATATTTTAGGACTGAGTTTAGCTAGTTTTAAGAAGTTTATGTTTGATTATGCTATAATCTAGGCAATACTAAAATTAAAAAATATCTAAATGCTTTCAGAAGCTTCAAAAGAAGATAAAAAAGTAGCTAGAAAATGGCTGAAACAAATCTCTTATCCTGCTAAAGGATTGGTTAAGCTAACTGTACTTGTAGCTTTTTTAAGTGGCTTGCTATTAATCGGACAATTATATTTATTAGCTCATATATCCTATGATGCATATCTACAAAATTCGACACAAACCCAATTTATTATTTATTTTGTTCTAATTATCCTTATAGTCTTAATGAGAGCTAGTCTTAGTTGGATTAGAGAAATTGTAAGTTATAAAGCGGCTATAATAGTTAAGAAACAAATTCGTGAAGATATTTTGGCTCATGTAAATCAACTTGGTCCAATTGAGCTAAATAAAACTTCTAATGCGAATATAATTACAAGTGTGATGGAACAAGTTGAAGGCTTAACAGGTTTCTTGACTAAATTTTTACCTCAAGTAACTCTATCTGGATTAATGCCTTTAGCCATATTAGTATTCATATTCCCACAAAGTATAGTCTGTGGAATACTTCTATTGATATGTGCGCCACTTATTCCACTTTTTATGGTACTAGTTGGTTTAGGTGCTGAATCTGAGAGCCAAAAGCATTTCAAGGCACTTGCTAGAATGAGTCTAACTTTTCTAGATACGCTCAAAGGCCTAACTACACTTAAGCTTTTTGATAAAAGTAAAAGCCATATTCAAACTATTTTTCTAGCTTCTGATAATTATAGAATTAGAACTATGAAAGTACTTAAAATTGCTTTTTTATCATCAGCAATTTTAGAATTTTTTGCCGCAGCTTCTATTGCATTGGTAGCAGTATATCTTGGCATAGGCTTTATAAATACAAGCGTAGATAATAATATCTGGTGGTCACTGGATAATATTACTTTGCAGGGCGGTTTATTTATACTACTACTTGCTCCAGAATTTTTTATGCCATTGCGTGAACTTAGCACACATTATCATGCAAAAGCTGAAGCTGTTGGCGCTGCTCTAGAAATTACTAAGATATTTAAAATGCAACCTTCTCATCAAGCTAGAGATAAAATATTTACTGATAAAATCAATAATATCAAAATTAAAAATTTAACTGTTAAATATGCTGAAAAGATAGCTCTTGATAATATTTCTCTAGAAATCAAGGATAAAGAAAAAATAGCTATAGTTGGCACTAGTGGCTCTGGTAAAACAACTCTAATAAACACTCTACTTGGTTTTATAAAATATCATGGCAATATTCTAATTAACAATAATAACGAACTAAAGGATCTCGAAGAAAAATCTTGGCTAATGAACATCTCTTGGTTAGGACAAAACTCCTCGCTATTCAAAGGAACAATAAAAAGTAATTTACTATTAGCAAACAACGATGCTAGTGATGAAGAAATTACCGCAGCTATAACAAATGCTGATCTTAAAGAGTTTATTGAATCTTTAAACAATGGTTTAGCTACAGAAATTGGTGAACAAAATATTGGTTTATCAGGTGGTCAAGCACAAAGATTAGCTCTAGCTCGAGCGTATCTCAAGCCACATGATGTTCTTATCCTTGATGAGCCTACAGCAAGTCTTGATAAAAATAGCGAAGAAAAAATTATCGAATCACTTAAAGCAAACTGGGACAATAAAACTGTTATCATGTTAACTCATAAACTAAGCTTTTTAGATTGTGTGGATAGAATTGTAGTTTTAGCAGATGGAAAAATAATTGAAATAGGAGAATTTAAAGAATTAATTAGTAATCAAAATAGTGAATTCTATAATTTCTATAGAAACGAGGTAACAGCATGAGAAATTTAATCCCTTTTATAAAACTGTTTAAAAATCAAACTCAATGGATGCTTTTAGGTACTCTACTTGCATGGTCAGCGATACTTATGGGAATTGGGCTAATGTCATTATCTGGCTGGTTTATCTCATATACTGGATATTTAGCAACAACTACTTATGCTATAGCTACTTCATTTAATTATTTTTATCCTTCTGCTGGAGTACGATCTTTTTCTCTTGGTAGAATTCTAAGTAGATATGGTGAAAGAATACTAACACATGAAGCAACTTTTAGAATAATTACAGATATTCGTGTTTGGTTCTACAAAAAGCTTGAACCTCTTGTACCATCTCACTTATACAAATACAAAAGTGGTGATTTACTTACACGCCTAGTTAATGATATAGGTGCTTTAGATAATCTATATATTCGTATAATCTCTCCAACAATTGTATTTATCTTAGCTAGTATAGCTATAGCTTTGCTGTTTAGTTTTTTTAGTTTCAGGTTGGCTTTATTAACACTATTATCTTTACTATTAATAGGCTTTATTATACCTTTAATTAGTAGCTTTATGGCTCTAAAAAAAACCCAAGATCTTAATCATACTAGTGCTGAACTAAAAACTAACATTACAGAACATGTAAACTCTCTAACTGAACTAAAAATCTTTGATTTAGAAAGTAAGCATTTTGAGAATATTAAACAACAAAACTCTAAATTATTAAAGCAAGAAGAAAAAATTAGTATTATTAGTGGCTTTGGTAGTGCATTAATTACTTTAGCACTGGGTTTAACTGTTGTTATGGTTACAATCTTTGCAGTTAACCTAACTCAAAATGGCTATATTAGTGGTGCATTTATAGCGTTAATATTTCTTGCAATAATGGCAATGTCTGAATCAATTATGCCTTTGCCATTAGCATACCAATATCTTGGTAAAACACTTTCTGCTTCAAAGCGGATTTTGAACATCACAGATGCTAAAGCAGATATTGATTATCCAGTAAATTCCAATATACAGTTAGATAACTATAATATTAATTTTAATAGAGTTGATTTTGGATATAACTCAGAGCAATCTGTGCTTAAAGATTTTTGTTTAGAAATCAAACAGAATGAAAAGGTTGCCATTTTTGCACCCACAGGAAAAGGTAAATCTACTATCATTAATCTTTTAGCTAGATTTTGGGATGTCAATAGTGGTGAAATAACTATTGGCAGTAAAAACATTAAAGAATTTAGTGAGCATCAACTTAGAAATCTAATGACCGTGATAAACCAATCTCCACATATTTTTAATACGACTATCAAGGAAAATCTAATTATTGCTAAAGATAATGCTTCTGAGGATCAACTTATTAAAGCTTTAGAAAAAGTTAAGCTGAGAAAGTATGTTGAATCACTTCCAAAAGGGCTTAATACATGGACTGGTGAGCTTGGTAGACAACTATCAGGCGGTCAACAAAAGTGTTTAGCTTTAGCTCGTGCATTCTTACAACATAAACCTATACTTATATTAGATGAACCTACAGAAGGACTAGATAAAGAGACTGAAAGATTAGTTTTTGAAAATCTAATTGAACTTATGCACAGTAAAACGGTTATTTTTATAACTCATAATGCTAAGCTTTTAGATAAATTTGATAGAGTTATTAAATTATAAACTAAGTTCTCAATTCTTGTTTTAATCTATCAATATCTAAGATAATCACAATCCAAGTTACAGGCACAACTCATAAGGCACTAAGTTGTAACTAGTAAGTATGATAAATCAACTATCTGTGACGCCAGCTACTCCTTTTAAGCTAATTAACATAATTAACAGCATAAAAACTTGCTAACTAAACTAAGCTCTATGCCTAAATTGTGCCATATAATATTGTTGCTAATAATAAATAGCTGTACCATCTAAGTTAAAAATTTCCATACTAACTAACCTTATAATGTCATGATAAAAATATAGCTTATATTAGTATCTTAAGTAAACTCTTTGGATATAATTTAGCAAAATATCTTCAACTGAATTAGTTTGAAATTAAAAAAAATAAAACTGAGTAATTTTCTACTCAGTAATTGCTATTACTTCTATTTCAACTCTCACATCATTTGGTAACCTTGCAACTTCAACACATGAACGAGCTGGAAAATTACCATAAAAAAATGAACTATAAACCTCATCAATTATCTTAAACTCAGTCATATCTTTGATAAATATAGTTGCTTTTACTACTTTATCTAAATTAGAGCCTGCTGCCTCTAAAACTGCCTTTATATTTTGCATAACTTGGGTTGTTTGTTCCTTGATACACTCTCCAGAGATTGTACCATCAGGCTTAAGTCCTATTTGTCCAGAAGTGTAAACAAGATTACCAATTTTTATAGCCTGCTCATATGAGCCTATAGCCTGTGGCGCACTAGTAGTATTAATTTTGATTTTTTGCATTAGATATCCCTCGCTAGTTTATAAGTTGGATCTATTTCTTCAAAAACACAGTACGGACCTGCATTTTAAGTATTTTAAGACAATCTTCACTTAGATATTTAAATGTAACTTTTTTACCTAAGTCTAAATATCTCTTAGTAATATCATCGATTGCTTGAGCTCCAGAAATATCCATAATTCTAGAGCTAACAAAATCTAAAATAATATTACCTTGATCATAATTTACATCAAACAAACTTTTAAATGAAGGTGTTGGACCAAAGAATAGTGGTCTAAAAAACTCGTAAACTTTTGTATCTTGATCTTCTCTATGAGTACGGCTATAAACTTATGAACTTTTCCAAGCAAAAACTAAAGTTGAAATTATCACTCCAAAGATAACTGTAATTGCTAAATCTGAAAATACTGTAATAACAGTAACTGCGACCAGACCACTTTATCAGCATTAGGCATATAACGGATACAGTTGACACTCTACTATTCAAAAGTATTAATACATAACATAAACATAATACCTGCTAATACCACATTATATAAGAAATATACTCAGGTAATACGACAACAAATAACATCAGCAATATAACAGCTATTAATGAAAATAAGCATCTCCGCCCACCATTGGTAAAATTAATGATAAATTGACCAATCATCGTACAGCTAGCCATACCAAAGAAACTACAAACAATATTACCTGTACATCGAGCAATACATTCTTTATTGACATTGCCGCGTTATCAATTTAATCTAAATTGAAAGAGTCAATAAAGATTCAATCAGCACAACTAAGGCAACAATTACAGCATATGCTAATACGATAAAAATAACTGTGCTATTATATAAAAACCTGGAAATGCTCCGGAAACACCTGCTAAATCACCAATATTCTTAGTTTAAAGCTTAAAAACCACTACTATCGCTGTGATAGTAATGCTTGCAACTAAACCTGAGAGAATTTTATCTGTAAATTTAGGTAAGAAATAAACAATTAGCATGATTAAATCAACTAGCGCATACATAGTAATTTCCTCACCATGAAACAATGGAATATGCGCTAAAGTAATAACAATTGCTAGACCATTAACAAATCCATACATTGCTGATTGTGGTATTAGACGGATTAACTTAACAAGACGTAATAACCAAATTATAACCTGTATAACACCAGCTATAATTGCACATAGTAAAATATATTGTAGGAAACCACTAAGTTTCCCAGATTCTGCAAATGAATTTAGCATTTCTGGAGAAAGTAATGCTTTAACTTAGATACCTAAGCTAACCAGTACAACAGCTACAGCTCATGTTGCACTAAAAATCCATCCCAGGTTTACAACCTATTAATGCTATGATCAAACCTAGTATAAAAGCTGTAATATATGTAGGTGAAACTCCTACGATAAATGAAAAATCAATGGCTTCAGTGATAAGAGTAACAGTCACTACAAAACCAGATAATACATCTAACTTAATATTTTTGCCAATTAAGTTTTCTTTATAATTTAACAAATTTATTTCCTAGTTTTTAGACTTTAATTTTAAGTCTTAAAGGTTTTCATAAGAGAAAATTGTATTGAAGTAGAATTAAATTTTATCTAGATAATCTAAATCGTATTCTTATATTTTTCAGACAAATAATTGACACAACAATCATAAAAATAAAAGTGGATAGATACTATTTTAAATATCAAAAAAAAAAAAAAAGCCTTTGCCTTTAAGAAGAATCTCTAGAATGATATTATAGATAATGGATTAACAGTAAAATACTACCGATCACTTGTGTCCACTCTGGCATACCATCTAAAGGAAAAATAAATCTATATTAATAATATCGATGGCAAGAAGAATAAAAATGTTATTTGCATTGCTAGTAGCTGAATATCAGCAATAGTTAAGAAAGTTATACACATAAAAGATTAGCAATAATAAAAGGAAATGTCGTAATTAGTAATAGTATAATACTGCATACAATAGTTATACCAAATATCACTTTATCAAAAATAATAATCAATTCCCTAACTGTTAGATCTGGACAGAGTGTAAATTTCTGTGTCATATAGCCGGACCTGCTGTTTGATAATGCTAGTTTGATAATGCTAGCACTTCGTTATTTGCTTGAATGTATTGACATCTGTCTTTTATATATATGGCTGTACCTTTAGACATATTTGCTGCTACTGCTTCAGAAGCTGAATACAAAATTTAATTTTAGTAAGATTATTTTTTTGACAGGCGCACCTTTACCTAGATTTAAACAAAAAAATCCACCACTACCTGTGAAAATATATATCTAATATCTGTACTGACATAATCAGTAATAATTTTTATAATGAGGTCTTAAATAAAAATAAACTAATTACAATATAATAACTACTACAATAGTTAATGTGGCCATAATTTTTGGTTTTAATAAGTATTTGTAACTTCTAATATACCGTTATATTAGAAATTATAAGGCAAATAAGTATAATAAATAAAAAAATCTTGCTATTTAACCATAAAAATAATTATAATTAATAAATTAAACTAACTTAAATTTAAAATGTTCAAAATAATTACTGCTACTGCCCTTACTCTTTGTAATATTAGTATAGCTACTGCTGATGTTATTAATATATACGCACATAGAGGATATAGACCTCTTGCTCCAGAAAACACTCTACCTGCTTACACTGAAGTAATGCGTATTGGTGTAGATGTTATTGATATGGATGTAAATATGACCAAAGATAAAGTTTTGGTTGTAACACATGATTTGACACTAAATCCTGACCTAACAAAAGATGAGAAAGGTAACTGGATAATAGAAAAAACTCCAATTAAAAACCTCACTTTAGCACAGTTAAAAAAATATACTGTTGGTTATCTAAAACCAGGCTCTGCAACCGCAAAGATGTATCCTAACCACATTGATATGGATAATGTTCATATACCAACACTAGAAGAAGTTATTAATTATATTAAAGCAAATGTTGGTAGCAAAATTCGCCTACAAATAGAAATAAAAACTAATCCATATGACCTTAAAGAAAGTTGGACAGCTCAAGAAATGGCTAAAGAATTAAATAAGGTTTTAGTCAAAACTTGGATGACTGATAATGTTGAAGTTCAATCTTTTGAATGGCAAGCTTTAGTAGATCTACAAAAACTAAACCCAAAAGTTAAAACAGCCTATCTAACAGATCGAACTACAGAACCAATGAATGCCGAACAAGCAAAACAAATGACGGATTACCAAAAATGGACTGCCCCTCTTGATCCCAAGGATTATAATTATAATTACCCACTGATGGTACATAAACTAGGTGGCACTTTCTGGGAACCTTATGAAAAAGACTTAACAAAGAAAGACCTTGATGAAGCTCATAAATTAGGTGTCAAAGTTGTAACATGGGGATGGACTGAAGCTGAAGGAACTGACTTTAACTATAAAATTGTCAACAAGTTAATTGATTGGAGAGTTGATGGTATTATAACTGATAGACCTGATATTCTAAGAGGTCTAGAAGCTGCAAAAGGATTAAATTTACCGCCTGCATATCCGAATGTATCATTTCCTAAAGAATATTAAAACAATTATCAAAAAAATCTCTTGTTTAAAAGCTTAATTTATATTGCTCAACATCAAAAATTAAACTAAACTACCCTACTAATAGTGTTTAACCTAGATTATAATTTTAATTATGAATTTCCTTAAACCTGCAAAATCTCTGCCTTTACTAGCTAAAGAGCAAATCCAAAAAGCTTATCCTTATTGGCGCTTAAGAATGTTTTTAATAGCTTATATCGGCTACTTTACCTACTATTTCGGGCGTAGCAGCTTTGATGTATCTAAACAATATATCGCAACCTTGACCCCAAATGAACTTGGACTAATTGGAGCTGGTTTAGGTATTGCTTATGGTATAAGTAAATTTCTTATGGGAAATATATCTGATAGAAGTAATGCTAAAGTATTTCTAGCAATTGGTTTATTTATAACGGGACTTATCAATTTACTTCTACCAAGCTTACTATCACTAGGTGTACTTATAATATTTATAGCTATGCTTATAAATGGTTGGGTTCAAGGTATGGGTTGGCCTGCTTGTGCACGCATTATTACACACTGGTTTTGTGTTAATGAGCGTGGTACTAAAATGGGTATATGGAATACTGCTCATAATGTTGGTGCAGGGTTTCTAGCTATTGCTATTGTGCCTATTGGATTATTACTATTTCATGGTGACTGGTATGGTCTTTTTTATGTTGCTGGAGCAATGTGTATTTTTGTATCAATGTTAGTATTAATATTTGGTGCAGATACCCCTCAATCAGTTGGTCTACCAGCGATAGAAGTATATAAAGGTTATACTACTGCCGAAACTCACTATGAACAAGAGTTTTCAGCTAAAGAAATATTTTTAAAATATGTTTTAAATAATAAGTGGATTTGGTTAATTGCTATAGCTAATGCTTTTGTTTATTGTGCTAGATATGGTCTTCTTAGCTGGTCGACTTATTATCTTGTTAATGTAAAGCATATGTCTACTACTACGGGGCTTTTAGGGTTTGCTCTATTTGAGTTACCAGCAATACCAGGAACTATCATTATCGGTTGGATCACAGATAAGTTCTTCGACAGTCGTAGAGCTCCTATGGGTGTTATCTGCATGCTTTTATTTATTTGTGCTTTATTTATATACTGGTATAGTGATAAAGCTTGGGTACTTTTACTTTCATTATCTGCTATGGGAGTACTTATATATGGTCCTGTAGCTTTAATAGGGATATTTGCCTTAGACCTTGTACCGAAAAAGGCTGGAGGTACAGCAGCTGGATTTACAGGATTATTTGGCTATTTTTTAGGTACAGTCGGAGCACAAGCGGTAATTGGTATCATAGCGACAATGCTAGGTTGGGATGCTGTATTTATATTTTTATTAGGATCTTGTATAATTGCTACAGCACTTTTAGCTATTTGTTGGAATCTTAGCTATAATGAAATTTACGAGAATTAAATAATACGATAGTAATGTATACAAAATTACTTAAATCACTACTATTTTTTATATTAGCAATCTCTATAGCATACCCGCTAAACTCAATAGAATTAAATCAAGTATTAGACAACTCTCTTAAACACAATAATCTTCAATCAGCTCTAGTTGGAGTGAAGATTATTGATTCTCAAAGTAACACCGTAATTTTTTCAAGAAATGCTAACAAAAACTTCGTACCTGCTAGTAATACTAAATTACTAACTGGGATTGCGGGATTATTATTTCTTGGCAGAGATTTTAGGTTTGAAACTAAGCTATATTACGACAAAATTAACAATCATAGTATTGATAATCTTTATATTGAGTTTTCAGGTGATCCAAGTTTTAATCGTGAAAACTTACATACACTTTTAATAAGTTTACAAAAAAGCAATATAAATAACATAAGAAACATCTACTTTGTAAACCGCTACTTTGAAGGTCGAGATACACCAATTAATCAAAGTAATACTAGCTCTATATTTGGCTATGGTGCTCCAAGCTCAATCTATAACCTAAATGAAAATGCGATAACTTTACAACTCACACCTAACTCAAATACTTTCAAAATAAGCCAAACTGTTGGTGAGAAAATTAACTTTATCAATAAACTTTTTATAGCTAGCCCAGAGAAGCTAAAAACCTGCCAATTTAACGCCTATTATAGAGATAATATTCTAGTACTTAGTGGCTGCATACCTTCAAATAGTTATACTTTTAGTTTTTCTATAGAAGATCCACAACAATTTATGCAACAAGCAGTCTTAACTGAACTAGCACAACTTAAAGTCTCATTAACGAATCAAATAAAAATTAATAACAAACTACCAAACAATCTAATACTCTTAGCAAAGCATAAATCAGCAGATTTAAGCAAGCTATTGAAGCATATGCTTGTAACATCTGATAATCTATATGCTCAAACAATCACAAGAACCATCGGCTACTATCGTAATCAAGTTGGGAGTATTGTATCTGGTAAAAATGCTATTATTGAAATACTAAAAACCAAGCTTAAAGTTAATACTGATTGCATTCAAATCGAAGATGGCGCAGGAATATCAGAGAATGATTTATTATCTGCTGATTTTATTACTAGCCTATTACAGCAAATGTTACATCACGACAACTTTAAGCTTTTTAAAAGTATGTTGCCAATATATGGAGAAAGTGGCACACTTAAAAAGCGCTCAAGCAAGCTATTAAAAGGTAAAGTAATTGCAAAAACTGGTACAGGAACAACTACAGTTACTCTTTCTGGTTATCTCTATACTAATAATAAACAATATATCTTTTCAATACTGATTAATAATCTCAAAAACTCACAAAAATCAAGCGCTGTTGCTTTAGAGAGAGATTTGCTTGAGAGTATCTGTTAGTATTACAATATGGTAATTTAATAAGCTCTTAAATGACTAAAAATATTATTAATCACTGGTGGTATTAGTTCTACTATAGCTTTAGCAGCGGCAAAAGCTAGATATAATATAGGTCTTCATTATCATAATAATAGTGAAAGTATTGATAAAATCAAAAAAAAACAAATTACTGAATATCCAATTTAAATCCAACTTATCGTTCTGATAATAGCAAATAAAGATGATATTAAAAAATATATCGTGATTTTATAACAAATCATGGTTGTATTATACGCCATTAATCAATAATGCCAACACGATTTTTCCTAGTTCAAAATTAGAAGATATTTCGATAGGTTAGAGAAAATTTTTGCGGTAAATGCGATAGGTAATATCTTATGTGTTTATGCTATTAAATACCTATCAAAAAAATCATGGACATAATGGTGGTAAAGTTATTAATATCTCATCAGCAGCATCACAAGACGACTAGGATCAGTAAATTAATATATTGACTATGCCTTTACTAAGAGAGCGATTGAAACTCTTAAAAAAGATTTAGCAAATGAATTAGCCGATTATGTAATTTTAGTAAATTGTATCCGCCATGGATTTATGTATATATTTAATAAACTATTAGGTATTAACAGAATTGGTAACCTCAAATATAAAATTCATCTTAAGAATGGTAGATATCCAATAAAAGTTGCTAGTTCTGTGGTATGTTTATTATCAGAAAATGCAAATTATTGCACTGGAAATTTTATATATATTGCTGGTAGTAAGTAAGATAAAATATTTATTATAAAATATATAATAACTGTGAATATTAATACTAAATTAATAAGAAAAATTTATACATTAAATAACTATTTACTATTTGACTAAGATTTTACCTTTAAATACAATCACTTATAAGTTTTAATTTGAAACGTAAAGTTTAGCTTAATTTAGAAAAAATAAGAGATATTTTGTATTGAAACTCAACTTTATAAAGAGGAAATTACTATGCTAAAGAAAATTGTAACTGCTTTAGGAATGTCTGGAATGCTATTAGCTTCTAACAGCGCTATAGCAGAAGATGTTACATCAAAAAATGATAGTCTCACTCCACAGAGTATTGATCTGTCGCCTTTACGCAATTTAAATAAACTTGATAGCCCAATGGATAAAGATTATAACTATCATCAAGCTTTCAAAAAAATGGATACTGAACAACTCAAAAAAGATATGCAAGATCTTCTAACCCAATCACAAGACTGGTGGCCTGCTGATTTTGGCAATTATGGCCCTTTCTTTATTAGGTTGTCTTGGCATGATGCTGGTACATACAGAGTATATGATGGTAGAGGTGGCACTAATCGTGGACAACAACGATTCTCTCCTCTAAATAGCTGGCCTGATAATGTCAACCTTGATAAAGCGAGACAACTTCTATGGCCAATCAAGCAAAAATATGGTGATGCTGTATCTTGGTCAGATTTGATTGTCTTAGCTGGTACAGTTTCTTTAGAATCAATGGGAATGAAACCTATTGGATTTGCGTTTGGTAGAGAAGATGACTGGCAAGGTGATGATACTAATTGGGGTGCTTCTCCAGAAGAGTTATCTAGTAATGTAAAAGATGGTAAACTTGTTAAACCTTTCTCTGCTACAGAGATGGGACTAATTTATGTCAATCCAGAGGGTCCAGATGGTAAACCTGATATCAAAGGTGCTGTAAGTGCAATCCGCCAAGCATTTAGCGGTATGGGCATGATCGATAAAGAAACTGTAGCTTTAATTGCAGGTGGTCATACTTTTGGTAAAACTCATGGTGCAGTACTAGCTAATAAAGTCAAACAATCAATTGGGCCTGCTCCTGATAAGGCTCCTATTGAACAGCAAGGTCTAGGTTGGCACAACAGTTATGGTACAGGAAATGGCGATTACACTATGAGTAGTGGTCTTGAGGGTTCTTGGACTTCTACACCAACATTTTGGAATCATGATTTTCTTAATAACCTTTACAACTTAGACTGGAAAAAAACACTTAGCCCTGCTGGTGCTCATCAATGGACTCCTACTAATGCTAAACAGGAAAATATGGTTCCTGATGCTCACAAACCAGGCATAAAACATAAACCAATTATGCTTACTACTGATTTGGCACTTAAAGAAGATCCAATATTTAATAAATATGCCCAAGAATTCTACAAAAATCCTCAAGAGTTCAAAGAAGAGTTTGCTAAAGCATGGTTTAAACTAACTCACCGGGATATGGGGCCAAAATCTCGATATATAGGTCCTTGGATTCCTAAACAAGACTTTATCTGGCAAGATCCTGTTCCAGTAACCGACTATAAGCAAGTATCTATACAAGATGTCGCTCAACTTAAGAAAGATATCATTAGCTCTGGTTTAACAAATCAAGAACTTATCAGAGCAGCTTGGGCTGCAGCTTCTACATACCGTAAAACTGACTATAGAGGCGGTGCAAATGGTGCAAGAATTGCTCTAGCTCCAGAGAAAGATTGGCAAATAAATGAACCTGCTAAACTTGAAAAAATTCTTGCTAAGCTTAAAGAAATCCAAAATAACTTTAACAATAGCAAAACCGATGGTACTAAGATATCTCTAGCTGATCTAATAGTTCTAGGTGGAAATGTAGGTGTCGAACAAGCAACTAAACAAGCTGGCTATAGTATAGAAATACCATTTATACCTGGCAGAACAGATGCTACTCAAGCACAGACTGATATAGAGTCTTTTAACTACCTAAAAACCAAGTCTGATGGTTTCATAAACTATACAGATGGTAGTGTAGCTGCTGATAAATTACCACAAGCTTTGATAGAAAAAGCTAGCATGCTTAACTTAAATATCCAAGAAATGACAGTATTAGTTGGTGGTATGCGAGCACTAAATGTAAACTATAATAATTCTCAAGAAGGTGTATTAACTACTACGCCAGGTCAGCTTAATAATAGCTTCTTTGTAAACTTACTAGATATGTCTACTGAATGGAAAAAATCTGATAAAAAAGATGGTGAATACATTGGTATAGACAGGAAAACTGGTGAGCAAAAGTGGTCAGCATCACCAGTTGATCTAATTTTTGGTTCAAATTCAGAGCTTAAAGCAGTAGCTCAAATTTATGCTGAAAATGGCAATGAGCAAAAATTTGTCAACGATTTTGCAAAAGCTTGGCATAAAGTTATGATGCTTGGCAGATTTGATGTGCAACAATAACTCTGCTAAAAACTTCTAAAATATTTATTAGTGCTAAATCTATTGCATCTACACTCATTTAATCTTAATATGTAGCTCTATAAACACTAATTTATTAGATTCTATATGGCTATAAGTCTTTATCATCAAAACGACTATATAAGGCAAAATAATAATATTTCAAAAAAGGAAAATTTTTCTGCTTTTAGACGAGATTATGCTCGCGTTGTCCACTCTTCATCTTTTCGTAGATTACAAGCAAAGACACAAATCTTCCCAAGCTTTGAAAATGACTTCTTTAGAAATAGGCTAACTCATTCACTTGAGGTTGCACAAATAGCTAAATCTATAGCAGTCAAACTTAATGCTGAACATCAACTTAATCTTGATTATGATCTAATAGAAACAGCAGCTCTTTGTCATGATATTGGTCACCCTCCTTTTGGCCATAATGGCGAGGTGGCTTTGAACAAAAAAATGAGTGGATTCGGTGGATTTGAGAGTAATGCTCAAACTTTAAGATTGATATCACATACTGCAAAGAAAGATATTGATCAAAAGCAAACTTTTGGACTAAATTTGACTTATCGGACTCTTGCAGCGACAATAAAATATGAACGCATTATCCCACCTATTGGTAATTTAGGTAAGCTTACTAAAGGCTACTATATTGAAGAAGCACACCTAGTAGCGGATATCAAGCAAAAACTTCTCGAACCTTATGGTGTAACTAATATAGATGGTAAATTCAAAACCATTGAATGCTATATAATGGATGTAGCTGATGATATTGCCTATTCTACCTACGATGTTGAAGATGCTCTTAAGGCAGGTTTCATTGATCCACTATCTATGGCTAGTATTGATGATAAGCTTCTTGACAAAGTTTTCAAAGCAATGCCAGATGACTTAGAAATTACTAAGAATGAAATTAGAAGTATTCTGAAAGATATTTTTTCAGATTATATAGATTTTACTGCTGATAGCAGAAATATTTATAGAATATCTAAAAATATTGCTAACAATAGCTTATTGCGGACAAAACTAACATCTAAGTTAGTCAATAGTTGCATCCAAAACATTAGGCTAGAGCTTAACCGAGATATCCCAATTCTTTCAAGAGTTTATCTAAATAGTCAAGTGCGAAAACAAGTTGAAGTTCTCAAAAAATATATATTATTTAAGATAATAAAATCACCAAAGTTGAATGTTCTTAGATATCATGGTAGAGAGATAATCTCAGAAATTTTTGATATTCTAATCAGCTCAACTCCCAATGAGAGCTTACTACCTGATGATATTGGTGTAATATTTTATAACACAGATAATCCTCAAGGCAAAGCTAGAATAATCAGCGACTATATATCTTCTATGACTGACCGATATATAATTGAATTTTATAATCAGTCTAAATCTGATCCTTCAGCAACAATTTTTAAGCCTTTTTCATAAACCAACTCCAGCTACTATTCCAATAAAAAAACTACTTCAGTAAATACTAAGTATAATGATGCTAATAAATTACTAGTTATGTAATAAGAAATATTGTCAACGCTAGAACTAATGCAAAAAAAAACAATAAATAACTTAGGTTATATGCTATACCATACCTATGACACATGTACTATAGCCTAAATAAATTTGTAATAATTATATTGTATGTTAAGGCAAAAAAATACATATTATAGACACAATATAAAATAGCTATAAGCACTCTATCTAGCTATTATACTTTTATAAAAACATATAATTATGAAGCTGTTGTTTATCTAAAGCTTCAACAACTATATAAATATCAATAATATTTTTTCTCAAAAATAAATAGTAAAAATTGTTTTACATTTTTACTATTTATTTTGTAAAACAAGCATCTATAAAAAACCTATATGCTAACCTAATCTTATATAAAGAAATCAGTATTTAGACAAAGATAATGCTATAAATAGTGTTTGCGAATATGTAGAGCAAAAAAAACTTGTACTTCTAAATCACGGCGTGGCAAAAGAAAATATTTTCTTTGATGTTGGCTTTGGTTTTGGCAAAAAATCAGATACTGCTAATTACTTGTTAGAAAATATAGTTAAAATTAAACAAAAACTAGACCTCAAAGCATTGGTTGGTCACTCACGCAAACCATCAGTTTTAAGTTTAGACAAAGATAGTAATCTAGCAACCTTAGATCGTGATACAAGAGAGCTTTCACGAAAGTTAGAAAAATTAGCTATTGAAATTATAAGAGTACATAAAATTTAATAAGGAAATACAATGCCATTTCATCCAAGTTTAGCAGCATTATTAGATACCCCTGAAATCAGAAGAATCAAAAAGCTTAATTTAACAGAGCAGCGTGAAATTTTTACCAATATTTCTATCGAACAGATTAAACGTTTACAGCGTCCTAATATTATTGAAGAAGATATCAAACTAGATAATAATACTGTCTTGAGGCATTACCAACCTAAGAAAGCTAGTGATAAAGCTGTACTTTTTATCCATGGTGGTGGGTGGTGTTTAGGTTCGATAAATACTTATGATCATGTGTGTAGATATCTATGTGATCAAGGTAATTTGAATATCTTCTCGCTAGAATATGGCTTAGCTCCTGAACAAAAATATCCAGTAGCAGTTGAGCATGCTTTATATGCTTATGACTGGTTATATCAAAATAATAACAAGTTAAATATAGTAACTGAAAATATTTTTGTTATGGGTGATAGTGCTGGAGGCAATCTTGTAAGTATAATCTGTCATGAACGCCAAGAGAATGTACCTAAAGCTCAAATTTTAGTCTACCCTGCTGTTGATATGTATACTAAGTATGATAGTAATAAAAAGTTTGATGAATATAAGTACCACTTAACTATGGAGTGGTGTGAAATGTTTCTTAAGGCTTATTTAGGGGATGAAATCTTATCAGAACCTAAAAAACTTAGACAGCCAAGTGTTTCACCACTATTTTATCAAGCAACTAAGCAACCTGATACATTAATTATAGCAGCTACTCATGATATCTTAATAGATGGTATCTATGCTTATGAGAAAAAACTCAAACTGCAAGGAACTCTAGTAGAAACTCATTACGATGATGAAATGTTCCATGGTTTTATGGGTATACTAGGCATAACTCCACTTGAAAACCCTAAAATAGCTTTAGATAAGGTAATTAAATTTATCAATCAAAGATAAAAATACTATTATAAATTATGACTCCAATTTTTAAAACAGATAAAAAATCTGGTGAAAGGTCAGAACAACTTATTAAAAGATTTAATGAACTACCTGCTTTTGTAGCAACTGGTGGCGAGATAGTTTTTGTATCAGATGACTTTCTTGAAGTACATCTAAAGTTTAATCTGACAGATAATACTAAAAACTATTATGGTACCGGCTTTGGTGGAGCAATATATTCTTCATTAGATCCAATCTACCCATTACAATTATATAATATTCTTGGTGATGATTATGTTGTCTGGGATTTATCAGCAAATATTGACTATCTTAAGCCCATTACCGATCATGTCTATGCAAGGTTTCTATTATCACAACAAACTATCACTAAAATAAAGCAAGATGTACTAGCCATTATTTCTATAGTATATCTTGTACCTTTTTCTAGATTAGTTATGACATAATTTAGGCTAGTAATATTTTCAGCCATCAACATTACTATTAACTATTACTATATATGAGAACCATCTAATTCTAGCTTATTCCAAGATACTGCAGCAAAGTTTTCTGTAATAGATACACTGATTGCATCTAACACATAAACATTAGCAACGCATTGATTAATGACTTGTTATGATTAGTAGAGTTATTACCTGCTTTACTTTTAATATTCTACACCAATACAATACATCATCATAAATTACAAATAATTTGGCTGATGGACTATATAAATGCCAAGGACTGCATAGCAATTTTACCATACTTTGCTAGTTTGATGCTAACTGTTCAAACATTGGAGCTATTGTAACACCATTGTTAGTCTAACCACCAATGATAAGAATGCTTTTAGATAAGGATATTTTTTAGCTTCTCTTGATGCCACTAATAGCTCCATGAATCAGCTGAGCATCTAGTGTTTTAATATTACCAGTATTCTTATCAAAACCAATAAATGCGTAGATTATAGTATTTAATTTATCATATTTGAAATCATATGGATTGTAATTATGTCCCAAGCTACCCATTCCTGGAGTTTTGGATCTTCACGAACATTATCTGCACATGGTCTTTAAATTTCTAGTAATTACATCCAAACTTTTAATAAATTATCAAAAAATAACAAGTCTTAGTAAATTAATACTTATATAAACTTATTATATATATAAATAAATTTTAATTAATAAATAATTAATTTTATTAAAAAATTTTTCCAATAAAAGAATACAAAGTATTCTTTTTTATAATTTCGATATCAAATAGTTTCAAAAACTAACTACATTAGATATTATCTAATATAGATAAATCTAATTTAGTTATAGTTCAAAGCTTAAAAGAGGTAAAAAATGAATAAAAGTTTCTACACAAATATTAGTGATAAGATACAAGAAATTAAACAATCAGGTACTTATAAAAGCGAAAAAATTATAGTAACACCTCAAGAACCTATAATTAGTTTAGAAAATGGCAAAACTTTAATTAATTTCTGTGCTAATAACTATCTTGGTTTTGCAAATAATCCTGAAATAGTTGCTTATGCTAAAGAGCATATTGAAGAATGTGGTTATGGTATGGCTTCAGTAAGATTTATTTGTGGTACTAACAGTGTCCATAAACAACTAGAAAGAGAGTTAAGCGATTTTTTTGGGTTCGAAGATACAATTTTATACCCTTCGTGTTTTGATGCAAATGTTGGACTTTTTGAAACACTACTTACAAAAGATGATGCTATTATCAGTGACTCTCTTAATCATGCTAGTATTATTGATGGTATTAGGCTTTGCAAAGCAATGAGATTTAAATATAACAATAATGATATGCAAGATCTTGAAACAAAACTAATAGAGGCTGATAAAGTTGGTGCAAGATTTAAGATGATCGCTACAGATGGCGTATTCTCTATGGATGGTATTATTGCTGATCTTAAATCAATCTGTGACTTAGCTGACAAGTATAATGCTATTGTTATGGTTGATGATTCTCATGCCGCTACTTTTGTTGGCAAACATGGTAAAGGATCTATCGAACATTGTAATGTAATTGGTAGAATAGATATTTTAACAGGCACTTTAGGCAAAGGTTTAGGAGGTGCTTCTGGCGGTTATATCTGTGCTAAAAGAGAAGTAGTAGATTTACTTAAGAATCTTTCTAGACCATATCTTTTCTCAAATTCACTTGCGCCAATAATTGCCAAAACTTCTATAAAAGCATTAGAAATTACTAAAAGCTCTAATAAACTAAGAGAACAATTACAAGCTAACCAACAAAGATTCAGATCTAAAATGACTGCTGCAGGATTTGATTTGATTCCAGGCGAGCACCCTATTATTCCTGTAATGATCTATAATGAGAAAAAAGCTGTAGAATTTGCTGAAAAACTCCTAGATTATGGAATCTATGTAATTGCTTTCTCATATCCAGTAGTGCCTAAGGGCAAGGCAAGAATTAGAACACAAATGTCAGCTGCTCACAATTTTGAGCAAATTGACAAAGCTGTTGATGGCTTTACAAAAGCTGCAAAAGAGTTAGGTATTATTCAGTAATATTCAATCATAGGAATCTAACAATGAAAGCATTAGCTAAATTAAAAAAACAACCAGGTATATGGATGATTAATGATGCCCCAATTCCTAAGTATAATCATAATGAGGTTCTAATTAAAATTAAAAAAACTGCAATTTGTGGTACAGATCTACATATTTACAACTGGGACAAATGGTCACAACAAACCATACCAGTACCGATGATTACCGGACATGAATTCGCTGGTAAAGTCGTAGCCAAAGGAGATAGTGTCACAAGTGTGGATATTGGAGATAGAGTATCAGGTGAAGGACATCTTGTATGTGGACAATGTCGTAATTGTAGAGCGGGCAAGCGCCATCTTTGTAGAAAAACTATAGGTATAGGTATAAATGTTCAAGGAGCTTTTGCAGAATATTTAGCTATGCCAGCAGTTAACGTATTTAAAATTCCTGATTCTATTAGTGATGATATCGCTAGTATCTTTGATCCTCTTGGTAATGCTATTCATACTGCTCTATCTTTTAATTTAACAGGGGAAGATATATTAATAACTGGAGCTGGACCTATAGGTCTTATGGCTGTTAAGATAGCAAGGTTCTGTGGTGCGCGTAGAATAGTTATCACCGATATTAATGAATATCGCCTACAAATGGCTAAAGGTTTTGGTGCAACTGTAGCTTTAAATGTCGCACCATTTAATAATCAACAAGACTTAGTCAAAGAAATGCGTAGAGTAATGTCTGATATAGGCATGACAGAGGGATTTGATGTTGGCCTGGAAATGTCTGGTAATAATTCTGCAATTTCGATGATGCTTAATGTTATGAATCATGGTAGCAAGCTATCTTTATTAGGTATAGCGGCAGGCGATGTTACTGTTGATTGGGGAGCAATATTATTTAAAGGTCTAACTCTTAAAGGTATATATGGTAGAGAAATGTTTGAAACATGGTACTTAATGTCAAGTATGCTTCAAGCTGGTATGGATATGAACCATATCATCACACATAGACTTCATATTAATGAATTTCAAAAAGGATTTGAGATAATGAAAAGTGGTCAGTGTGGTAAAGTAATACTAGATTGGAGTAGCTAGGATGAAAACACTAGATTACTCAAATACTACAAAAGTTGATATTCAATGGGTATTCACTTTGTTTGGTACAGCAGTAGGTGCAGGATTACTTTACCTCCCTATCCAAGCTGGAGATAGTGGTCTTTGGGCTTTGGTAACAGTACTTATTTTTGCTTTACCTTTGACATATTACTCACATAAAAGTATGTCAAATATAGTGCTTTGTACAGATAATGGCGGTATTACAGATGTATTTACCCATAATCTTGGTAAATTCTTTGGTTTGACTTGTGTAATGCTATATTTCTTTGCAATATTCCTAAATATGCCAATGTATTCTATCGGCCTAAATAGTGAATTAAGTAATTTTCTTTTAAATTATAATATTGTAAAAATTAATTTATCTAGACATATATGGTTTAGCTTTAGCATTCTAGCTGTTTTATTAATAATAGTTTCTTTAGGTATCAATATAATTCTAAAGTTTATGCAGCTTATAGTTATATTCTTAATTATATTAGTAATAACATTATCTATATATATAATACCTTATTGGAACTTTGAGTTTATAACTTATAGTCATTTTGATGCTGTTGGTTATATCACAGGTGTATTAATGGTATTACCAATTTTGATATTATCGATGAATCATTCGCCTATTATCTCCAGTCTAGTAATTTTTTATCGTGACTATGTAAAAGTTGAGCGCTCACGAGAAAAATACAAAGTTTATAAAATACTTAGGATTAATGCGCTAATTCTTTTTATATTTGTACTACTTTTTGTGACATCTTGCTTACTTAGCACTACTATATCAGACCTTAATAGAGCTAATGCAAATAATCTATCAATAGTAACACTGATACAAGAGCAGCATTCAGGTGCTTTATTGAATATTTTAGCACCTATGATAGTTTTTACCGCTATTATTAGTTCATTTATAGGCTGTTACATAGGTTCAAAAGAAGCTTTGAAATATCTATTTAAATATTTCTTTAGAAATATCTATAAAATTGAAGTTTCTGATTCAATAATAAATAAAATCAGTGTTGGACTAATATTCATAGTTTTATGGATATGTACAATATGTAATTTTAAAATCCTTAATATTATAGGTATACTAGTTGCGCCTACGGTGGCTTTTTTACTATATGTTTTGCCTATAATAATAATTTATAAAAATATTCAATGCAAAGACTATAGACACGTAGTATTAGACTCTATCTTATTTATAATGGGGTTAGTAATTATATTTGGTTATGTAATAGGTTTACTTTTAAAATAAGTTCTTAGCTTAGCTGCCAATTAGCATATTCTAAATCATCTTTAGTTGTAATCTTGATATTTTTTTTTGAGCATTCAACAACAATTGGATTTATACCAAATATTTCTAAAGCTGATGCTTCATCAGTTACTTTATCAACTAAATTATTTGAGTAGCAAAAATCAAAAGCTTTCTCTAATTGCCCAAGCCTAGATAATTGTGGTGTTTGAGCAAGCCAAATATTATTACGATCAAGTGTTTTGATAACTACATTCTTTATAGTAACTTGCTTAACTGTCTCAAACGCTCTTACTGCTAAGATACCTGCTTGTGAATATGATAGCTTAGTTTGCTGATATAAATCGATAATGCTATCAATATTAACACAAGGTCTAGCAGCATCATGTACAAAAACCCAGTCATCTTTTTTACGCTCATCGATAGCCTTAAGAGTATTATAAACACTATTAAACCTAGTTGCACCACCACTACAAAATACTATTTTGTCACAATTATGATATAACGAATCACTCCAAAAATTATCACTTGCAGAAATTGCCACAAAGATTTTATCAAACAAAGAATTATCAATAAACTTTGCTAAAGTATTATCAAGGATAGTCCTGCCATTACTAAGTTTATAGTATTGTTTAGGAATACCTAACTGCATTCTAGTACCTATTCCAGCTGCTGTAATAATTACATATTTATTTGACACTATAAAAAACCTCTCCTTGCTTGATTAGTCCCATATTCTCACGAGCCAAGCTTTCAAGCACCTCACTATTTTGACGTAATGAAACTACTTCAGAATATAATTGTGCATTAGTATGAAATTTATGCTTAACTTCTTTTTGTTGACTAGCTACAGATTTCTTTAGTGCTAGATACTTGATAAGACCTGTATTGCTAAACCACAGATCATATTGCAATGTAGCTATTAGTAATAAAACTACAGAAATAAAAATATAAAAAAAAGAATTAGATTTGATATCCATGAAATAATTATTCTTCTACTTGAACTACAATTTTCTCAGCTTCACTATCTTCTACAACAATTTCTTGAACACATTCTGCTACTTTTTCATCTGAATTAAATACAAATGCTTTTATTCCAGGGTAAATTGCATTTTCACCTAATTCTTCTTCTATTCTAAGTAACTGGTTATACTTAGCTATACGATCAGATCTAGATAATGATCCTGTTTTGATTTGTCCAGAACATGTTGCTACAGCCAAATCTGCAATAATAGTATCAGAAGTTTCACCAGAACGATGTGACACTACACAAGTATATCCTGCTTGTCCAGCTATCGCCATTGTTTCAAAAGTCTCTGTTAAAGTCCCGATTTGATTTAGCTTAATCAAAATTGAATTTGCAACGCCTTTTTCGATACCCTTAGCAAGTATACTTGGGTTAGTAACAAATAAATCATCACCAACTAGTTGCACCTTGTTACCAAGCTTTTCAGTTAACAGTTTCCAACCTTTCCAATCTTCTTCCGCTAAACCATCCTCAATAGATACAATTGGATACTTCTCAATCCATGCTGCATAGTAATCAATCATTTCTTGGCTTGTTAATGACTTATTCTCTGACTTAAGCTCATACTTACCATCTTTATAGAACTCACTACTTGCTGGATCTAGCGCTATAAATACATGTTTACCAGGCTCATAACCTGCTTCTTTAACTGCTTTTAATATTGCTTTTATAGCTGCTTCATTTGATGGTAGATCAGGAGCATAACCACCCTCATCACCAACACCAGCTACACTATAACCATCAGCAAGTAGTACTTTTTTAAGTGTATGAAAAACCTCTGTACCGCATTTTAGAGCCTCAGAAAATGTATCAAAACCAACTGGAACAATCATAAACTCCTGCATATCAACGTTATTATCAGCATGTGAACCACCATTAATGACGTTCATCATTGGTACTGGCATTAGATATTCTTTGACATCCATTAGATAACGATAAAAAGGTTTTCTAAGATGTGATGCTGCAGCTCTAGCAGTAGCTAGTGAAACACCTAGAATTGCATTTGCGCCTAGATTTTTCTTATTTTCAGAACCATCTAGTTCTATCATAGTTTTATCAATCAATCTTTGGTCTAATGCATCTAAACCTTTAACTGCTTGAGCTATCTTAGTATTAGCATTCTCAACTGCTTTATATACACTCTTGCCTAGAAAAAGGGCTTTATTACCATCTCTTAACTCTAAAGCCTCTCTTATACCTGTAGAAGCTCCAGAAGGAACAGCAGCACGACCAAAAGCACCACTTTCCAAAACCACATCTACTTCAACTGTAGGATTACCACGCGAATCTAATATCTGTCTAGCAAAAACTTGTTTTATTTGTGATAACATAATTACAAACTCCTTTAGATAAATTAAGTCTTTTATCATTTTTTTTTAAAAACTTTACAATTATAAGCTAGCTATGTATGCTTTGCAATTTAATATACTTATTTAAATATTATTCTTCAGATGATTTCTCTGAGATGATTTCCTGCGCCTCAGTGAAGTTAAGACTTTCAGGAGTTACTATTGTAAAAGTAGCTGTATCTGTAGGAGATTTTCGTGCTGATATTCTATATACTGAGTACAAGCATAAACTAATGCTTAGCAACGCTGTAATTATAAAAAAGCCAAATGGTCCAAAAGTAAACATCACGTTAGATATTACAACAGGACTGATTACCGAACCTAAACCATATGAAATAGTTAAAACACCAATTGCTCCTAAAATTTCATTTTCATCAAGAAAATCACTTGCATGAGATATAGATAATGGATATATCACAAAAGCACAACCACCAAAAATAAACATAATTACAGCAAATATAAAATAAGATGTATGAAAAACAAATATAAATATTGAGGTAATTAAAATACCTGCTCCTGCTAAAAATATTACTTTACGTCTATCGGTAAGATCTGATAATTTACCCATAGGAACTTGTAATAACATTCCTCCTAAAATTGTAATCATCATTAATACTGATATCATGTCATGATCACTTCCAACCCTTACGAGAAAGATAGGCAACAAAGTATATATAGAACCTAACAATGAACCACCAATAACACTAGCTACCATTGCTAGAGGAACTTTTTTAATGATTTTAGCAGGTGAACAAATTTCTTCAGAGTTTGGCACAGGTGCAACTGTTTTTGTAAAAGCCATCAATACTATCGCAACACTACATAAAGAAGATATAAAACAATAAGCTAATATCCCTTCACTAAAATGAACATTTATCATCAATTGTGACAATGCTTGTGTACCATAGTATACAAAAAGATATATTGAAAAAATCAAACCTCTATTTCTCTTATCTGATGATAATATACACCAGCTTTCAATAATGATAAATAAAGCAGCTAATGAGTAACCACAGACAAACCTAAATAATATCCAAACAGCGACACTTTTATTTACACCAACTATTAGTGTACTGATAGACATAAGAGATGCAAACAGTACAAAAGCTCTTATATAACCTACTCTAATTATAGTAAACTGTGAAAAATAAGATCCTGCCGTCATACCAAAGAAATATGCTGCAGAAATTATACCAATCATTAAACTAGAGCGACCAAGATTATTTAGTTCAATAGACGAATAAGTTGTAAAAAAGCCATTGCCAAATGATAATACACACATTGCTATTATTGGTGTAATAATAAAAAATAAAGTCTGTCTAACGGTCATCGCTCTAACCTCCAAAGAAAGGTATAATGAATATTGCAAATTATATAGAAAACTTTTAATTAAGTTAAGCTAGTTATAGAAAAAGTTTCACAAAGAAGTTTAGGTTTTTATCCACTTTATGAGCATTTAACAAATAAATAAGCCATACAGCTAAAAATGCTATACCCTCACCTATGCTAGAAAAATGTTGTTGTAACCAAATAATTGTTGAAAGAGTATTTTAATAATAGTCCATAAAACCCATTGTTCGATATAAGCTTTGACCATTAAGTACCAAGCAAACCTCCACCGATACTAGGTAACAATAATATCATCATAGCCAACACCTGCACCATATTTGGCCTCACCTAGGATTCCAACATTTACATCGTTATATATCTCAGACTTGACAGTGTATTTATCTTGTATAAGTTGCTTTAGATTAACACCATTAAAATTAATATTACGCTTACGCACAATTCGATGTTTTTTATCTATAAGTACAACAACCACTTTAATTTTAAACTCGTCAATGAGAGGACTTTCCATAAAATCATTATAGATAAATGTTAGTAGTGCTAACATCACGATAAACTTATGAACCTTATGGAAATGCAAATATACTCCAACAACACCAACCTCATTGAACCATTATCTAGGGTAAAAACTTCGTCAATATAATTTTTGACTATCCAAGGTGGTCCCATCCACCAGCCAGCCATTTGGTATATATCACTGCATCAGACTAAAGCTATTTTTGAATCTCATAATCAATATTATTTTGATATTAAAACCTTTATTGAGCAGATGACTCTGTATAGATCAGTTAAATGTTGATTAAGTGCACATTCTGAACGACCAAAATATTTAATTATCATAATTTTTTTCATTGATTTGTTTATATACTAGAGTTTAAGATCTTAGATAAACACTAAATCATAATAAATTAGCTACCTTGGCATACTATACCAGTATTATTAATACTAATTACAACAACACCAAATGGTATTAGATAATGTTTTTTTCCAAATTGATGAGGTTTGAATATATTTTTCCTATTATCTCACCTGCTTTGAATTGATCACCAGCTTTGATAAACCATTCATATAAGCTACCTTCTACTGCTTTAATATGCTTATAATTAGCAATATAAGTATATCTAATATCTGTACGTAATAAATTCAGTATCAAATGGTGATTCAATAATATTCTTATACTTTAAATATAATTTTAAATCTCTTGGCTTTGCATCTTAGCATCAGAGAAATTAATATAGTGTATAGCCTTTTCAAAAGCTTGCTCATATTCTACTGTAGTTAAATTAATATGCTCTTTGACAAAAGCTGTATAATTAATTTTATGATAAAAATTAATATCTATTAATAATTATCACCATTTGTAGAGTCAAATCTACCCTGATGCCCTGCCCATATAAACACATCTTTACCAATTTTACATTGAGGAATCAGGAAAACATCTCCTTTAGGCTGAAACTTTTTAAAATACTCAAAAAACAATATTACCTTTAGTTCTGAAACATGCATACTTGCTTGCATATATGCGCCAGATGCAGATGTATCAGACTTTTGATAGTTATTCTTCTACATAGAATATCATCTCCTGTTGATGATTGACTTACTTTGATTTTTTGTTCTGAAATATTTACTATCAAAAAGAACTATTAATCTGATAAGTAATTAGCTATTACACAGCTAGCACTAAAATGCTAAAATGATTTTAATCAATTAAAAATCAAAATAATTCAATGATAAAAGTAATGACTTTTAATGCCAATGGTATTCGTGCAGCTGCACGTAAAGGTTTTTGGAAGTGGTTTAAAATTCAAGATATTGATTTTCTATGTATTCAAGAGACAAAAGCTCAATTTCACCAATTAGAGAAAAATAAAGAGCACTTCCCCGTTGGATACTATTGTGATTTTAAAGATGCTGTCAAAAAAGGCTACAGTGGTACTGCTATTTATTCCAAGAAAAAACCTCTAAAGGTTATCAAAGAACTTGGTCTAGATTGGTATGATGATGAGGGGCGTTATATTCAGTTTGATTATGAAAACTTTAGTATCGCAAGCTTATACTTACCAAGTGGCTCAAGTGGCGATGTCCGTCAAGAATATAAAATGCAGTTTCTTGAAAAATACAAAGAAATACTCAGGGAACAAATAGAATCTGGTAGAGATTTTATAGTTTGTGGTGATTTTAATATTGTGCATAAAGAGATAGATATAAAAAACTGGAAATCTAACTATGGTAAAACATCAGGGGTACTACCAGAAGAGCAAGCTTGGTTAGATCATATCTTTGATGATTTAGGTTGGGTTGATACTTTTAGAGTTATTAATCAAGAACCTCTACAATATACATGGTGGTCAAATCGTGGTCAAGCCCGTGCAAATAATGTTGGTTGGAGAATTGATTATCATATCTCAACGCCTACCTTAAAAGACAAGGTAATACCTGAATCTGATTACATCTATAAAGAAATTTGGTTTTCAGATCATGCTCCTTTGATTATTAGTTATGATTATGAGGTTTAGATGTTTATAGAGATAGTACAACCAAGTAACTTAAATTTGATTTCAGTATTGGTAACTTTGATGACATCTCTAGTTTCTTAAGTGCTTGGATTTTTGATATATTCCTGACATATAAAGACAAAAAAATGCAAAAAGTAATAATAAAATAGCTTTAACTCTAATTAGAGAAAAAGTGATGCTTGTGAAAAGTAATGTAGATGATTTATATAACTATTTAAATGATAATAACTTAAATGAATTAAACAATATAAATAAGAAAGAATTGTTAAGTAAGTCTATTAAAACTTGTAATAACATTGATATGCAATTTTAAATTTTGCAAAAGACTATAAAAAATTATTTATTTATATTTAACTTTAGCTATTAATGATAGCAATGATTTTTTTCTTGTAAAAATAAATATCGAATCAATGCATAGATCAACTCATGAACAATCTTTATTAAATTCTTAAATGAGATAAATAAGTCTTTAAAAGAAAAGGTTGATTTATCAAACAATGCAACAAGTAACATCTTAAAATGCATATATGAGAAAGCAACAAAGAATAATAACATTGTAGATGCTTACATATTTTCAGATCTACTAGGAGTAGGTAAAACAACTTTAACTAAAAAATTAGCCAAAGCTATACCTAATACTGTCTACTACTAGAATAGACCTGTTGAATATTATATCAAAAAAGCTTGCTTCTCAAGAGCTAAATAAACAAGGTTATAAGATATATAGTCTATTATCAAACAAAAGAAAATTTTGGTTTGACTATAATGTAGTCATAGATTGTTTGTAATCCTATTGATGAATCTTGAAGTTTATGGCTCAGCTTATAGATGTAAATACTAAAAGTTATAAATATTGAAATAACCTGTAGTGATAAACAAGCTCATCAAAATCGAATAGAAACAAGGTATAAAACTAATCATAATCAATACCCTTCTTGGTAGAATGTCTTATATAGATATTATCAATCTTGGCAATATCATATTATTACAATTTATACAACTAAAACTGATATAATAGAGTCGTTTCAAAATACTTATTAATTACATAAGGAATACAAATGAATCATAAAAAAAAAACTATTATGGCATTAGGTAATTTTGCTACTGATTTCAAGCAAAATAATATCTATCTAATTCCAGAAAACACAGCTGATAAATATATAAAAGAATTTGATGACTACTTAGCAAAAACCAATGTATTGGAGAAATATAAAACTACACCTTTTATCAAAAACCATCCTGTACATCTAACACTCTACCTAACAAGTTTTGATGGTAAACATATTACAGATATACAAAATAAATTAGCACAAATTGCTAAAAATACTAAACCTTTATATATAAAAACAACAGGATTTAGTGCTGGAAAAAGTGGTTTTGTAATTTTAGATATTCAAAACTCGCAAACACTTCAACAACTATCAAATACAGTTGTAAAAAATTTAGCTAAATATAGAAATAAAAACTACCCTGCCCCAAGTTGGGTAAAATTTTATCCAAATAAATTAAAATCTTTTGAAAAATATGGTTCGCCAAATACTTTTTCTGAATTTAATCCTCATCTAAGTATTCTCGCGGCAAATTTACAAACTGATCAAGTAAGAGAGAGTTTTATCAAGGATTTTAACGAGATTATCAAAAACACAAAATTAAAACCTACTAGTTTCAAGATCAAAGCAATAGGCTTTGGTGAAGTAGACGAAAATGGACAAGTAACTAAAACTCTATATATTTACAAATTAAGTGGGTAAAATTGTAAGCAATTTTAAAATAAGGAAATATAATGAATAGTAATCACTTTAATGTAATAAGTTTAGGTGGCGGCTCTGGAGGGATAGCATCTGCTGTACAGGCTGCTAAATTTGGCAAAAAAGTTGCGATTATCGAAAAGAATGAGCTTGGTGGTACTTGCGTTAATAGAGGCTGTGTACCCAAAAAAGCTATGTGGTATGGTGCTAATCTTGCAAATGCGCTAAAACATGATGTTGCAGGCTATGGCTTTGATATTGAGGTTAAGGACTTTAGCTGGACAAATTTAAAAGAAAAAAGAGCTAAATATATTAGTAATATCCATGGTTTTTATGACAGATTATTAGATAAATGGAATATCACTCACTTTAATAATTGGGGTAAATTTAAAGATAATAAAACTATCGTACTAGATGATGGTACAGAGCTAACAGCTGATAATATTTTTATATCTCCAGGTGCTTACCCTATTATCCCAAAAAACATCGAAGGTGCTGAACTAGGTATCACATCTGATGAGTTTTTTGAGCTTGATGAACCACCTAGAAAAGCAATAATTGTTGGTGGTGGTTATATAGGTGTTGAGATTGCCGGTATCTTGAACGCCCATGGTACAGATACAACTATAATGGTGCGTAGAGATAAGCCATTAATGGATTTTGATAATGATATTATTGATACTCTAGTTGAATGTATGGCTATGACTAATCTAAAATTACTCAACCATACAAATATTACTAAAGTTGAGAAAACTAGTAATACTTTAAAAATCTCAACAGATACAGGCAAGGTTATAAAGAATATTGATACATTAATTTGGGCTATAGGTCGTGCACCAAACACAAACAACTTAGGTATAGAGAATACCGATATCAATATTACAGATAAAGGGGTAATACCTGCTAATGAATGGCAAGAGACAAATGTCAAAGGTGTATATTCTCTAGGTGATGCTTCTGGAGGCGCTCAGCTAACACCTGTTGCTATTTCTTGTGGGCGTAGACTTGCGCGTAGACTTTTCAATGGTGAGACAAACCTAAAACCAAAACTTGAGTATATCCCAACCGTTATATTTTCTCACCCTGCTATTGGTACTGTTGGCTTATCTGAAAAAGATGCTAGAGAAAAATATGGCTATCAAAATATAAAAGTTTACAAATCTCGCTTTACAGCTTTATATTGTGCTATATCTGGTCATAGAATGCCTACTGTAATGAAACTAGTTGTCACTGGTGAAAATGAAAAAATTGTTGGCTGTCATATAATTGGTCTAAATGTTGATGAGATGCTACAAGGTTTTGCAGTAGCTATCAATATGGGTGCTACTAAGAGTGACTTTGATGATACTATAGCTATCCACCCTACTAGCGCTGAAGAACTTGTAACTTTGGTTTAGAAAATAGCTAATTTACTTACCATAATTATAATTGTCGTGCTGAATTTATTTCAGCATCTCATTTTATACATTAAATTTATTGAAACCCTTAAACAAGTTCAGTGACTTTTAAAGTTTACCCACAAAAATTTTAGAAAAATTTATGATATTAACCACAGCTATATACTCTTGGTAAAAATAAAGGTTTAGTTACTGGAATAATTGTAGGAACACCTACTATCACACAAGGTATTTTTTGGGACTTGAAAAATATAATATGTGGTAAAATACTTCCTATACAAATGTTTGCAAAGAAGCCATATTACATGCTTAGTAAGAGATGATAAATCAAGCTAAAGAGTCAGATAGCTAATGCAATAGTCGCAATTCTCTATAACTCAAGCAGTCTTGGTGGATAATACTAGTGGTACCGAAGTCTTCTGCTATGTGGCTGCTTGTAGTTGTTAGATAGTCATTAAAGATCAAAATTCATAAAGTAAAATATAATTCTTAGTGTTTATTTCTAATTGTTTTTATGCACTAAATACTCTATGATGAATTTATGCTTTTTTTAAAAATACATCTTAATTATTATAAATAGGAGATTAGATAATGACTATTAGTAATTTTAATCATTCAAAAAATAAAAATAATATTACCCCTTTTTGGGTGTTATGGACATTAGAATTATGGGAAAGATTTGGTTATTATGGCTTGCAAGCTATATTAGCTATTTATTTTGCTAGAAAATTAGGTTTTAGTGATGCTGAAGCAATGTTAATATTTGGTTCTTTTTCGGCATTACTGTATGGTGGTCCACTAATTGGTGGTTGGATTGGCGATAACTATCTTGGTGCTAAGCGTACGATATTTATTGGTGCGGGAATTTTATTTTTATCATATTTATCACTTAGTTTCGGTACAGTTATTGCACAATTCATAGGTAATACAGAAAAAACTATAGTTATGTATTCACTCTCTGGAGTTGCGATTGGCGGAGGCTTGTTTAAGGCTAACCCCACATCTTTAATATCAAAGCTATTTGAAAAAGGCGATCCTGCTCTTGATGGCTCAATGACTTTATACTATATGGCTGTTAATATTGGATCTTTTATTTCAATGCTTATCACTCCTATAATAGCTGCTAAGTATGGCTATCTTCACGCATTTTTATGCTCAGCGTTTGGGATGTTGCTTGGTATTATAAACTATACAATTTTTTATCCTAAATTTAAAAAGATCACAACTGATGCTGGTAAGCAAAAAATGTCTTGGATCAAGGTTTTTGTTGTAATTTTAGGTGCTATTATAGCAATTTTCATAACTGGAAATATCCTTGAAGATACTAAGCTATGTACTCAAATAGTTGTTGTGATAGCGATACTTGCGTTGATATATTTCTTTATGCAAATGTTTAAGCAAGCAGAGCATGAAAGAAAGAGAATGCTTGTTGCTTTAATTTTGATTATTCAAGGGATTATATTTTTTGTGCTGTATCAACAAATGCCAACATCACTAAACTTCTTCGCGGTTAATAATGTAAACCCTCATTTCTTGGGAATGACTGTACATGGTGAACAATGGCAGGTTCTAAATCCTTTAGTGATTATTTTAATGTCACCGTTATTATCAGTTGTGTATAAGAAAATACTTGGCACACATGTGACAAAATTTTGTTTTGGCATGACTTTATGTTCAGTAGCATTTTTAGTACTATACTTCCCACAATTTACTGCTACTGATGGGATTGTATCTGGTTGGTGGTTAGTTGCTAGTTACTTCTTCCAATCTACCGGAGAATTACTAATCTCTGCATTAGGTTTGTCTATGGTTACAGAATTATTCCCACGTAAAAAGTGGTTTTGCCTTGGGGATGTGGGCTTTAACTACGATAGTTGCTGGGCCTATTGGTGGTTATGTTGGTGCGTTGACGGCACCAGCAGAAGGAAGTGTATTTACAAAGGTTGAAGGACTAGCTGTTTATGGTCATGTCTTTTTAACTATAGGTATTTTTGTCGCTATAATTGCTGGTATTATGTGGATTGCTCGCAGTTGGTTAAATGCTATTATAGAGAGTACTAGAGTACATTTTGTATCAGAAGGTACCCATGGTATGAATGAAGAAACTGTTATTCTACTGACTACAACAAATTGTTAATCTTTAGCTTTTGGTTTTCTAACACTTTTATTTTGATGAATTTTTTGTCTATTTTTTTTGCAAAATCATTATTGCTATTAAAGGCTTTTTATTACTAATAATTCTTATTCTTCATCAATTTTCTTAGCTTTTGTTTTTTGAGACATACTAGTTATAGGTACATTATGTTGAGCCTCAAAGCCATTAAGCTCTCCGCGAGGTAACAAATGTCCTATTAGATGTTCAATATTTAATGTTACTTCATCAGCAATAACTAGAGAAATTGCTAAACCATCTTGTCCTGCTATAACTTGTCCTACCTACTTATATGTACATAATCTTCAGCAACATTTAGTAAGTCAAGATTTATCACTCATGATAGTTGAGCAATATCGATTCTGCGAGCGGCAATATCTGTAGCGACTAAGACATTTATTTAGCTTTAAAATCTGCTAAGGCTTTGGTACGCATGGCTTTGGTACGCATGGTTTAACTTTTGTTACCATGAATAGCACTACTGCTAGTACTAGCATTATTTAACTTTTCTGAAATTTTATTTTCCCTATTGTTAGTACGCGAGAAAACGAGTACTTGATGTAAGTTTTGTTGTATAATTAGAGCAATCAAAGCATTTATTTTGTTAGATTTATCTAGAAGTATAGATTTTTGTGGTTATTTTTTTCACAGCTGTATTACAGTATCTACAGAGATAAATTGTTGGTTATTAAGAAACTCATTAGTTATTTTTTTATCTCTGGTGAAAATGTTGCCAAGAACATTAGTATTTGGATTTATGTAAAAAAATTATGTGAATCTTTTTTAGATCATTAATAAAGCCCATATCTAGCTAGCATTTTATCTGCTTCATCAAGAACTAAAGTATTATATTTGACTATCAAAATTGATTGCATTTTGACTATATAAAATCAAGTAATCTACTTGGAGTACAATGAGTATCTCAACTCACTTACATAACTTCATAATTTGAGGATTGATATTTACACCACCAAAAACGACTACTGAGAGAATATGAGTGTTATATATAACTTGATCTTGGATTTGTGCAGCTAACTCTCTTGTTGGGGTTAAAACTAAAACTTTAATTTTATTTGCCTATTCTTTTGGCTGATCTAAAAGTTTATGAATAATTGGTAGCGTGAAAGCTGAGGTTTTTCCTGTTCCTGTTTGTGCCGCTGCCATAACACCACTACCCTAAAAATATTAGGAATAGCTTTTGCTTGGATTACTATTGGAGTTGTATAACCTTTTTTTAAAAAAGTGCTACATATTGGAGGATTTAAACCTAAATCTAAAAATTGCATGAATATTTTATTTTTATAAACCTAGCTATAATTAACGCTAATAATTGGCATTTACTCTATAAAGATGATTTATTAAATAATATAATATAGCCTAGTAATTTTAGTTACAGCAGGATAAATTTAATAATGAAAGATAAATACTGCTCTAAATTAGGTAAAAATGTCCAGCAACACCTTATTAAACTAGGTCTAGAGCAACCAAGAGAATTTAATCTTGATAATGACAGCAAAATAGCCATAATAGCCAAAGCATATCGACAAATCTTAGATGCTCTTGGTTTACACACACATGAATTTGAGAAAACTCCTTTTAGAGTAGCAAGAATGTTTTCTCAAGAAATATTTAATGGCCTTGATTATGCTAATTTCCCTGCCTGTGCTTTATATGAAAATGAATTTAACTATACTGGAGTTCTAACTCAAAAAAATATAACTATTATGTCATTTTGTGAGCATCATTTTGTACCGTTTGAGGGTATTGCTGAGGTTTCTTTTATTCCTAAAGATAACAATATTATTGGTCTGTGTCGTATTAATAGTATTTGTGATTTCTTTGCTAGACGCCCGCAGATTCAAGAGCGAATGACCACACAAATATTTGAAACTTTAAAGTTTATTTTAGCGACAGACGATGTTAGTGTAGAGATTAAGGCTAAACATGCTTGTGTTTCATTGAGAGGAGTGAATAATCAAGATTCTCAAACATATACACAAATGGTTGGTGGTGCTTTTGCTAAATAGAAATTATGTTAAGATAAGTAGTTTATTAGATATTGGATGTTTATTTTTAATTGCCTTGATTATTGCTTGTATATTTTCAAAAAGCTATTTGAGGTATTTTATTGTAGTGCTAACGATTATCTATTATATTATAGGTAATGGAATCTTAGGAACCATTTTAGCGCTACCACTTAAATCAGAATCTACAGATATTAAAGCTTACTCTAATACCAAAGGGATTCTTCTCTTAGGCGCTGGTATAAATCAAGCTTTTGGTGAATTAGAGCCAGCTTTAAACGCCTATGATCGTATACTTAAAGTTGCTGAAGTGTATAACAAATATCCACAACGAATCATTATAAGTGGAGGGTCTCCTTTTGGAGAAAAACTATCAGAAGCTGAAATTTATTCTACAGTGTTATATAAGTTAGGTATACCAAAATCAAAAATCATTCTCGAGAAAAATTCTAAAAATACTTATCAGAATGCTGAATTTATTAAGAAAATCTTAGCAAATGATAAAAATACTTACTGTTTAGTTACTAGTGGAATTCATTATAAAAGAGCAAAAATAATTTTTGATAAATTTGCTATAAATACGGTTAATATAACTTCATCAAAGTTTGTCCCAAATATAAAAATACTTCCAGATGCTTATAATTTCTATATAACCCAAAATATAATTCATGAATACTTAGGAATTATAAGAATTTATCTATCATCATTTTAATTATAAAATTGCTAGTTAACATAAACAAGCTATAATTATCAAATATTTTTAAATATAAATCTTGAGTATTGTTTTGCTTACTTATTAGTAGTTGTTATTGTCAGACAATTAATGTTGCAACTGCACAAATGTTAATTAAGCAACAATCATTTACTAAATTTGCTATTGATATCAAAAAATTAATCAAGCAATCAAAAGATAAAGGTTCTGAGATTGTTGTTTTTCCTGAAGATAATTCAGTAAATTTAATTAACAATTCTCCATTGAATTGAATAAGCAAAGTATTATCAAACTTAGTAAATATTATAATCAAATTAAAAGCTTAATAGTAAAGCTGGTTAACGAATACAATATGATTATCATAGGTGGAACTATTACTAAAAATGATAATTGTAAAATCTCTAATACTGTTTTGGTAGGTTTACCTAATGGCCAAGTAATAGAAAATGACAAAATTTATTTAACTCCTTAAGAAGGAATGTTGGTTGTACTAAATTCGGTAAGAATATTTTATCATTAAACAATACCTAAAAATACTAATCCTAAAACTAATAATTTTAAACTGTAATATTAAATTATATGCTATAATCTTAGTAATTTTTTTTAGAAGTAATTATGAAATATATTAAACTAGGTAAAACTGGTGTTGATATTAGTAAAATATGTCTTGCTACTATGACTTATGGTAGACAAAACACTCAAGCTGAAGGATTTGAGTAGATGGATTATGCCCCTTCTCAAGAAGTTAATTTCTTGGATACGACTGATATGTACACAATCCACTCACTACCAAAACTTATAGTAAAATCGAAGAGATAATCAATAACTTGGTTTAAATAAAGATAAAAAACGCAGTGAAGTCATTTTAGTAACTAAATTCTCACCAAGACCATGGATGAGAAATGAAGAAAACCCTATCACAGACTATCAATTCTGTTAATAATCTAAAATGCTTACAAACAGACTATATTGATCTATACCAATTTCATTTACAACTAGACCTCACTTTATGGAATGTAGAACATTTAGCAGGTCAGCAAAATAGACAACTTATAGTAGATAATATTCATGAAATTTTGGTTACCTGTTATGAATGAATCAGTGTTGAAAAGATTATGCGTATATGATTATATAATTATTCTGCTTGGGGTATTAATCAATTTATCAACTTAGCTGAAAAATATGATTTACCAAGAATATTTAGCTTACAAAAAGTATAATTTACTCAGAAGAAGAGATGAATCTGATGTAATGGAAACGTGTGCTTTAGAAGAAATCTCTTATATATGTATGGTCGCCTCTACAGATGGTGATCTTAAATGGTAAATACTGAAATGGCGATATTCCAGCTGATAGTAAGAATGTCTTATGAAGTTATGGGATCTCCTAAGCAAAAAGCTCGATTTGCTATTAGGCAAAATGCCATAGTTGACAAAGCTTTAGCAGAATATTTAGAAGTTGCTAAGAAACATAATCTAGATGTTTGTCAAAATGCAATAGCTTTCACAATCATAAAAGCATATATGAGCTCTAGTATAAATTGGTACGACAACTATGGAGCAATTAAAACTAATATCGATGCTATTATCTAAATTTATCTGATGCAGTCTTAGCTGATATTGAAAAAGTCAGAAGAAAATATCCAATACCATTCTAGTAGATAGGCTTATCATATTGTCAAAAAAATCTTTCTAATCTAATATGGTTATGCAGTGCTATTTTACATGTACACTAGCGTGATAAATACATCACTTTCTGCATTTTCGGTTCCATTTAATAAATCAATATGGCTTTTCTAGTATTGATATAGTTTTTGCCATATCTATATACATATATTATAATGTCAGTGATGAAAATACCTGCTGGAATTATAGTTGATAAATATGATATTGATATCCCAGTAATGTTTGCTATGATTGCAGTTTTAAGTGTAACAATAGTTTTTGTCTTTCCTATTAACTCAGCTACTCTACTTGCATCGCGTTTTATTATAGGGTAATCTTAATTTTGCAGTGATGAGTGCTTATTAGGCTTACAAGAGTTATTACTTAGTAAACGTTCATTTGCAATTGCGATATGGTTTATTTATTTTTTGGGTCATTAGCTGTTTTCTGTTTCTGCTGATCCATTAAATTATGTTGTTCAACAGTATCACTATAACTATATAGTTCTGACATTAGTAAGTATTATGTTTATGATATTGATGCTATTATTATATCAGTAGATTTAAATACGGTAAGATTCCTAGAAGTAGTGATATTAAGTTATTTAGAGATTAGCTGGTATTAAAGATATCTTTAATTAAATAAGCAAATAATTTTACTATACTTTATGCTAGTTTTTTCACTTATGTATTTAATTTAATACAATTTGCTACTTGGGCAAAACTATCTTGCTAAATATCACAACAAGCAGGTTTGATAGGTAAATAGTATTGCTTTACTTGCATCAGGTGTTGCTTCAATTATTATTGGATTGATTATTGCTACTTAATTTCTTTAAAGAAGGCATATTTTTATTTTTACAATATTGGTGACTATTATTTCAGCGATTATTATTTTTTATACGTAGTATTACTAATATTTATATCCTTAGTTTAGCTGCTTTATTTTTTAGTACTGGTTTTGGCTTTACAGGTATAGTTTTTGATACTGCAAACGTAAGCAAAGTTATCTTGTCAATATATTATAACTATTATTTCTAATCGAATACAGTATTATCTTTAGCTGCTTATATCCCAGAAACTTTAGTCGATTATAATTTTGGTACTTTTATGAGCTACAAAATAGATCTTATTGCTTGTTTTTAATTTTATTAATTATTGCTAATATTTTAAGCTTTTTTATTTGGCACAAAAAATCTAATCAAAAAACCTGTTGATTTAATGGTGTAAGAACATGAAGCTTATCAAAATGCAACTCTGAGAACTAGGCAAACAAAGGCTTCGATAGGCTCAGCCAACATGCTCTATAAAGCTTTTATTGATTAAATCAATAGTCTTTCAAAGATTCAAAAAGTTTTTTAGTGTTGCTAAGCCATACTCAGTTAAATATGCCTCTGGATGATATTGCACACCAAAAATCTTTGCACTTTGATGAGCAAAAGCCATGATCTCATCATCATTAGTTGAAGCTAAAGTAATTAAAGGTTCTTTAATATCATCAACGATTAATGAATGATAGCGTGTTACAGTAAATTTTGCTGGTTGATCTTTATATAATGATGATAAATGAAGTTGCTTAATCTCAGAGAGTTTTCCATGATATATTTGCTTAGCTTTTATGATTTTTGCACCATAATACTGAGCAATAAGTTGATGTCCTAAACAAATACCTAACAAAGGTAGATTATTTTGTTGACAATATTCAATAATTGGATATATGTCTTTAAGCTCATCTGGATGACCTGGTCCTGGTCCAATTATGATATGCTTGTATTGCTCAATATTTTTTATTTGCTCATCAGTTTTTACCACATATGCTTGATAGCCAAGATAAGTTATATAATCAAAAATAGTATTACTAAATGAATCATAGTGATCGATATATAAAACCATCTTAAATCTCCAAATATGCTGGTATCAAACCTAGAACACTATTAATAAGATATATTTTATCAGCAGTTTTCAAATCATTTAAAGTTATGCTTTTAGCTTGAAGTTTACCTTTTTGAATTAAAGATTTTCTTGTGATACCTGCTAAGACACCATCTTTTAGTTTTGGAGTGTAGAGTTTATTATTTTTCTCAATAATTATATTGTGAAATCTAGTTTCAGTAATATTATCTTTTTCATTTATATATATAAGCTCGTAATTCTTGTCTTGATTAATATATTTTTGATGCATTTGAGCATAAAAACCTCGTGTCGAGTTATGCGTGGTTTTATGCTGGAATAATTTATTAGCTGAATTTATTTTCTCAGGACAAACTAATAGCTTAATAGGCTGTTGCTTAGTGGTATCAATTTGAGCATGTTCAATAATTATAGATTTATTATAATGATATTCAACACGGATTTTATATTCTTTATCTCTAGCTAATTGCTCTACATAATCATATAGTTGATCTCTAATCTTTTGAATATCAATATCAAAAAATAATTGTCTAGCAGAATTCTTAAGCCTATCTAGATGCAACTCTAAATATCTAAACTTTTTATGATAGTAAAGACTTTCAATTAAACAAAAATCTGGATGGTATATTTGGCGAATAAAATTTATTTTAATATTCATTTCTTGCCATTCTGATTGCACATCTGAATATACAGTAATACCACCACCTACACCAATTTGTAAGTTATCCTGATATTTTTGTATAGTGCGAATAGCTACATTAAAACACATATCATTATTTGGCATAATATAACCAATGCTCCCGGTATAAACTCCCCTTTTATCTTTTTCTATTTGTTTGATTAGTTCAATAGTTCTTTTTTTGGGTGCTCCTGTGATTGAACCGCATGGAAATAATCCATCTAAAATTTTTCTAAAAGATATTCGTTTATCTACTTTTGCAGAAATTTGAGAGGTCATTTGTAATAAGTTTTTATACTTCTCTATTAAGAATAGCTTATCTACTTTAACACTATAAGTTTTTGCTATAGCTGATAAATCATTACGCAGAAGATCTACAATTATTAGGTGTTCCGCCATATTTTTATCACATGATGATAATTCTTTATATATTTTTAAATCCTCTAAATCATTACCTGTAAGTTTAGCTGTGCCTTTCATCGGTTTTACAACTAAATTATCAGCTTTTTTTTTAAAAAAAAGTTCTGGTGAGATTGATATAATATCTGGGTTTAAAAATGGTAGATATGCTGCATATTTAACTGATTGTTGCTGTTTAAGTTTATTATATAGTTCTTGACTAGTAAGCTTTGTGGTAGCTGAAATATTTTTAGTTAAATTAATTTGATAACTTTCACCATTGATAAGTGCGTGCTGAACTTCTGCAAATTTTTTTTGATAATCTACAAAACTAAGACTATCTATCATTAAATCTATATTTTTATCTGAATTTAGATAACTAGGTATATCATTACAACAGTCTCTAAACGCAACAAAATGAAGTAACTTATCAGTAGTAGCATGACGTAAATGTCTAAGACTATCATTAAGATAATAGCTAGCTTCATAGCTTATGTAACCAACTAAAAATAATCTCTGTTGTTGAAATTTTTCTAACTCATAAAAAGCTAATTCTAGTGATTCTTTATCATTAGCTATAATCTCCCCAATAGGATTATAGAAATAATAATTTTGCTGTTTGCTCAATGTATCTTCAAAGATTGTAAATTGTGGTAATTGATAACTACTCATGATTAATCATTTCTTTTAATTTCTTTCTATCAGTTTTACCTGTTACTGTTAATGGAATTTTATCAATATAGACAATCCCATCTAATTTTTTATATTCAGCTAGATATTTACTTAGTTGACTATTTATAAAATCTAAACAATACTGCTTTGATGCGACGAGATATGCCCAAATTGTTTCTCCCCATATTTTATCTTGCTTAGAGGTGACAATACAATCCTTGATACCAGCTATTTTCAAAATTGCAGTTTCTAACTCAAGTGGCGAAATATTTGAGCCTCCTTTAATGATTATATCTTTATAACGACCATAAAATTTAAGCTCATATCTTTGGTTATCAAAACTACCGATATCTCCTGTTTCTAACCACTGGATTTGATTATTTAAAGGTAACATATTATTTTTGATAAAAATCTTACCATAATTAACATTTGCAAACTTAGTTATTCTTACTTGTGTGTCTGAAAAAATTTTAACTACGTTAGTAGCGCTAGCTGAGATATTTTGACCATAACCAAATATTTCTGTCATACCTATACCATTTAGCAATGGTAAGCCTAATTTGTCTTTTACTGCTGTTGCTAAGCTTGCACTAGCCACATCACCAGCAACACTTAAATAGCGCAAGTTATTGTTACTATTAATATCTTGAGCTATTAGAAAGTGATACATCGTCGGTAATAATGCTAAAGCTGTGACACTATTTTGGTTAATAATCTTTGCTACTAATTTAGCATTAAACTCACGGATAATTGTTATATCTAATCCCATTGCTAATGCTGGTAAAATTTGATATGAAAAAGCAAAAGCATGATTTATTGATAATACTACTAGAAGATGATCACCTAGTTTAAGACCTAAATCATGGACTCTATTTTTTGCATATGCAATAGTTTGCTCGACATTATGAAGATACTTTTGATAAACGCCCGTAGTGCCCGAGCTTACATGTGCTATCAAAGCTTTAGCATGTATTGTAAAATCTTCTTCTTGATTAAGTTTATCAAAAAAATCTAACTCATTCTCTATGTATAGTGTCTTAACTTGTAATTCACAAAGTTTATCAGTTATAAATAAACTATCATCCTCTACTATTGCTGCTAGTTCATTATCGACTAATCTTGGGTTGATAGGTACAAAAAGATCTATATCGGCTATCCAACTAGCTATGTATAGGCCAACTGATAATGGTGAATTTTTGAGATTTGAGTATATTTTTCTATAACCAGAAGATTCCAAAAATCTAGCTAGATTATATGATTTTTGCAGAATTTCAACATATTTATATTTTCTATTTTCAAAGAAAATATATTTATTTTTGCCATAATTTTTAATATCTTCTAAAAACTCACTTAGCTGATTCATATTTTTAGTAATTAATTATGTATTTGCTGATATAATACCTTAAATACAAAAATTTACCTATAATTTCTATCTACAAAATGAAACAATCTTTATTTTTAAATGGTGTTGAAATATATGTAAGTTTAGGCTGCTCAGAACAAGAAAGAGCTCATAAACAAATGATTAATCTTGATCTAGAGCTAGAATTTAACCAAGTTTATAGTGCTAGTGATAGCGATAATCTTGAAGAAACTATTTGTTACTATACTATAAGAAATAATATCCAACAATTTTGTGATGATATTAGCTGTAATCTTATAGAGTACTTAGCTAAACAAATTTATCTATTTATTGAAAAAAACTATAGTGATATAACTATCAAATACTTGAAACTTATCAAAAAGCCCCCAGTTTCTCAGATAGGGTCAGCTTGTTTTATAATTAGGAATTAGTGTGCAATATATTATAGGAATTGGAACAAATATTGGTTTTACTATCGAAAATATTCATCTTGCGATAGCTGCCCTAGAATCGCAGCAAAATATAAGAGTTATAAGAAAAGCAAGCTTATATAGCAGTAAAGCTGTTCTTAAAGAACATGCCCCAAAAGAATGGGATATCAGATTTTTAAATACAGCTGTGAAAATTAACTCTTCGCTAAAGCCTGATGAGCTTTTAGTAATCTTAAAAGATATAGAAACACAAATGGGTAGAGATCTAAGTGCTCCTATATGGTCACCTCGGGTGATTGATTTGGATATTCTCGCTGCTGAGGATTTAATCCTAGAGACAGATGAGCTTACAATTCCACATAAAGAATTAATTAATCGGAATTTTGCTTTAGCACCTTTATTAGAATTATCTAAAGGCTGGCATCACCCTAAATATGTCGAATGTGATCTTAATATAAGATATAAAGAGCTAGGGGAGATAATAAAACTTAAACAAACTCTTACAAATACAATGCGTATGGGTATAGTTAATCTGTCAAGTCAATCTTTTTCAGATGGTGATTTTAGTGATAACCAACGTAAATTAAACTTTGAGGAGCTTATAAAAAATGGTGCTGAGATTATTGATATAGGTGCTGAATCGACTAAACCTAATTCTAAGCCTATAACGATTGAGGAAGAATTTAACAAATTAGATAAATTTTTAGAATATCTCAAATCACAACTTGCAAATTTGATTTATAAACCATTAGTTAGCATTGATACACGCAAGCTAGCTGTAATGCAACAGATTCTCTCTAAACATAATGATATTATCTGGATGATAAACGATGTTGAATGTAACAATATTGAGCAAAAAGCCCAACTAATTGCTAAATATAACAAAAAATATGTTATAACTCATAATTTAGGTATCACAGATAGAAATCAGTATTTAGACAAAGATAATGCTATAAATAGTGTTTGCGAATATGTAGAGCAAAAAAAACTTGTACTTCTAAATCACGGCGTGGCAAAAGAAAATATTTTCTTTGATGTTGGCTTTGGTTTTGGCAAAAAATCAGATACTGCTAATTACTTGTTAGAAAATATAGTTAAAATTAAACAAAAACTAGACCTCAAAGCATTGGTTGGTCACTCACGCAAACCATCAGTTTTAAGTTTAGACAAAGATAGTAATCTAGCAACCTTAGATCGTGATACAAGAGAGCTTTCACGAAAGTTAGAAAAATTAGCTATTGAAATTATAAGAGTACATAAAATTTAATAAGGAAATACAATGCCATTTCATCCAAGTTTAGCAGCATTATTAGATACCCCTGAAATCAGAAGAATCAAAAAGCTTAATTTAACAGAGCAGCGTGAAATTTTTACCAATATTTCTATCGAACAGATTAAACGTTTACAGCGTCCTAATATTATTGAAGAAGATATCAAACTAGATAATAATACTGTCTTGAGGCATTACCAACCTAAGAAAGCTAGTGATAAAGCTGTACTTTTTATCCATGGTGGTGGGTGGTGTTTAGGTTCGATAAATACTTATGATCATGTGTGTAGATATCTATGTGATCAAGGTAATTTGAATATCTTCTCGCTAGAATATGGCTTAGCTCCTGAACAAAAATATCCAGTAGCAGTTGAGCATGCTTTATATGCTTATGACTGGTTATATCAAAATAATAACAAGTTAAATATAGTAACTGAAAATATTTTTGTTATGGGTGATAGTGCTGGAGGCAATCTTGTAAGTATAATCTGTCATGAACGCCAAGAGAATGTACCTAAAGCTCAAATTTTAGTCTACCCTGCTGTTGATATGTATACTAAGTATGATAGTAATAAAAAGTTTGATGAATATAAGTACCACTTAACTATGGAGTGGTGTGAAATGTTTCTTAAGGCTTATTTAGGGGATGAAATCTTATCAGAACCTAAAAAACTTAGACAGCCAAGTGTTTCACCACTATTTTATCAAGCAACTAAGCAACCTGATACATTAATTATAGCAGCTACTCATGATATCTTAATAGATGGTATCTATGCTTATGAGAAAAAACTCAAACTGCAAGGAACTCTAGTAGAAACTCATTACGATGATGAAATGTTCCATGGTTTTATGGGTATACTAGGCATAACTCCACTTGAAAACCCTAAAATAGCTTTAGATAAGGTAATTAAATTTATCAATCAAAGATAAAAATACTATTATAAATTATGACTCCAATTTTTAAAACAGATAAAAAATCTGGTGAAAGGTCAGAACAACTTATTAAAAGATTTAATGAACTACCTGCTTTTGTAGCAACTGGTGGCGAGATAGTTTTTGTATCAGATGACTTTCTTGAAGTACATCTAAAGTTTAATCTGACAGATAATACTAAAAACTATTATGGTACCGGCTTTGGTGGAGCAATATATTCTTCATTAGATCCAATCTACCCATTACAATTATATAATATTCTTGGTGATGATTATGTTGTCTGGGATTTATCAGCAAATATTGACTATCTTAAGCCCATTACCGATCATGTCTATGCAAGGTTTCTATTATCACAACAAACTATCACTAAAATAAAGCAAGATGTGATAACAAAAAACAAGTCTGTGATTAGCTTACCAGTTTCTTACGAAGATGCTGATAATAATATTTATGCAAAAGCAAATAAAACGATATATATAGCTGATAAAGAATACTTTAATAATAAACAGAAATAATTTTACTAATTTTTTAAAAAGCATTTATAATAGCTTGTTTTGTAATTTGCTTAAGTGAATCAATATCATCTAATGTACTATTAAGTGGAGGTAACCAATAGATTGTATTACCTAACGGTCTAAGTAATGCTTCTAACCGTATAGCTTCTTTATAGACGTAAAATCCAAATCTATCTTTTGCAACATCCAAATCAGCAGCAATTACTCCACCAAGATTACGAATATTCTTGAAAATATTAATTTGACTATTTATTTCTAAAAATGCTGCCAACATATACGATTCTAATTTTGTAACATTAGCTAAAATATTTTGTTGCTCAAATATGTCTAAAACGCTATTTGCTGCGACTACTCCTAAGACATTACCACTATGAGTATGCGAATGTAAAAATGCCTCTGATACTTTATCTTTATAAAACATATCATAGTAGTTATTTTTTGTTAGAGTAATACTAAAAGGTATCACCCCAGACGTTATGCCTTTTGAAATGCATAAAAAATCAGGGATAATATCCAAATAATCTAAAGCAAATAATTTACCCAATCGCCCTACTCCAGTCATTATCTCATCAAAAATAATGTAGATATCATTATCTCTGCACCAATTACATAACTTGTTTAGATAATCTTTACTATACAATAGCATACCACCTGCACCTTGACAGATTGGCTCAACTATTAGAGCATTTATAGACTCTTTATGCTGCTCAAGATATTTTTTTGATTTTAACCAATGATTCTCAGCATTTAACCATAAAGGATCACTCTTGCCAGTAACATAAGGAATATTTTTTAGTTTAAAACTATCAAATAATAACGCCTTATATGGTTCAGAATATAGACCACAATCACTAACACTCATAGTTGCTAAAGTCTCACCATGATATGAGTTTTCAAGGGATACAAAATTTATTTTATCTGATTGATTACGCAACTGTCTTAGATGTATAGTCATCTTTAGAGCAATTTCAACTGCAGATGAACCATCAGCAGCATATAAAGTTTTATCCATTGCTGTTAATTTGCATATTCTTTTGCTAAAACGCTCAACTTCATCATTAGTTGTATTAGCAAAGATGGTATGCTCAAATTTATCAAGCTGCTGCTTTAAATTATCTATGATATATGGATGTCTGTGCCCTAATGATTTACACCACCAGCTAGATATAGCATCAAAAATTTTGTGACCAGCTTGAGTATATAAATAACTACCTTCAGTTTTATAAATGTGCAATGGTGGAACTTTTTCAAAATCTTTCATTTGCGTGCATGGGTGCCAAATATTTGTACTATATTTCATTGTAAACCTATTTGCTAGTTTAAAGTTGACATAAATTGTATACAAGTTATAGAATACTTTACAACTATAAAAATACATCTAAAAATATAAAAATGAGTTTACAGAAAATCAAAGAAATTTATACTAGACCATTAACAGAGCTTATTCTAAAAGCTTTAGAAATCCATAATAAAAATTTTGGCAATGATATAGAACTTTGTTCATTAAAGAGTATAAAAACTGGAGCATGTCCTGAAGATTGTAAATATTGCCCTCAAAGTGGTCATTATAATACTAATGTTGAGAAGCATAAGCTGCTTGATATTGAAACTATTCTAGCTGAAGCAAGACAAGCTAAAAATAGTGGTTCAAAAAGATTTTGTATGGGTGCAGCTTGGAAAAATGTTCCTAAAAAAGATTTTGATAAGATTGCAGAGATTATTAGCGAAGTAAAGAAACTTGGTTTAGAAACATGTGTAACTCTCGGAAGTATCAACGCTGATGAGGCAACCAAGCTAAAGCAAGCAGGACTAGATTATTATAATCATAACCTTGATACTTCAAGAGACTTTTATCCTGAAATAATTACCACACGCAAATTTGATGAAAGAATTGAAACTATAAGAAATGTTGCCAACGCTGATATAAATGTCTGTTGTGGTGGCATTTTAGGCATGGGTGAATCTTTAGATGATAGATTTAATTTATTGCTAGAGTTATTACAACTACCTTCACCACCTAAAAGTATTCCTATAAATACCTTAATACCTGTCAGAGGAACTCCTCTAGGAGATAGATACACTGAAGCTCAAATTGACAGCTTTGAATTAGTAAGATTTATTGCAACTACAAGAATACTTTTTCCGCAAGCACGCTTAAGGTTATCAGCTGGTAGAGAAAATATGTCTATGGAAACTCAAACTCTATGCTTTCTTGCCGGTATCAACTCAATATTTTATGGTAATAAACTGCTAACAGAAAATAATGCTACCATTAATTCTGATAACTTTTTATTAGCTAAACTTGGCTTAGAATCTAGTACTGAATTATGCTAAATTTACAAGATAAATATATCCAATATCAAAAAGATAATTTATTAAGAGAGTTAACTACTTTTGTAAAAGATGACTCTATTATAGATTTTACAACTAGTGATTACCTTAACTTATCTGCAGCTAATAATCTAAAAGAAGCAATAATCACTGGATTTGATAAATATGGTTTCGGTAGTAAAGGATCTAATATAGTCTGCGGCTATACCGATGAGACCCAACAATTTGAGCAAGAGTTTGCAAATTTTGTTAACTATCCTAGAGCTATATTTTTTAGTTCAGGTTTTATGGCAAACTTAGCTATCTATTCAACATTGTTTAGTAAATATGACACAATATTTGCAGATAAATATATCCATGCTTCTATTATTGATGGTATCAAACTTTCACAAGCAAAACTTAAAAGATATCAACATCAGAAATTAAATCAGTTAAAAGATATTTATGATGATAAAAGTTTTATAACTACAGAGGGAGTTTTTAGCACCTCAGGTACAATTACTCAATTAGATAAACTAATAAAAATTACTACTGATAAACTAATAGTTGATGAAGCACATAGCTTTGGTATTTTAGGTAAAAATGGTAGAGGTGCTATTAATAAATATCAACTAAGTTATAAAAACTGTCCTATTAGTGTTTTTCCCTTAGGTAAAGCATTTGGTGGAGTTGGTGCTGTAGTCTGTACTACTCAGAGAATCTATAACTATCTAATCCAATTTGCTCGTAACTATATTTATACCACGGCATTACCACCACTAATGTTAAAAGCAGCAATTTTACAATTAAAAAATCTAGCTAATGCTGATGTTAATAGAACTAAACTCTACCAGAATGTCGATTTTTTTAACAAATTATGTGATGCGAAAAATCTTAAACTAGTATCTAAAGATTTCTCTGCTATTAGAAGCATATCTATAAATGATGCTAATTTAGTAATGCAGCTAAAAAATAAACTCTATCAAAAGAAAATAGTAGTATCTTGTTTTAGATACCCTACTGTTCCTAAAAATCAAGCAATATTAAGATTTTCACTTCATAGTAGTAATACTTTTGATGAGATTCAACAAGCTTTAGAAATTATCTCAAAAGAGGTTCATCATGGATATATACGATAAAGTTAAAAGTAACTTTTCAAAAGCTTGTGAATACTCTAAAAATTCTACGATCCAAAATCAAGTTCGCCAGTTACTTTTAGCACAAACAATTAATCACTCAAAGTTAGTTAATTATAACCATACCAATACAATTCTAAATTTGGGTGTACGTGATTTTTCTGAACCATTAGAGTTAAGTAAAATTTTTTGCGCTACTAAAATTGATGTTTGTGATATCGTATTACCTAAAAGATCAGCTAATATCGATAACATCAATACTTTTAAGCTTAATTTTGATAAAGATTTAGAACTTATTAGTGATAATTATGACTTAGTCTTTTCAAATATGTCATTTCAATGGAGCCAAAATCTTAAGCTACTAATTAAAAATATCTCAGGCAAATTAAACAATCGTGCCATTCTCGCATTTAGCACTGTTCTTGATAATAACTTCCATCAAATAAAAGATATTTTGAGAATAAACAGAATGCATAATATTAATGATATTTTAGATTTTATCAAAAATGCTAAGCTAAAATGTTTGTATCAACAAGATTTATATTTAGATATTAATTTTAACAATTTTCGCGAGTTAGCCAAACATTTAAAATCTACTGGTGTTAATACTTATATTGGTGATAAAAATAAACAGAATTATAAAAGTATAAAAAAACTCTGCTTAAATCCAAATCAGTTTAACCTTAGCTATCATGTCGGAATATTTATCTGTTTTAAAGAGTAGTAATTTATGAAAAAATTTTTTATTATTGGTACAGATACAGAAGTAGGCAAAACTTATATCTCAACTAAGCTTATAAAAGCCTATGAGTCACAGTATATCAAATCACTTTGTTTAAAACCTGTAGCGTCTGGTAAAAGTCAATTTTCAAACCTTTGTGAAGATGTAGAAAATATCTTAAAAGCTTATGATAATAAATTTTCAGCACAGAAAATAAACTTAATATCATTTGAACAAGCTGTTGCTCCTCACATAATCGCAACAAAAATGGGAACAGATATTTCTATTACAAAGCTTAAACAGTTTATCGAGGATAGATATAATAACGATCTAGATATTATCCTTATTGAGGCTGTTGGTGGGCTACTAACTCCATATTCAAATCAACTAACTCAACTTGATTTGATAAAGGCACTTCAAATACCAGTAATACTTGTATCAGCTATCAAAGTTGGTTGTATTAATCATACGTTACTGACAATTAATGAGCTTAATAGACACAATATCAGACTAGTAGCTTGGATAGCTAATTGTAGTACTCAGAACATTGAATTTATTGATGAGCAAATAAAAACCATAGAAGAGTTATCAAAGCATAAATGTAGTGCAAAAATAGCGCAAAATACTGACTATTTAAATTTTATAGAATTAGCTAATATGCTAGTATCTCCTGACGAAAATGAGTGACTTCCTTGTTGATAATCAACAATTATCTCTCCACTCTGAGATAAACCTAGATATTTGTAATTATCAAAGTTTTTATCGGCTAACTTTAATGAAAACTGTTTATTTTTTTTAGATAATTAATTTTTCAAACTCTTATTTAAAATAACAAAAACCATAGTTAGTAAAGATAGTTAAATCTTCTTTGATAGCTTTTATTAGTTGTATGAGTAAATTAGTCCTATTAGCATATTTTTGAGATTCTAGCTTTATTGAAGTCCAGTTTTTATAAATTTCTTGATTATGTTGCATATTGACATTTATACCAAAACCTATAATACCTCTGCTGAGATATTTATAATTACTCCAGCTATTTTTTATCATTGATAAAATATCATTTGGCCATTTTAATTTAGCATTTTAATCAAGTCTTTTTAGTGTTTTAACTATACTCATCGTAACAACTAAAGATAATACATTTAACTTTGATATGTCTAGTTCAACCACCTCAAGTAAATTACAGTAAATATTCTTACTAAATGGCAAAATCTATTTTTGATTTAAACGTACAAAACCATATGTTTGAAATTCTAAGATAAAATCGTATTATCATAAAATTATTTTGGTTTCCAATTACGTATTTTGATGTTTAATCTACAGAGTAAAAAAATAGTTTACGTTTTTAAAAGCCTTAGCTAAATCATCTATTTTTACTAGATCTAATTTTTCTTCTAGATAATCAACTCTTAAGTTAGATGATAATGTTATTTGATAGTTGTCTTTAAGTGCTTTGATATTTTTTGAAATAGCTTCTCTAGATATACCTAACTTTTGGACAATATCCTCACCACTTACATATTTTTTATCATCTAAAATTATATTTGTTGCTGAGTTTTATTCATTTAATCTTACTCTTTTAATAAAATTTACAAATTGCTATATCTATCTAAATAAAAAGCAACACCAAAAACTTGGAAATCTCCTTTAGTCTCTGACAATTCTATTTTGATTTTTTTTAGCAGATTGAATAAAGGCAAGTGTTTTAATCTCATCCCACATTGTTGTTTCAAAATATTACCTTACTGACCAAGCTATTATTATAACTTTAGAATCTATAGTAAACGTTATAGACTTTTTTTGTCCAATAGTAAAACTTTGCATCATTATCTATAAAAACAGGCACTTTACTCTTTTGCTATTGTTTGTTTTACTACATCTATAACTTAATTTGGCATTATGTTCTGCATTTACATGGATTTTACTCAAAAACAATCTAGTAGACTATTACCTTGTAATCTACCAACATTTACTTTAGTATCATCAATATCGACACCTATTATTATATTATTCTTAACTTAAATTTTTTAATCATGTTATTTCGCTTATTTAATAAATAAATCTTTTAATTTTATTGTTTTATTACCAACTAATGGATTTGCTGTCATAGCAACATATAAGATAAATATTATAGTTAGATAAACAAAACACATACCAACTTTTTAAACCTAAAATATTTCCTATATTACCTACAATTAATGACACTATAGCTCCACCAATTATTCCGGTACAATATTCTAGATACTGTTCCATGGTGAGACTTTAAAGAATTCATGCCCAACGATAAAACACCACCATACATTGATTGATGTCAGAAAACCACAAACAAGGAAGAATACTAAAGCCATAATATCTGACCCAAACAATGCTAAAGATAAAGATATTAACTATAAAATTAGAAATATTTTAAAAATATTTTTATATACCTAAAAATACAAAATACACACTACATAATCAGAAATAGTGCTACTTATTAACCATACCGTTTCGGTATTGAAGCTATGATAGTAATTCAAGAACTTAGAAATCTAAACACTAATTACTTGTTCTTGACCAACATATGCAAATATCGCTAAAAGTATATTTCATTACAACTTTATTTTTAAAAGACTTAATATCGTAGAGAAACCTTCTAGCTTTTCATTTTCTTTTAACTCAACTTCTGGAAATTTAATTAAGATAATAAATAATACCAATAAAAACATAACTATTGCATTAAACCAATATACTGCAACCCAACTAAAATTTGTTCCTGTTAGCTTATACAAAGAATAGTAAGAAATAATTACTATTACCATAATAAGGAAGATTCATTACTAATAAGACAAAACAAATGTATTTCACAAATGAAGAGCAAGTAAAATCAAGAGTAGATGAAACTGTCAAAAAAATTGGGCGTATTAATACAGTTATTAATAACACAGGTATTCAGATAATCTCACCTATTGTTGACTTTAGTGTTTCAGCGTGGAGAAAATTGTTTGATATCATAAGGTACTTATTTAGTAACTCAAGCAGCTATGAGACATATGATTGAACTAAAAACTGGTGGAAGAGTTATTGTGGTTAATTCGTTAATTCGGTTTAGCATCAAAAAATAAGGCAGCTTATATTGCTGCAAAACACTCTTAACTAGGTTTTGTTCAAGCGCTTGCCAAAGAAGTACGGAATATAATATTTCATCAAACCTATATTTGTCCAGGCTTTGTATTAACTCTACTAATATAAAAGCAAATTCCAGAGCAAGCTAAAGAGCTAAATATTTCTGAAGAAAAAGTTGTAAGAAGTATTATGCTTGGTGGTACTGTTGATGGTAAGTTTACAACAGTTCAAGATATTACTAATATCGCTATCTTATTTTAGCAGGATTTAAAACAAATGCTTTAACAGGTCAGAAAATTTTAGTTAGTCACAACTGGGGAATGTAAACAAATCTAACTCTTCTGTGCTATATTACTCTCATGTTAATTCTATTTTAAAACTATAGATGTCTACAAACTCAAATATCATAAAAAAATTAGGTCAACTAATTATGATGGATTTTCGCTATTGGAGTGAAGATTCAACTAAACAACCTATCCCATTTGTAAAAACAAATCAAACAATCAATAGAATTTTTAAAGATTATAATTTAGGTGGATTTATTCTTTTTAGAGAAAATATACAAGATAACCAACAAACCATCTCTTTATTGAGAGAGTTACAAGCAAACAATGCTATACCTCTATTTTTCGCTACTGATCAAGAAGGTGGCCAAGTAAATCGTCTTCAACAAGGTACTAGTGGTTGCGGTAATATGGCATTAGCAGCAACTAATAATCCTAATAATTCTTACACCATGGCTAAGTTAATTGGAGATGAATTATATTCTTTGGGTATAAATATCAACTTTGCACCTGCTGTCGATATTAATTCAAACAAAAATAATCCAATTATTGGCGTAAGATCATACTCTGATAATTCAGAAGTAGTTACTAAGTATGCGAGAAATGCTATAGCTGGTTACCATGATGCTAAAATTATAGATTGTGTTAAACATTTCCCTGGTCATGGTGATACCTCGACAGATAGTCATTTAGATAATGTAATCTTATCTAAGAATCTTAATAGTTTAGAAACTACAGAGTTATTACCTTTTAGAAAACTTACTAATATCTGTAGTATGGTTATGACCGCACATATAAGTGTACCAGTCATAGATGACACTCAGTACAAATCAATATCAACTGGTAAAAATATTTATGTGCCAGCTACGCTATCTTATAAAATAATTACAGAACTTCTAAAACAACAAATAGGGTTTGATGGGCTAGTAATATCAGATGCTATGGATATGCATGCTATTACTAAACATTTTGGCACTATTGAAGCAACAAAATTAGCAATATTGGCAGGTGTAGATATTGTACTTATGCCAGTTCGGGTATGGTCAGAAAAAGATATTTATATATTAGAAGATCTTTTTAGCGAGCTAAAAAAAGAATATGCTAAAAATGTTAAATTTGCTAGAGCAGTTGATAAGGCTTATGACAATATTATCAGCTTTAAAAAACAACATAAACTTGAGCAAAATTTGATATTTAAAATATCAAAGAAAGAGCAGCTTAAGCTAGCAGATCAAATAGTTAACTCTTGTGAACATCAAAAAATAGCTTTAGATATAGCTAAACAAAGTACAACTGTAGTTAAAAATTCAGGAATTATTCCATGTAAACTTAGCAAGCTACAAAATATCTTAATTATCGATACAGACAATCAACGTTTAGCAGGCTTTTGTAATGAATTACAAAAAGTAGTAATAAATAATAGCTCAAATGCCAATATTACCTGCGAAAATATTAATAATGAAAATATTGAAAATAGCATTAAAAATGCTGATGTAATTTTACTAGTTTCAGCAAATTTGCGTGAGTATAGTTATAAATATAGTTATCTAACTTCTATAAAGCCAAAGCAAACTATAAATATCGCGGCAATTACTCCTTATGATATCAACTATATTGATAATATAAAAAATTATATTTGTATATATGGCTCGACCTCTATGGATCAAACCAATTATACAAAGACATCACTAAAAGTTAATATCCAAGCTGCATTAGAAAATATTTTTGATGATAAAAAAATAATAGGAAAACTGCCTGTTAAAATTTAGAGATTTAAGATACTTTTGAGCCAAAAAAAATCAAAATAGATATCTTTTCCATTAATTCCGTTTTAAAAAATTTTTTCATGCATAGAAAGCATAAACTTTTGAACCACAGAAAAAGTATTGTGAATTAATTTTATCATCTTTAATATACTCACGAACTAAACCGTGTCTAATCAAACTAATCCTTGATTTGCATTAGTTACTGCAATATTTTCATATAAAAAAATAGTCTCTAGCCTTGAATTTTCTTTTGTTAACTTTTCTAATAAATCAGCAAAAGAATGTTCTTTTCTACTTTTTTTACCACAAACAAAAAGTATTTTTCTTTGATTGTTTGTTTTTAGTTATGATAGCAGACAGCATACTCATTAGAGGTGTAATGCTAATACCGGCTGAAATTAAAAATAATGGTTTGTCTAGATTCCTATTTAGTTTCTAATGGAGGAGCTACTTCAATTTTATCAACGACTTTAACCGCATCAAATAAATATTGAAATACACAACCTTGCTCTTCTTTCTTTACGGTTATTACTTAGGTAATCTTCATATGTAGCAGATGAAATACTATAATTTCTCATAGTTGTTGCTCCATTATATGAAAGTCTTACTGTTATATATTGACCAGGTTTAAAATCAAATTTATTAAAAGAATTATTTTTTAGCTAAAAAGAGCATGCACTTATGCTTTCATGCTCTTTTTTGACTATTTCAAATTCTTTGAAATTATCCCAATCATAATGTTATAAGTTTTCTTTACATATACTCTTTTCACGATTAATAAAAACCTCTGCAAATAAATTATAAGCTTCTGTTCAAGTTATAACTACATCGTGACTATCAGATAAATTCAATACCTCCTTAATTGACTCTATCGAATTAGTTCCAACAATTGTATAATGTTCATCTTGAATTTATAGTGATGTATGTTTTTGAGCTATTAGCTCTATTGTGTTACCTAGTACTTTAAGATTTTCAATATTTTTTTGTAAAAATGCTTTGTTAATTTAATATAGGAATTGTTGTTTTATTGTATCATATTTTTTTTGTTTAATATTAATTGACCTCCAAACTTGAAATTATGATTATATATCATATATGTATATTATTAATTTATACAACTTTATCTTATACTTTGGATATATCTTTTCAAGAAAATTTTATATGAATCTAACTTCTTTTACTGATTACTCACTAAGGATATTAATAATATTATTAGGATCAAATCCTAATCAAAAATATAAAACTAAAGATCTTGTTGAAATTTTAGATATTAAGTTAATCATGCTACAAAAATTATAAATTAACTATATAGTTTAAAATATATAAAATCATATAAAGGCAGATTTGGTGAAGTATCAATTTCTCAAACTACTTATAGCATAAAGTTATCAAAGATTGTAAAATAACTAGAACCTATTGAATATTTTGTAGAATGCTTTAATAAAGATACATCTACATGCACATTAATACCAAACAGTAAACTCAAATTTATATTAAACCAAGCTAGTAATGATTTTATAACTAGGTTAGAAAACTATACTTTTGCAGATATTTGTAATATCTCAATAGAACAGCTAGAACATGATAATTTAAAACTAGATCTTCACATCTTCGTTAGCAAATATAGTTACACCTTCTTAACTAGATAAGACATAAAACTTATTTGGGTGAGTTTACTTTTTTTATAATCATTAAAAGCCAAAGAACTATACATCTTTAGATTTATCTTTTACCACAAGGATATTTAATTGATTAGATTTATTCCAGTATTTGACAAATTTATCAAATTTCATTAGATACTTTTTTACACTTGACTTAGGAAATTATCTAACATCATCTAACTTACCTTCACCGTTAATAATAACTACATTGCGTTTACTATAGAAAATAATATCATTTAAACAGGATTACTCTCAAATACTTTTGGTTGCATCATGATATTTTTGATATATTTTAGATATTTTCTGAGCTGTTTTATATTTAGAACTTTTATCAAAATAATCTCCTAATACATAACTAAAATTCGCAACACAATCATCATTACTCAAAAATATACTACTATTTAACTGAAAATAGCTTTTTATCTAAATGATTTAATCGCAATCAAAACCACTATTAGAGCAATTTCTAACTTACTGAATTGTTGTAGATCAATATTTTTAAAAAATGAATAGCTACAATTATGGATAATGGTAATATTAATGGAGCTAAATATACAAACAGTAAAGACTTAGAAATACACAAAAATATAAATATAAAAGCTGGCCAAATAACTAAAAACCATTTATCTGAATTTTGTTTACAACTTTTAAGCACTTGTTTGGAGAAAAATTCCTTAAGAATTTTGGGCAAAAATAAAGTCCATGGAAATAAAGCTCCAATAATAGCCAAAAAATAAATAACCTTAGAAACTTCTCTATTTTGTTCATTAGAAAATATCTAAGTATTTACTGTACGACTATATAGTAATATGCAAAATTAGGATGATATTGTTCAACTGCAAAAGTCCATGATAAAGATATAACGGCAACTAATTATTAAACCTAAATAAAGCTATAATATCAAACAGTTGTTTGTACTGCCTGGTCATAGCATATAAGCTAACTATAACCGATTGGAAAAACTATTTCAATTAACCCTTTGAATAACTACTAAACCTGCAAAAATAAATGCTAAAATAAGCCAATATGTACTTTTTTTTTGTAGTTGTCGTCATACTTAAGACTAAACCCAATAGCTTAATAGTAATATTTATAAATACTGCTATTGCTAAGTCGATATTTAAATACCTACCAATAAATAGGAATAAAACCGTACTTAAACTTATATTCTATAGATATATAATGCAGTTTGACGACATTCTAATATTTTTCTTACGGTGAATATGGGTCAATACCAAAGATATACCTAGTAATATTGGATTTACTAATCTTGCTCCTCAATTATTCTCACTAAAAATACTCATAAATATATAAGTAATCCAATATACTAATGACAGTTTATGAAAAAATATTATGCCATCAACATAGGGAATATAAAATTATGGTTTGCTAGCATTTATATTGCTACTTCAGAGTATATAGTTTCACTATGAACGTAAAAATTTGGCACACCATACAAACAAAAAACAACTACAACAACATTATAACAAATAAAATATCTTTAATTTTATTATTTATAGTATTTATTTAGTCATGAATTCTCTTGAAAGAAATCTTTAGCAAGAAAAATAGTTTTTTTGATATCTTCGTCACTATGAGCTATCGAGATAAAACCTGCTTCATAAGCTGATGGGGCTAGATATACACCATTATCAAGCATATATGCAAAGAATTTATTAAATATTTTAAGATTTGTTTTGCCTAAATCTACAAATGTATTTACTGCGACTTTGTCACTACAGAAAAATAAACCAAACATTCCACCTAAGCATTTCGCATGAAAGTTAAAATCATAGGCTTTAGCTGCCTCATTTAAACCATCAACTAACTTTTGTGCTTTAGCTCCTAGTTCATCAAAGAAACCTTGTTGTGAGATTTTTTCTAAAGTTTTGATTCCTGCTGCCATTGCAATAGGGTTTCCAGACAGTGTACCTGCTTGGTATACTGGTCCAGCTGGAGAAACTTTTTGCATAATCTCCTTACGCCCACCAAAAGCCCCTACTGGCATACCGCCACCAATCACTTTACCCAAAGTTGTCAAATCTGGTTTAACATTATAAATACTCTGAACACCACCTAAAGCAACTCTAAAGCCAGTCATAACCTCATCAAATATAAGTAAACTATTATTTTCATCACAAATAGTTCTAAGCTTAGCTAAGAAATCATCTCGTGGGAAAATCATATTCATATTACCAGCTATAGGCTCAACGATAATACAAGCAATTTCATCTTTATATTTTTCAAAAAGAGCTTGGATAGACTCAATATCATTAAAACTAGCTACTAAAGTATCTTTGACTACATCTTCAGGCACTCCTGGAGAATTTGGTTGACCCAAAGATAGCGCGCTAGAACCAGCCGCTACAAGGAACTCATCAGCATGACCATGATAGCATCCTTCAAATTTAATAATCTTGTTTCTGCTAGTATATGCTCTTGCAACTCTAATCGCACTCATAGTTGCCTCTGTACCAGAGTTTACAAACCTTACTTGCTCAATATTTGGCATAAGCTCAATTATCTTTTTAGCAAGCTCAACTTCTTGCTTACAAGGTGCTCCATAGCTTAGACCATTTTTAAGTTGACACTGTATTGCTGCTAGGACATCATCATCTCCATGACCTAGAATCATTGGTCCCCATGATCCGATATAGTCTATATACTTGTTCCAATCAACATCATATAGATAAGCGCCTTTTGCAGACTTTATAAACCTTGGGAAGTCTTGACCAACACTTTTAAACGCTCTAACTGGAGAGTTTACTCCACCTGGTATATATTGTTGTGCCTCTACGAATAAACTTTGAGAGTTTAATTTATTCTCCATTTTTGTATTCCTGTCTCATCTTATTTATTTTTTTCTCAACTGCTTGCATTAATAAACTAGCAGCATTTATTTTTGTAGCTTTGTATATCTCTTGGATACCAGTAGGACTAGTAATATTAACTTCAGTTAATTTATCACCAATTACATCAATGCCAGCAAACATCACTCCTTTTTTTTTGAGCTTTTTGGCAACCTTTTTGGCTATCTTATAGTCGCTATCTTGAAGTTCTCTAACCTCTGCTGTAGCCCCAGCTGCAAGATTACCACGATTATCGCTATTACTAGGAACTCTAGCTAAGAGATACTTAATTGGTTCACCATTAACTATGAGAATTCTCTTATCACCGTCTTTGATAGCTTTTTGGTAATCTTGAACCATTATATAACGGCTTTGATGCTGTGTAATTGTTTCTAGTATTACATTTTTGTTTTTATCACTACCTTTAATTCTAAAGATAGAACTACCACCCATACCATCTAGAGGTTTGACAATGATATCTTTATGCTTTGTATAAAACTCATTAATCTGTTTATAGTTTCTGGTGATCAAAGTACAAGGTGCAAATTTAGGATAATTTGTAATAGCTATTTTTTCGTTAAAATCTCTAAGTGCTTGAGGATTATTGACCACTAAAACATCATTTTTTTTGGCTAAATCAAGCATATAAGTTACATAAATATATTCCATATTAAATGGTGGATCTTTACGCATAAATATACAATCTAAATCTAATAATGAAAAATCATGACGTTGTGATAAAATCTCATACCAAGATTGTTTTGCTTTATAAATTTTTATCCTAAGTGCATCACCTTTTAGTTTACCATTAATTATTGATAAATCATTAAGATAAAAGGTATAAATCTCCCAGCCTTTATCTTGAGCTGCCTGTAGCATCATATAAGTGCTATCTTTTGAGATATTAAAAGAGTTTAAATTATCTATTATAAATCCAATTTTCATTATTTAATTATCCTAGTTTGTATCCAATATATTTATCTAAATCTTTACCATTTAAAATATCTACAATATTAAGCATTTTTTTGTTAGGAAATTTTAGTTGTTTAAATCTTATAATTTTGTCACTTGTCGCAATATCAAAGCCATTTTTACTAATATCTACAATTGTACCTGCTTGTTTGTCATCAACATATTGCTCAAGTATCTCAAAACCACCAATTTTTACTGACTCTTCATCTAAGATAAAAAATGCTGCAGGCCATGGTGTAAATGCTCTAATATGACAACTAATTTGCCACGCTGATTTTTTAAAATCAATTAATCCATCTTGCTTAGTAATCTTATGAGCATAACTAGGCTCGCCTTGTTGTGGTTGTGGTTTAATTGTTTCAATCTTTTCTAGTGTTTCAAGTAATAGCTTAATTGATAATTTAGCAAATTTATCATGTAATGTTTGAGAAGTATCTGTATCTTGTATTTCAATTTCTAAAGTATTTAGAATATCTCCAGTATCAAGCCCAGTATCCATTTGTATTATACAGACACCTGTCTTTGTATCCCCAGCTTGGATAGCTCTTTGAATAGGTGCAGCTCCACGCCATTTAGGTAGTAGCGATACATGAATATTTAAGCATAGATATTTTGGTATATCTAAAAACTCTTGTGGAACAATAATTCCATAAGCTATTACAACTATTACATCTGGTTTTAGCTCTTTAATTTGCTTGAGCACTTTATGATTTTTTTTTAAAGATAATGGTTGAAACACTGGCGTATCATTTGCTAGTGCAACTTCTTTAACAGGTGAGAACTGTACTTTTTTACCACGACCTTTTGCTCTATCTGGTTGTGTAAGTACAGCTTGGAGATTATGTTGTGATTGATATAAATCTTTTAGAACTTGCGCTGAAATATCAGGTGTTCCAGCAAAAATTATATTTAGTTTTTTCATTTACTTAATCTCTAAAAGTGTATCCACGTAATTGAACACTACTTAACTCATTGATTTGCCCTTCCGGATAGAGACAAATATATTTGATCTCATGAGCACCATGTTGTGCTGCTAGTTTTATAGCTTCTTTAAGATCTTTATAACAAAGTTTTTGAAAATCTTCTTCATTACTGACATGAGTTGATGTTCTAACTTGGCCAATATTTCCTTGTGTATCATTTTGATATTGTAAGTTATAGACTCTGACTTGACTTGGATCTGTTGGTGGCAATTCAGCACTGTATTTAGGTAGATAAACTCCTTTTGTTTCAGCTTCATTGTTAGAAGTAAAAAAATACACGTAGACTGCAAAAAGTACTACTAAGATAACAGCATACATTAGATTTTGTTGAAATCGTCCCATTTAATTAATTATATTTTTTTGTTGCTATGCAAATTTTATCACAGATAGACTAGCTTAGCTAAAATATTACAGACTTTAAAATACCAGATTTTAAGAGAATTTATATTTAATTTTCCAACAATTATGAATATTTTTATTAGATAAGAAATCACGCTATAAACAGATTTTATTAATATTTTCGCAATTAAATTTTTCTTATATCTATGGTAACAATCTTAAAGCCGTCTATAATTGTTTGAGAAATAAAGTACACTAGCTTTCTTAAGCAAATCCATAGCTAAATTTATCAGCAACTCATGATCTCTTTGAATGTCTAAAATAATCCATGCACTTAGAATTTGAGAAAGTTGGTTGATCTAAAAATATCACCTCAAATTTATCTTTATTGGTTTTTAACCAACTTATACAATCTATTTAGATAAATTATGTTTTTTTAGCATCGATATTGTTTATAGTAAAATTATTCTTACCTATTAAGATACAGTATTAGACATATCTACACTTGTAGTTTTAGCACCTTTCAAAGCATCATGAACACTAGCTGTGCAGGTATAGCTAAACAAGTTTAATAAAGTTTTGTTTTTGCAACTTTTGCAACTAGTTGTCTAATTTTACGGTGATCTAAGAAAATACCTATATCTAAATAATAATCAAAATTGACATAAAACTTAATACCAATTCGCTAATAATATGAAATTTATTTTTATTTTTGATACTGATATTTACCCTTTTGGCGCTGGCATACTCGTGTATGGATATTTTCATACTTGATATAAAGAATTTTATGTATCTGATTTTTAAATTCCTTATTAAGCAACACCGGAGTGATAGTTTTCAATAAGAATAGTCCCAAGCCACACATTGGATCGATTAATATCAGTTGCTGTTTTTTAGCTATTCTAACCTATGATTTGATCAGTATCATAGACTAATGATTCTTTCAAGGAGCTTGTCCTTAAAATTAGCAATAATTGCGTTTGTGTAAGCTATCAATATTTAAGCATAAAAATACATTTACAAACTGTTTGTGTCAGTGAAGTTTAATGACATTATTAGAGTTTGATGTATCTATATTAGGACACATATTTGTAAATTTATCAACTGATCAACAATAGCATCTTTGTTTTTTTGAGAGACAAACATTGTATTGTTAAAATCATAATGCTTACCAGAAATTATAATTATTAAAAGTTTTATCAACATCAAAGTAATCCATCCAGTTTATAGATTATATAAAGTTATATAAAATCTTGTTGATTTGTAACTTATCGGTAAGCTACTTTTAGCATAACTTGACTAGCTAAATAAAGAATATATACAAACCTTATAAGTGTCTTCGATATAGCCTACAAATTCTACTCCAGCAAGTTTTTCTTGTAAAGATATACCCTAATTGTATAGCTCATCTTTGAGTAGTAGCTATATACCTTTGGCACAGCTAACGAAAAATGTATTTTTTGTATAAAAACATAAATTATAGAATATGTTTTAACATGATATAATTTAATTGATATAAATAACAATTAGTATTAGAAGTTAATCTTTTTGTTTTTCTTTAGTCTGAAAAACTATATCCCAGATGGGAAAAGCTACCGAAAAATTCACATTAGGATTCCTATGATGGATTGCATGGTATCTTTTGTACCAATGTAATATTGAACCTTTCTTAGATCTAACATGATGTGTAGTATGATGAATTATAAAATAAAAAAGTAAGTCTAATAAAAATGCACTAAAGATAACACTAGCATACGCTAGATTTAATATAAAACATAACGGTAAAAAAACACAAATTATATATACCTGTAAAGACACATAAGTAGGATTTCCTATAAGCTCAATGGGTTTATCATGATGTAATTGGTGTAGTTCTTTAAATACAGGACAGTGATGAAAAATAACTCTATGAATAAAATATTCAATAAATGAACCAAGAACAATACCAACTAAAAACCATATCGGTATAATTTTTAGGTTAAAATTAAGTAATTTAGAACCATAGATAAAAAAAACTATAGCAGCTAAAGGATAAATATAAAAATCACTCCAATAGCCAGTACTAAGGAGCTTCTTAAACTTAGTAACGTTCATAAATTATATAGTAGATACTTAAATATTAAGAAATATTGTAAATCATTTAATTAATCATATGAATTAAAATTAAGCAAATTATCTAAAAAACTATTGATTTTAGAGCATATGAAATTATAATATTGACTTACATACTCGCATAGCTCAGTTGGTTAGAGTACTACCTTGACATGGTAGGGGTCACCGGTTCGAATCCAGTTGCGAGTACCACTTTTTTTTCATTCATTTCCAACAAAGTTAGCTAAACACTGTAAAGCAAAGGTTTTTAGATGTAAATAATATTCTAGCTTCATACAGCCACATATAGTAAGATTCTGGAATAAATGGTATCCTCGGATATGATAAACAAACTATGGAACCATCAATGTTATATTTACAAAATAAAATCAAAAAGATAAAATTCAGGTAAAGAGCAAAGAATAATTGACAGTTTAGGACTATATTTAAGAAGTAACGGTAATAAAACATGGCACTTAAGTTACACTATTAATTGATAGTTTGCATAGGATCATGTTCACTTATTAACTTGAATGAAGCTAGAAAGAAAAGTACTGATCTTAGAGGAAAAATATATAATGGGATGTTTTAGCTAAACTAGAAGTATAAAATTATTATGAAATTTTCAATACTTATTGAGAATTAATTTTATAGCTTAAAGTAATTGTTATTACTACATTAGAAAACTATTTTAGATTTGAATGACTAAAATTTGAATTTTATAGGAGGCACTTTTCCCTCAGCCATCTTTAAAACCCTTAGAAATACTATTTTTTTATGTCTAAACATTTTTCAATATTAATTTTTAAATGTAGTCAAATTTCTAAGATAAAAATCCAAGTTATATTAATATATAACAGATACAAAAGCTAAACAGCTGCTCTTTCAAAAGTTCTTTAGCTAACTACTTCGCTTGTTTAAAAACTATGTCAGTAGCAAGCTTTTGCCATCTGCTTGAATTTTAATAGAAAATAATAATTTATGAATTTATTATATTTAATTTGATTATGTTATTGCTATAAGTATTAAAACTTATAGTAAATTTTGAGATTTTACTCATGAAAAGATAGCCACTTCTTAGATGGATAGCCAGGGATTTCTTTGGTTAATACTGGAACCATAAATCCTGAACAAATTTCTGAAAGCTTTTTCATAATATCTTTAGCATTATCAACACTATAATGCCTAGTTCCCGATACAGTATCTAATGAATGTATATAGTATGGAATTACCTTAGCTTTTATTAGTTTTGTACTTAAAGTATATAATACATTAGCATCATCATTTATATCTTTTAAAAGAGTACTTTGATTTAAGATAATTATGCCAGATTTATGTATTTTTTTTAAAACTTCACTAACATTATCATCTAGCTCATTTGGGTGATTTACATGTATAACTAGTATCGTATCTAGCCTATGCTCTGAGAGAGCCTTTAACAGTTTAGTAGTTACCCGCTCTGGTAGTACTACAGGTATTCTTGAATGAATTCTAAGCCTTTTGATATGATTTATTTGCTGAATATTTTCTATAAAAAACTCTAAAACCTCATCATTATTTAATAGAGGATCACCACCACTTAATATAACTTCCTCTATACTTTTATCATTTGCTATATATTCAAAAGCTTTTAACCAATCTTTCCTACCTGGTATATTACCTTTATAATCAAACTCTTTGCGAAAACAATAACGACAATGCACCGCACAACTTGTTTGTCCAATTAATAAAACCCTACCTTGATACTTATACAATAATCCTGGGACCTTATTATAGTTTTTTTCCTCAAGCGGATCACTGCTATAGGCTTGATCTATAACTTCTTCATCGACAGTCGGCAAAACTTGTTTTAAAAGAGGATCATTAATGTTCCCTTTTTGCATTCTATCAGCAAAAGACCTAGGCACAATCATCTTAAACTTCCTAGTTATATTTAATGAAACTTTAGCTTGATCACTATCTAGCTGCAAAAACTCTAATAATTCTATAGGTGAATAGAAAGATTCTTTGAGTGCTTTTTTCCAATCATTAGTAGACATATATTTGTATTTGGTTTTACTCTAATTACTAAATGACTTTTTAATCTCTGCCAATTCTCTCATATAGAGTTTAACTATCAATTTTTTATACTACAACAAAGCTATAAATATTACAAATATTTTAGTGTAGCTATTTTAATATGATATATAAATATTTTATTGTGAGGTAATTCAAAAATGTTTTAAAATAACAATAACACTATTGATAATACCTGAATATTTACATAAAGTATAAAGCTAATAATCAGCATCAAATACTTACTGATAACAGTGGATCTAGTTTAACTAATACCTCTTAGATTAAAAACAAATATCCAAATATACCTTATGCTTCAATATCAGATGCACAAAAGCTAGATATTTATTTACCTAATGGTAAAAATTTTGCTAAACCCTAGCCTGTTATAATAGGCTATACAGGAGCATTATAGGTGGAGATAAGGAGGACTATCAACTAAAACCTATGCTTGAAGGCATTAAATATGTAGTTTCAGTAAATTATAGCTTAGCTAATGAGTCAAAATTTCTAGCTCAAAGCCAAGATATCAAAGCAGCAATTAGATTTGTTAAAGCAAATATTAATAAATAAAATAAATCCAAATGCTATAGCTGTTTAAGTAGATTCTGCTGGCACTAATTTAGCAGCCCTTTCTTGCTACATCTGGAAACAAAATAACTAAGCTAGATGATTTAAGTTTAGGCAACAAAGAATATCGGCAAATGTATAGGCTTATGTTTACTAGTTTGGATCTATAGATTTTAGTAAAATAGATTATGAATTTAGATAGTCTGATTTAGTAAGTCAATTCATTCACAAGATGATTCACCTGAGAGCTTATATATTGGCAGTAATATAGGTAATAGCCACAAAAAAATCAAAATAGCTAACCCAGAAACATATATAAATAAAGACACTCCTCCTTTTTTTATAGAGCATGGTAGTATTAATAATGCCATGCTGCATATCCAAGTATAAATTCTATAAAAAATTAGTTTAAGTTATTGGAAAAGACAAAGTTGAATTAGTAATTATTGATGGTGCTAAGCATGGTGGAGAAAAATTTTAAACCAAAAATAATTTGGAACTTGTATTTAAGTGTCTTGATAAATATCTTAAATAAAAATATTCTCTAAAGAGTTAGAAAGTTACTCTAGAAAATTGCTAATATTTGAATGAAAAATATAATTAATGCCAAAAACTTATTAAGCTTTAGCTTTCAATGCAAAGCTTTAATATTAAATAAGCTGTTTTTTTTATATAATTAGTATTTAAATTAGTTAAAATAACTTAATAGCTTTTAGAACCTTTAACACCAATTTCAGCTAAAATTTGCGCTTTTACTTTTAAGAGTTCATTAAGATAGAAATCTTTATTTTCATCATAACGATACTGTGGTATTAGTATAGAAACTCCAAAACTTCCTAAGAAAGTATTTACCGCTATTGCTATACTGACAATACCCTCTATAGTCTTACCACAATCAAATTCTGTACCATTAACTCTTATCTTTGCCAATTTTGTAAACAATTCTTTATTAGCAGAAATTTCTTCTCCTAATATTTCAATAATTTCATCATCTGAATACAAAGCTAGTAATGCCCTACCTGGAGCTGTATTATAAATAGGCTTTTCAAGAACTCCTATTCTTGGGATTACTTGTAACTCTCTATTAGCAATAAAACGATGTACCACAATAAGATCAGCTCTATCTGATTGTGTTAACACAACTGTTTCACGGGTTTTTTCACTCAACTTTCTCAGTAAACTTTGTGTCAAAGATACAATATCTGCATATGATGATGAAGCTAATCTAAATACTTCTGATCCAAGTAAGATTTTTCCAGCACCCTCACTTCTTGTGAAGCCTTCTGCTTCCAAAGCAGCAACTATTCTTTGTACTGTAGAGCGTGGTAAATCAACCTGTTTGGCAATATCACCTAGACTCATACCACCTGGCTCATTACTTATACTTTTTAGTACATTTACAGCTCTAGTAATTACTTGGATTTTTTTATCTTTGCTCATATAAAACCAGCTAATTCTCTAAGTTTGCCAACTTTATGCTTAAATAATAACTTTTTTGCTATTAAATTAGCAAACTATTATTGTATCATTTTGCGATACATTGTATCATAAAATAGTTAAAGTCTAGTAATAGTTATTAAAAAATTGTTATTATTACTAAGTAATTACTTAGTACTAAGGAGTCAAATATGCCAGTACTTACTTTTGATGGTTTACTGTTCTCACCACTGCTATTATTTGTTGTAATAGCAATTATATTAACCGTGTTGACGAACCTAATTACTCCTAAAGTTATATTAAAATATACTAATCTAAAGCTTTCTTGGCTAAACTTAGCCATATTTATCTGTTATCTTGGGTTAGTTATGTTTATACTTGGGGATTAAGATGTCAAACAAAAATACTAAATCTATAGTCAGTATAATAATTGTTTTATTAGCTCTTTTTTCTCTCTATATGATGTGGAGATATTATCTTTATTCACCATGGACAAGAGATGGTAGAATCCGCGCAAAAGTTGTCATAATAGCGCCTGATGTATCAGGATTTGTAACCAAGATGTATGTTAGTGATAATCAAAAAGTAAAAAAAGGACAACTAATTTTCACAATAGATGATCAAAGGTACACTGCGACTTTAGCAGGCAAAGAGGCAGAATTAAAGCATGCAATAATAGAATGGCAGCTTGCAAATAAGCAATATTTAAGAAGAATAAAACTAGGTAGAGATAACTCAATCAGTAGAGAAGAACTGGATAATTATGCCATGCAAGAAAAACTAAGAAAAGCAGATCTTGAGAAAGCCAAAGCTGAAGCTGAAATAGCTAAGATTAATCTAGATAGAACAAAGATCTATACTCCTGCTGATGGGACTATTAACAATATTGATCTAAGACAGGGTAATTATGTAGTAGCATCTAAACCTGTGATGTCTCTAGTAAAAACTGATTCATTTTATGTTACTGGCTATTTTGAAGAAACTAAATTACCATATATAAAAATAGGTGATAAAGCTAAAATAGAACTTATGAGTGGTGGATCTCCACTATATGGACATGTAATAAGTATAGGTAAAGCAGTTGCTGATAATAATACTGATGTAAATAGCCAACTCTTACCCAAAGTACAACAAACCTATGACTGGGTAAGATTATCAAAAAGAATACCTGTTGATATTGCCTTAGATGTAATACCAAACAATATAGAACTTGTATCAGGAATGAATGCAACGGTAACTATAAAATGATCAAAGATTTGATAAATGACATACCAACAATCTTCAATAAACAAAATGCTTTCTATACAGTGAAGGGATGTATAGCTATTACATTAGCACTTGGTATATCAATTAGCCTAGACTTAGATAAACCAATGTGGGCAATGTTTGCAGCACTATTTCTGCAAACTAGACCTGAAACTGGTTTTATAATTGAAAAAGCTGTAGTTCTAATCATCGCATCTATTATTGGGGTAGGTGTTGGTTTTTTGATAGTTGATTTTTTCTTACCATATCCTGTATTAGCTTTATTAGCCTTATGTTTCTTTATAGCTATAACTATGTTCTTCTCTGCTAACATGTCTCATCCAAATTTTATGTATGCACTAGCTATAGCGAATACTACTTGTAATATAGTTGTTTTTTACTCTATAGCTGATCCAGCAGCCACAACTAGCGAAAGTGTTTTTCATACTGGATACTCTAGAGTTACAGAAATAGCAATCGGTAGCTTATGCTCATGTTTTATAAACTATTATATTCTACCAATGAAGGTTGAAAAAACACTGACAAACCATGAAACTAAAGGATTTAATTTAACTATAAATTACATTAAAGAAATGTTTTCTATTCAAGACTTTAGCAATGATCAAAAATATAATCTAAAAGTAGAAAATATCCTTAATAGCCTTGTTGCTCTTGATAATGATTTAAGTGCCGCAAAATACGAAAAGATAACTAAAACAAACTATGTTATTTTTTCAAATAAAGTAGTTGAACTAATCCAAGCTGTTCACTTTTTGAGAAAATATCTAGCAAAAAAAGATGATAATTCAGCTATCAAAAAAGACCTAGAAAATATAGTAACTAATCTATATAAACTTGACCTAACTCACTACTCTTTAGTTAGTAGTTCAAGTAACCATCTGATAAAAAAAATTATTCAAAGAATAAACAATTTACTTCATAGCTACCAAGAGTTATTCTCTACCTCTAACAAGAGTAATAATAAGGAATCATCTTACAGTTTTATAAATTACACAAACCCAGCTGTTACTTTTATTGCTATTTCTAGGACAATCTGCCTATTACTGTGTATGTATTTAGTTTGGATACATATTGATGGTAACTCAAGTTTACTAATGATGATGATATTTCCATGCTTATTATCACAAATATCTATAGCAGCTCCAAATCCAGCTAATACGATAAAAAATGTAGTAATTGGTCTATTTTTGTCAATACTTATTAGTATCTTTATAACTTTGAATCTATTATCACAAGTAGTTGGTTACTTTGAGCTGCTGATATTAGTTTTACTCGGGAGTTTATTATTAGGAATAGCTACCTTAGCGCATCCTAAATATCAGATGCATAGTCTAGGATTTTGTATAGGCTTTATATCGATAGTGCAGCCCAGCAATCATATGGATTTTGAAGTAGCAAAATCTTTTACTATCGGAATGAGTACTATAGTTGGTGCTATTGGACTTTGGCTAGCATTTAAGCTATACCCTCAATCGCCTTATACAATTAGTAGAAAAATTGCAATTAAATCAATAATTAAAGATATCCAAAAACTGAAAAAACAACAAATCTCAAAAGAACATTACCAAGCAGGGCTAATCAAAAAAATACTAAGTGTATATAAAAATAGAAAAGATGATGCAGCATCAGAGAGAGATATAGAATTTGCCCTACAAAGTCTGATACAAACTATTTAAGATCAAAAGATCTCGTCTATCAAAGTTAATATTGTAATTATCCTGGTGATAATTAAATGGATATGTTACTTTTAAGTCATAAACATATTTATATACTTACTCAATCAAAGTAATTCTCTGCTAATGATAACTACTTTTTAGCCCAACAAGATCAAGTAAATTTAGATTATAAGCCCATTACTGATCTACAATCATATGAAAATATTTTTGTCTCGTCAAAATTAGTAATTTGTGTTTGACTAGTTCATTTTTGAGACAACTTTTGATAAGTTTATTTCATCAAGTTGCCAAGAAAATCGCTTAGCATTCTGATAAAATAAATGATAATGTTTTCCGAGGTAAGCCAACAAAAGCAAGATTTAAATATTTTTGATATAAAAGTTGGTTGTATAGTGGTATTACAATATCTCTATCATTAGAAATTAATGTGATAAAAATCTAAAATCATAGTTATAGCCAGTACAAAATATAATTTCATCTACTTTATATATTCATTTTGATTTGTTGTAGTTACTATACAACCTTCTTTAGTAACACTAAGCTTTTGTGGTGATGATATGTAATTTAATTGTTTTTTTAGAGCTTTGGAGATTATCTAGTTCTTTATTATCATCTAAATCTCTTAAAGCAACATATACATCTGCCACTATCTAACAACTCTTGAGATATATCCATGATGAAGAGTAGCCAACACATAAAACTTTTTGACCATGATTAGCTGCAAGCTCTATAACTTTTACTGTGCAAGATATAGCTACTAATTTTATCAATACTATATATTCATTAGGAATTTTAACAATATTATAATGTCCGTTATAAACTACCACAAACTTAAAATCTTGCTGATATTTTTGTTGTTCTTTTATATATGTAATTTGCCATATAGGTTTTTTAGCACTATATTCTATGGCTTTAGGGCAGTAACTTCGGAATTTAACTATAGATGTTTATATATCTGCCAGGCATATGCATTTGCTTATAAATAAACTTTAACTTTGGCGTAGCCTATAAATGATTCTTTTGCTTGATAAGCTACACTTTGCTTATCAAAGATCATTATTTTTTAGGTAAATTAGTTCTTAAGCTTTTATACAAAGCTCCTTTCTCAGTATAATTCCATACACATGCGATGATATTAGTCTTCTCAAAAATATTCACATCAAAACCTTTATCAAGGAGTTTTGTACTAAAAATACCGCTTGCTCCAGCACCGATAATAGTTACTTTTGACATATAACCTAAATCTATGCTGATAAATTACACTTATAGCCACTAAATTTACGAATATTTATAACACCACTATCAAAAATCAGATATTGCCCTTTTATACCAATAAGTTTTGCATCAATTATACGATCTTTATCTAGATTGAAAGATTTTAGTTTAGTTGGATATTTAAGGATTGGATAATTTATATTTTGTACCTTACCTTCTATTGGCTCAACACTATTTTGACCATATTTAGCTTTTATCTCTGTTATTTTCTGCCTAGACTTTTCAATAAGTTGATATCTTAAACTCACAAAATCAATATCATTATTAGGCTCACCTTGTAGCATTTTACGCCAATTTGTTTTATCTGATATGTGTTCTTTGATAGCAACCTCAACTAGGCCAGATATCAATCTACTTTCGACAGCAAATATTGGTAGAGCTTGGCTAGCTCCTTGATCTATCCAACGAGATGGGATATTTTTAAGCTTAGTAATACCAATCTTAATATCACCAGTATTTGCTAAATATACCATATGAATTTTCATACAATTTTGCTCACCCCAGCTTGAGTCTCTACATGTTCCTTCAGCAAAGTGACATAATTCTGGCTTAATAATACAGATATCACACTCTGGTAATCTTCGCATACACATAAAACAATAGCCTTGTGAGTAGCTTTTTTTAGTTTTAGCTCTACAGACGACACAATTAATTTCATCAAGAAACTCAAGTTTCAGATGCTGACCAATGTAATCATTTAGACAAATATCCTCCAACTCATATACAGTATTATTTGCCGCATCTAGAGAAGTTTTCATTTTATGTAAATTTATAGTTTTATTCATTTTTTACTTTTCTAAAACTGATTATAATTACCTTTTAGGATAACAGACTTTAAAACTAGTTTAAACGCTAGATATTATTAGTTATAATCAAAACCACATTTAAAGCAATATTAACAAATGAATGTAAGACTAAATAAATGGTTGGCTGCTAGATTATATAAAACTAGAGCTTTAGAAAAAAAAGCTATCAAAAGTTAAAATACACTTTCAAGGACAAAAAAACAAAAGTAAGTAAAACTGTAAGTATTGGTACAAATTCAATAAGCTCATATCAAAAAAAATAGTTGTTGAAGCTTTAGATGAAGTTAGAAAATCTACTACCGAAGCGCAAAAACTCTATACAGAAACTTCTGAAAGTATCAAAAAAAGATAAAAAGAAGCAACTCTTAGAAAAACTGCCAATCTACTAAGCCCAGAGAAACCAATAAAAAACAGCGTAGACAAATAATTGGCTTTAAGAGAAATGATTAATTTATTATCAATGTAAGTGTCTTGTCTTTCACATAGTGGTAAAATTGAGTTTTAAGCAACATTATTAACTAAAGCATCGATATCTTTTTGAGCAATACTATAATTTTAAAATTTTGTAACAAGCTGAAAAATATTGAAAAATTCTTCTGTTTTAGCTATGATAAATCTATTTGTTGCTCTTTTGTAAACTACTATAAATATCTAAAACTATTGGGCATATTTATACTAATTTACCTTCTTTTTCAGCTTTCTTATAATTTAAATACACTTGGATAAACTATCGCTAAAGTCTGACCATTATCTCAGTTATGGCATGCTGTTAAAGAGTATCCTATCTGATGAGTTGCCCAATCTTGTATAACTCCTGAGCCAATTAAGACATTTAATGCCATAGCTACTGAAAACATTATTATCGCGCACATTATAATTTTATGGATTCTCAAATACTTATGTCTATTATTTATTAAATTATTTTTTAAAAATTGTCTCAGCAAAGCCACAACAAGTCACACTTCTTAAAGTAACAATTTCATCAGACAAAATGCATGAGCTATTGCTAGCATATATTGCTAATTTCTAGCTTTTTATGTACTACATTTGATGTACAGTTAATTTAGCAATTTTACTTATCTAAACAATATTTAGCAATAAACTCAATGTAATCATAAATTTTTGTCTCAGTCATCTTCTCATTTATTCTTAGAGAGCATGGGCTAGCATCTGGAACTATTGACAATCTAAAATTATTTTTACATCACCTTTTACTTTATCAGCTATTGCTGGCAAAGCATAGTTAGCAAAACACCATCAAGTTGTCTGCCATCATATTAGATATAACAATACCATCAGCATCAACCTTTACTGCACTTTCAGAACTTCGTGTATTTTAAACCAAGTTACCATTCCAATACTTCTTAACCACTCTATATCTTTCCAAGTAAAACTTTTATCAAATTGTGAATCCATAAAATCTATAACACTTTTCATTCCTTTAGCGCCAATTAGAATATGATCACTTAATATTACCAAACTGTTTGTATTTACTTAGTAAATATCTCCATGTTTCGTAACAATATTAATTAGATCTATAATGCCAAATTTAGGAGGAATTGATAAACCATTACTCATATCACTATATCCAATACCACTTACTGGTAAATCTCATCAACAAAAATTGTCTTACAGCTACAAGCCTTTGTTCTTTAAACTAGTGACTTAGTGAATCCTCTATATTTCATAAGATAGAGTTGAAACCAAAAATAATTAATTAACTTCTTTTTGTTACAGTTTATAAAGAACAAATAGCTATAGTGCGCATAGTATATGCAATATAAAGCTTTTCAGTAGCTTGAGCTATTGCTATATTTCACCTTTAGGCCAAAACATCCCAGCCATACCTGTTGGATCCATTGCAAATGGCACACTAGATTTAAACCAAATATCTCTATAGATTGATTTCTGTGACTACAATATTTATAACTTTCCTAAATACTTGCCCATTCTCATATACTTTTTGTTGCTAATATGAGCCACTATCAATATAAATCTAAAAAAACTATTGGCAATCTCTTTTTAGATGCTTTGTGAATATCTATTAATATCATAAATATTCTTTATATTCATATTTATTTTTCCTATATTTGCAAACTATATAAAAATAGCAATTTACACCAGAATACAAAAAAACAGATCACTAAGTGAAATATTTTAACCTTATGTTTATCATAAAATTCTCTTATGATAATTAAATTTAGTTTAAACAAAAGACTATACGAAAAATCTATTTTCCTAAATTAGTCGTTTCTGTTACTGCTTTGACTATAGTTGAATATTCTTTTTTTAACACACTACTTTTTTTTCTGACTAAACAAATATTTCTATAAAAAATCTATATCCTTTATAGAAATATATGCAAACCCTTGAATATTTATACATGTAAGCTATGTATCGTTACATCTTTATTCATTCTAACCATCTCTTCTTATTGTGAGTAAACTAGATCACTTGATGAAATTAAAATCAATATTATTTGACTTACAAATTTCTAAGATCCATCACTTCAGACCTTCTTCACTGTACAGTAATATTAGTTTCTGTTGTGAGAGCTCTTTAAATGTTACTGATTTTTTTGTGATATTGAATTATCAATACTTGCTGATAAATAAAATCTTTATTAAAAAACTCTTTCAATATTAAGATTACTATCTTCTATAGACTCAGCTAAAAAGGCAAAACCTAGCTGATCCTTATAAAGCATATAGATTAACTTATCAGTGTCATTTTCTACTGCAGAAATTTCAAAATTATGATAATCTTTCTTAAATTTAGGAACAATTTTAGGCATAAGATAGGGATATAAAGTTGAAAAAGCTCCTATAGCTCTGTTTATTTGGATAATTTGTTATAAGCCTATTTAACCTTTTATGTGTATCTAAAATATTATAGATTTGTTTAACAATTTTCTCCACGATTTCTGTTTTATAGACTTTTTTCTTTATCCTTTCAAAAATCTTACACCACATTGATCTTCTAAGTTTTTTATTTGCATACTCAAGGCTAGTTTATGATAAAAATTCAGAAGCCTCTTTTAAACTAACTATTTCATGCAGCGTAGTCACGTATTCTAAAGTTCTTATTTTCATATCATATTTTAAATATTTATTTTTAAAAACTTTATAGGAGATATAAAGATTTAGATTCTCTACTTTTTGAACGACAAAAAATCGCCCTACTTAAAGATATACTTAAAATACTTATTATTTTATTATTAAATTTAAACAATCTAATTACTAAACTTCTCAATCATTTTAAGTACAACATAAATTATTGTACTAATAATCAATGAGATAACACATACTTTTATAGCTATTGGAAAAAGGTGAATAAATATAGTTACAATAGTTACTATAATTAATACACCAACAAATATTGATAAAAACTTATCCATTTTACACAACCCCTTATTTTATAATAATTTTTACAAATTTACGCTTTCCTACTTGAAAAACATTATTTGTTCCTTTAACAAAAATAATCTTATTATCACTAACCTTTTCACCATCTATTTTGACTGCACCCTGCTGAATCATACGATTAGCTTCAGAAGTACTTGCAACTAAGCCTGCTTCTTTTAGTAAATTCGCTATCGGCAACTCTTGGTTTAATTCTAAAATATTTATATCATCAGGTATCTGATTTTTGTGGAATCTTTGAATAAAATCATGATGAGCGTTCTCAGCATCAGCTTTAGAATGGAATCTTTCAATCAGTTCTTTAGCGAGCTCTATCTTAATATCACGCGGATTAGTACCAGCTGCGACATCTTGTTTTAATTTAGCGATAGTTTCTATAGATTTAAAACTTAGTAATTCATAATAGCGCCACATAAGTTCATCTGAAATTGACATTATCTTACCAAAGATTTCATTTGCTGGTTCTTCTATACCGATATAGTTTTGGCTTGATTTAGACATTTTTTTGACACCATCTAAACCTTCTAGAAGTGGCATTGTAATTATAACTTGAGGTTCTTGACCATGTTGTTTTTGTAGTTCTCTACCCATTAGCATGTTAAATTTTTGATCTGTACCGCCAAGCTCAAGATCAGCATTCATAGCTACAGAATCATAACCCTGTACTAGAGGATATAAGAATTCATGGATTGATATCGATTGGCCATTTTTATATCTTTTTGAGAAATCATCTCTCTCAAGTATTCTTGCTACTGTTGATTTAGAAGCAAGCTTAATCATGTCACTAGCAGACATTTGATTAAACCAATTACCATTGTAACGGATTACTGTTTTGTCTTTATCAAGGATCTTAAACACTTGCTTAGTATAAGTTTTAGCATTTACATCAACCTCTGCCGCTGTTAGCGGTGGTCTTGTCGCATTTTTTCCAGTAGGATCACCTATTTGAGCCGTAAAATCACCGATCAAAAAATGGATCTCATAACCTAAATCTTGTAATTGTTTTAGCTTATTAATAACTACAATATGCCCCAAGTGAATATCTGGAGCTGTTGGATCACAGCCAAACTTAATTACCAACGGTCTATTTTTTTTAAGTTTCTTGATTAATTCTTCTTCAATTAGGACTTCATTAGCACCTCTTTTGATAATTTCTAAGGTCTGCTGTATAGTCAACATATATATTTTTATTAAAAAATTTTATTCAATAAAGCAAAATTATAGCACAAAACTCTTTTATAAAACCAATAAAACCTTATACTTTATTACAAACTAACAATATTTAATAGCTGTATGAATATATATATCTCTCAAAGTAATGATATTTATTTTAATTTAGCGTTTGAAAACTGGCTTTTTTTAGAAAAACTAAATGATAAAAAAATCCTATTTTTATGGCAAAATGCACCTTGTGTTGTCATAGGTAGAGCTCAGAATCCTTGGCTTGAGTGCAATCTCACAACAATGCAGCAAGATAATATCCCTATGGTCAGACGCCAAAGTGGCGGTGGTACAGTTTATCATGATTTTGGTAATCTAAATTATACGATTATTTCCCCTAAAAAAGATCATGATATCCAAGCTAATCTAGAATTAGTTTGTAAAACTATTAAAAAGTTAGGTATAGAAGTCTATACTAACCAAAGAAATGATATCGTCGTTGATCATCATAACTATACTTATAAAGTATCAGGTAGTGCTTTTAGAGAGAAGAAAGATCGAGCTTTTCATCATGGCACATTACTGATAAATGCTAATACAAAAAAACTCTATGATTACCTTCACCAGCCAATGGATAAGTCACTTGATACCAAAGGAGTTAAATCTTATCGTTCCAAAGTTATAAATCTTTGCCAACTAAAACCAGATATACAAACTCAAGATATCACTAGAGCTTTTATCAAAGGTTTCAGAAGTATTGAGTTAAGCTTGATTAATGAAGAAACCCCCTTAGAAAATAAAGAACTAATAACCAAAGAAATTGACAACTTAAAAGACTGGAGATGGAAGTTTGGTAAAACTTTACCTTTTACAAAAACTTATACAAAAGCTAGTGAAGAAATCAAAATCAAAATTGAATCTGGAATTGTCACAGAAGTCAAAAATGTATATAAAAATACAAATCTTACTAATAAGAATATTTACTATGAAAATAGTTATGATTTTAATTTCTTTAAAAAAATCTTAGAACAACAAACTATCAACAAATTATAGATGTTACGATTTCAAACATTCAGCTAAATTAGATTTATATATAGTTTTTATGCAAGTTTTATTTTGAATTTGTCGCAAAAAATGCTGCAACACTGATAGCAAAAACAAAAGGTAAAATAAAAGCATCAACTACTGTTACAACAATATTCTGAATAGACATTTCTAATGAATTGATCTCGGTATTTAAACTTCTTAGCACATATATCAGACCAAATGTTAATAATGGCTTAATAATTATAAATGCTAATATTGTTATTGAAATTCTAAACATATAGAAAAAATTATTTTTTACTGCATAGAAATTATCAGAAAAAGATTCAAAAATACCTTTCTGCGCTAACAGTACTGAAGGCATTACCGTTAAAAACAACAATATTGCTAAAAAGATACCTATATATTGTAAAAACATCATGAATATAGTCATTACAATCATTGAAAGTAAAAATGCGCCAATAAATACAAAAACTCTTTTAGAAAATATTTGTAAGGCAATTTTTAACGCATCTGATACTTTTATCTCATGCTTGATCATAATTCCTTGTAAAGTAATTATCATTGCATAAACAAATACTGTCGCAATTATAATTATCAAAAACATAGCTACTAAAATATTACTGGATGGTAACTCATAAATATCAGCCTCACCATTACTTTGGATAAACTTATCTATACCATGGTTCATCAAATAGACAAAACAAAACTCAGAGATAAATGAAAGCATAAAGGCTAATGCAAAAGTTACCTTAAAAGCTCTCTTGTATATAGATGCTGCTAGCGAAATAGTTTCTTTAAAATTTAAATTACTCATACTTAAAACACTCAGTTAAATAAATAAAACAAGTTAAAATATAACATAAAAGTTGTTATTTTTGTGTTATAAAATCTAATCTAATAATTTAAAGATATAAAAAAATTCATAATAAAAACTTGTAAAATTTGATATCAATACCATTTAATGGTATTACATAGATTATTTTAACAATGCCTAATAAAGGAATAATTATGAAAGTAATCAAAGGAACTACTATTCTATGTGTTAGAAAAGGTGACAAAGTAGTAATTGGTGGTGATGGTCAGGCTACTCTTGGACATACAGTTGCAAAAGATAATATAGTAAAAGTTAGAAAATTAAATAATGGTAAAGTACTTACAGGGTTTGCTGGTTCAACAGCCGATGCCTTTACATTATTTGAAAAATTTGAACAAAAATTAGAATTCTATCAAGGCAATCTTGAAAGAGCAGCTGTTGAAATGGTGCGTAAATGGCGTCTAGATAGAATGCTAAGTAAACTTGAAGCTATGATTATTGTCGCTGACGAGAAGCTTTCACTATTAATATCAGGTGCTGGTGATGTAATGGCTGCTGATAAAAATGAGATTATCTCAATTGGTTCAGGCTCAACTTATGCTCGTTCTGCAGCAACTGCACTTGTTGAAAACACTGATTTATCAGCTGAAGAAATTGTCAGAAAAAGTCTTACAATAGCTGCAGATACTTGTATTTATACGAATCATAACTTCACGATAGAAAGTTTAGCAAATAAAAAAGGATAGTTATATAATGACGCAAATAATGACTCCAAAAACAATTGTACATGAACTAGAAAGACACATAATTGGTCAAAATGATGCTAAAAAAGCAGTTGCTATTGCTTTGCGTAACAGATGGCGCAGAATGCAACTTGATAATGAAATGCGTCAAGAAGTAACTCCTAAGAATATTCTTATGATTGGTCCAACTGGTGTAGGTAAGACTGAAATTGCACGTAGACTAGCAAAATTAGCAGATGCTCCGTTCATCAAAGTTGAAGCAACTAAATTTACAGAAGTCGGTTATGTTGGTAAGGATGTCGAATCTATTATTCGTGATTTAGTTGAAACTGCTGTTAAAATGAAGCGTGAGGAAGCTAAAGACAAAGTCACAGAAAAAGCTACTAGACTAGCCGAAGATAGAATTCTAGATGTGCTAATCCCGCCTGTAAGAGCTTCAGAATCAAAGGTTGGTTTTGCAAATGAACCTGCAGAAGATACTGTAAGCAAAAAAGAAAAAGAAAATAAAACTCGCGAAATCTTTAGAAAGAAAATCCAAAATGGTGAACTTGATGATAAAGAAATCGAGATTGAAGTAGCTGTTGCTCCAAAAACTATCGGCGTAATGGGACCTCCAGGTATGGAAGACATGACGAGTCAACTACAAGAGCTTTTCTCTAGCTTAAGCAGTGATAAGAAAAAAAATAAGAAAATGCGTATCAAAGATGCGATTAAATTAGTTCAGGATGAAGAAGCAGCAAAACTAGTTAATGAAGAAGACATAAAAGCTCGTGCTTTAGAAGCAGTTGAACAAAATGGTATTGTATTCTTAGATGAAATTGATAAGGTATGTAGAAAATCAAGTAACTCAGGGGCTGATGTGTCACGAGAAGGTGTACAGCGTGATTTATTACCATTAGTTGAAGGTTCTACAGTATCAACAAAATATGGCATGATCAAAACAGACCATATACTATTTATTGCATCTGGTGCATTTCATGTTGCTAAGCCTTCTGATCTTATACCAGAGCTTCAAGGTAGATTACCGATTAGGGTTGAGCTAAAGTCTCTAGAAATAGAAGATTTTGTAAGGATTTTAAGAGAGCCTGACTGTTCTATTATCAAGCAATATATTGCTTTGATGAAAACTGAAAGTGTTGATTTAAGCTTTGAAGAGGATGCCATTAGAAAAATTGCTGAAATTGCTTACAGAGTTAATGAAGAGGTTGAGAATATTGGTGCTAGGAGACTTCACACAGTTATGGAAAGGCTTCTTGAGGAAATTTCTTTTGATGCCCCAGAACTAGAAGAAAAAAATATCAATATAACTACAGACTACGTCAATGAAAAACTAGGAAACCTAGTTAAAAACAAAGATTTAAGACAATATATCCTATAAAAACTCCTGTAATATGTATTTTCCTAATTTGTGATGATAAAATCTTTTTACTATTTAATCAAATTAAAATTTCTACGAGTATTACTTTTGTTTTTAAAGCCAAACTAAACAAAATTATAATACACTAATACACTATTTCTTATGACAACAATTACCAACATCATTGCTTTTGTACTCTTAGAAACAAGCTGGAAGACAGTCGCTGATAGAACTACCACTTTAGTTAAGAGAATTCAACAAAAATGCAATAGAATATATTCTAATTTCTTCGCATTTTCAATAATTTTTATCATAGTGTTATTGTTATTTGTTATACTACGATATCCAATTAACATAAAATATATTGCCATTGTAATAGTAATATTACACTGTTAATGTTTATCCAAATTGCTAAAGCTCAAAATATCAAAGAGCAAAAGTATAAAGTTTATGCTTATGTATATTAGCAACTTTTGGCTTAGTCTTTTGGTCAGTATATCAATTTGCGACAATAGCTCTAACTGTGTTTGCTAAAGCAAATATAGATAAACACTTACTAGATTTTAGGTCTAATTAAAGACTATCTAAATTCTCATACTGAATAATATTATTTGTTATCGAAAAAATTACCAGCAAAAATTTATAAATATTGACGAAGAACAAAAAAACATTTCATTGACTCAAAATCACATGACTATGATGCACTTATCAAAGCGAATATCATTAAAGCAAAAAGTATTTTTATACTTAATGATAAAAGATTATGACAATATTCTAACACTTCTAACAATTTAAGAAGTACTTAAATAAGATTACCAAAATAGTAATCAACCAAAAAATTCTATCAAGCTTGATAAAGATGAAGATGAAGATGAAAATATAAACATTGCTAATATATTAGTGTTGATCAAATCATCTCACTTACTAAGAAAATTTCTGAAATGCTACTTATACTATGTTATCATTTCGACAATGTGTTTGCCGATTTTTTAAAGAACAATATAATGTGGAGTAAAACCATGGAATATAATTACGATATTATTATTATAGGCAGTGGTCCTGGCGGTGAAGGAGCTGCGATGAAAGCAACTAGGAACGGGCAAAAAGTAGCTATCATCGAGGATGATGCTATTGGTGGTGGTTGTAATAACTGGGGAACAATTCCAAGTAAAGCTCTAAGGCAGCTATCACGCGAAGTTTGGTATAATAAAAAAAGCTTCGATTTCCCAGAAATGCTTGATACTGCTTATGAAATAGTTATTAAACAAAGAGAGATTAAGAGAAACCGTTACACTAATAATGAAATTGATGTTTTCTATGGTTTTGCTAGTTTTATCGACAAACATAAAATAAAAATCTCACGTAAAAATGGCTCAACTGAAATCATTACTGCGAAAAAGTTCATTCTCTCTACAGGATCTCGTCCATATCAACCTAATGATATTGACTTTACTCATCCAAGAATTCTAGATAGTGATAAGCTTCTAGAATTAAAAGACAAAAATATCAAATCGATTACCATTTATGGTGCAGGTGTAATTGGTTGTGAATATGCCTCTATACTTGGAACACTTGATATTCAAGTAAATCTTATCAATACTAGAAATAAATTAATGTCATTTCTTGATGATGAAATTATTGAAACATTGACAAATCACTTCACTGTTAATCAGAGAATTAACCTAATGCACAATGAAACCTATAAAAGTATCAAAGCAAAAGGCGATAAAGTAGTTACAACACTTAACTCAGGTAGAATTATCGCATCTGATTATGTCTTATTCGCTCTTGGACGAGCTGGTAATACAAATGGTCTTAATTTAGACAAAATCGGTGTTGAGTATGACCCTCAAAGAGGTCTTGTCAAAGTTAATGATAATTATCAAACTACTCAAGCGAATATCTATGCTGTTGGTGATGTTATAGGCTTTCCTTCACTTGCATCATCAGCTTTTAACCAAGGTAGATTTGCAGCTACACATATTATAGACGGCTCTTGTAATGACAAGTTAGTTGAGGATATCCCAACAGGTATCTATACCCGCCCAGAGATTAGCTGTATTGGAAAAACTGAAGAGCAATTAACTACTGAGAATATTCCTTATGAAGTTGGTAGAGCCTATTTTAAAGATCTAGCTCGTGCACAAATTTCAGGAAGTGAAACAGGGATGCTAAAGATACTTTTCCATAAAGAGACTCTAGAGATACTCGGCATTCACTGCTTTGGTCATAGAGTATCTGAGATTATCCATATTGGTCAAGCTATCAAGTCAATGCCTGGTAAACATAATACTATCAGATACTTTTTGAACACCACATTTAATTACCCTACTATGGCTGAAGCTTATCGTATTGCTGCTATTGATGGTGTTAATAAACTTAAACCTAAAAATAAGCAATGTGTACCAGAACATAAATAATATGCACTACGATATATACATAATTTTCTTGTTTATATTTCTATTTGGCGCGACTATTGGTAGCTTTTTGAATGTTTTGATATATCGGATACCAAATAAACTATTTACTGATGAGCAAGATATTGCCAGAGAAATACTTGGGCTTGATAAGCAAAAACATTTACAGAATTTTAGTTTATTAACACCATCTAAATGCCCAAAATGCCATAATAAACTAAAATATCGTCATAATATTCCTATAATTGGTTGGTTTTTACTCAGAGGTAAATGCTTCTTCTGTAAAGAAAAAATATCTTTTGAATACCCGCTAGTAGAATTTATCGCTGCTAGCTTATTTGTAGATATTTTCTATTATTTTGGTTTTACACTTCAGAGCTTAGCTCTAGTAACTTTAAGTAGCTTTTTTATATCACTATTCTTTATCGATACTAAACACCAAATCCTTCCTGACTCGTTGACACTACCATTGCTATGGCTTGGCATAATACTTAATTACTATAATATTTTTACTACTCTAGAGCAGTCTGTGTGGGGAGCTATAATTGGCTATCTTTCACTATGGTTGGTTTTTTGGGTATATAAAATTTTCACAGGCAAAGAAGGCTTTGGCCATGGTGATTTTAAACTTTTGGCAGCAGTAGGTGCTTGGTTTGGCTACCCTGTGCTATTATATACAATTTTTGCAAGTTGTATATTTGGGATTATGATCGCTATTATTATAAATTTTGTTGCCAAATACACTAATGTCATACCTTTTGGACCTGCAATAATTTTGGCGACATTTTTTTATCTACTAACTAAAGATAATATCTATATATGGTATAATCACATTATGCTAATTTAATTTTAGTCATAACTAATGCAGAAAAAAAGTTTCTCTATTCTAATTTTATTTGTGGTTATATTATTAGTTGTGCTGTATATTTTTAGCACTACTAACCTTAACAAAATCTCACCAGATAACAAACAAGGCTTATATCTTATTGAGCATGCCTTTCCACAATATAAAGTTATAAAGACTTTTGATACGGGTATTCATCTGCAAGCATATATTCTACAAAATAAAAATGACTCTGCCAAACATAGTGTAATTTTTACTAGTGAAGATGGGAATGTAATTGTTACTGGTGAACTTTTAGCTTGGAATAGAAATCAAAACAAGCTAACTAGTTTAAATAATATTTATGCAAACTATTTCACATCTTCACCTCAAGCAAATAATCTTTATCTAAACATCAAAAAATATGCTACATACATTCAGCAAGGTAGTAATGATGCTCCACATAAATTATATGCTATTATAGACCCTAGTTATAGTTATTGTAATCGTCTATTTGATGCAACTCAAACAGCTATTAACTCAGGAAAACTTGCAGTACGCTGGATTCCTTTAGGTGCATTTCTTAATAGTCCAGAGATTGTTAGAAGTATTTTTAATTCAAAAGACCCTCTTGAAGTATTGATTAAGTATCATAAGACAAAAAAATATGACCAAAACTTAACGCATGACCAAAACTTAACGCAGCAAAATGAAAAAGCTAAAAATAACTTAAGATTATTAAGTGATATTGAAGATTTCCCTACGATTGTTTATAAAACGCCTCAAGGAGCTTTAAAGATCTCAGGTGGTAATAAGCTTCCACTTACAGATGCTACTATAGCAGCAAAAAATAATATCAACAAAATTAATGAATTTTTACTTTTAACCTCAACTAACTTCTAAATTTAAGTTATGAAAAAAATAATTATGCTAATAATTGGTATATTAGTTGTAGCTTTAAGCTTTGCTACTACCAAAATAGATACCCAAGTTACCAATGATATTCAAAATATAGAAAAAAAATATGGTGGTAAAATTGGTGTCTACACCATAAATAGAAATGACTGGAGTAACTTTACAGTTAACGCTAGTTTCTATTTTCCAATATGTAGTACCTATAAATTTCTTGTAGTTGGTGCAATACTTAAACAAAGTATGGATGATAATAAACTACTAAATCAAAATTTAAAAATTTCTAAAAATAAAATTGTTGGCTACTCACCTATTACAAGAAAGTACATCAACCAAACAATGACTATCAAACAACTTTGCAAAGCATCTATGCAAGGTGATAGTGCTGCAACAAATATTCTAATTGAAAAACTAGGTGGTTTGAAAAATCTTAATAAATTTATCTTATCCCTTGCTGATCATGCTACAAAAATTACTAATTTAGAACCTAAAGTCAATTCTGTTAGTCTAATAACAAACAAAAATAAAACCACACCAAAAATTATAGCTAGAGATATTAATAAACTTGCTTTTAGCGATGCTATACTTGATAAAAAACATCGCTTAATGTTTAAAAAATGGCTTATAGCTAGTAGTACTGGCAACAATCTTATCACTGCTGAAGTACCTGATGAATGGGAAGTTGGTGATAAAACTGGCACTTGTCAATATGGTACAACAAATGATGTTGCTATTATTTGGCCTAATGATAATAGAGCTATCATAATGGCAATTTTTTATACCCAATCACAGAAAAATGCTAAGCCAAATAGTAAAATTATTAGAGAAGTAACTAAAATACTTCTAGACAGACTACAACTAAATAATACTACGAAAAAATGCCTAAAATAAAAATGATTGTTGGCCTAGGTAATATAGGCAAAGAATATCAATATACACGCCATAATGTTGGTGAATGGTTTATTGCTAAAACAGCTCAAGATAAAAAACAAAGTTTTAGCTCAAATCCTAAGCTTAATTGTAACATAGCTAAAGTTAGTATTGATTACAATAATGTGCTACTAGTATTTCCTACGACATATATGAATAATAGTGGTTTAGCTGTAACAAAAGTCGCTAATTTTTATAAAATAGAACCAGAAGAAATACTTGTGGTACATGATGATCTAGATATAGACTCTGGAGAAATTCGTCTAAAAAAAGGCGGAGGTCATGGTGGTCATAATGGTCTAAGAAATATTAACCAACACTTAGGTACTAATGACTATCTACGCCTTAGAATTGGCATTGGTCATCCAGGAAATAAATCAAAAATAGCTAACTATGTATTATCAAAACCATCTATAGCTCAGAAAAAAGATATAGATGATGCTATTGATAATGGTATCTGTTTTTTAGATTATATAATAAACTACAAATTAGAGCCTGTAATGCAGAAGCTACATACAAAATTAATATATAAGGAATAGAATAATGGGATTTAAATGTGGTATTGTAGGTTTGCCAAATGTCGGTAAATCAACTCTTTTTAATGCGCTTACAAAAGCAGGAATTGATGCAGAAAACTACCCTTTTTGTACAATTGATCCAAATGTTGGGGTCGTTTCTGTACCTGACCAAAGACTTAACGAATTAGCAAAAATTGTTAATCCAGAAAGAATAATACCGACAACAATGGAGTTTGTAGATATTGCTGGACTTGTAGCTGGAGCTAGTAAAGGCGAAGGCTTAGGTAACAAGTTCCTTGCAAATATTCGTGAAACAGATGCTATAGCTCATGTTGTAAGATGTTTTGAAGATGACAATATAGTTCATGTCAGCGGTAGAGTTGACCCAATAGATGATATTAATACTATAAATATGGAGCTAATTATAGCTGACATAGAATCATGTGATAAAGCTGTACAAAGATTCTCAAAAATGAAAAAATCAGGTAATAAAGAAGCCTTATCTAAAGTAGATTTTTATACTAAATTAAAAGATCATTTAGAATCAGAAAAGCCAGCAAGAACTTTTGAGTTAACTAATGATGAAGTTAAATGGCTCAAACAAACTCCCCTACTAACCAGTAAACCAATATTATATATTGCCAATGTTAATGATGATGGTTTTGAAAACAATCCTCTTCTTGATAAAGTTATAGAGTATGCCAAAGCAGAGAACTCAAATGTTGTGCCTGTTTGTGCTGCTATGGAGCAAGAAATATCCCAGCTAGATCATGATGAAAAACTAGAATTTTTGGCTGATATAGGTATATCTGAGACTGGATTAGATAGAGTTATTAAAGCTGGTTATGCCTTACTAAACTTACACACCTATCTAACAGTAGGTGTTAAAGAAGTCAGAGCATGGACAATTCCGGTAGGGGCAACTGCACTACAAGCAGCTGGGGTAATTCATACTGACTTTGAATATGGTTTTATCAGAGCTGAAGTTATCGCATACGATGACTATATTAAATATAATGGCGACAAAGGTGCCAAAGAAGCTGGTAAAGCTCGCCTTGAAGGTAAAGAATATATCATGAAAGATGGTGATGTAGTTAACTTTAGATTTAATATCTAGTTCACTTTCATATGGATAATAAAACAACTCATAGTAGTCTTATTTGGTTAGTGCTTAGTTGTATTATATTTGTAGTAATAGTTTTACACTACATAACTATCAGCTAAATGGTACATACTATAATCCAGACTATAATAAGAATAACTTAATCCATGGCTACTTCCAACAGAGCATTAAACAAATGGAAACTAGTCCATACACTATCAAGGTCAATATTATGAAGAAACTGGATTTACTCAACTAAAAGTCCATTTATGCAAAATATTAATTTGAATAGAATGGATATATAGATTATAGATGATGATTCTACTCAATAGTTATACTTCTATAAAAATAACAAATCACAAAAATCTAAAAGTAGACAATTCAATATAACAGCAGCTAAACTTGCCATAAATTTTAAAAATCTACGCCATAAGGAATAATCTAAATAATAGTTAACTTTATTGAGACTATTTTATTATCTCTAATATTCATGATTTCTAATAGAGTATTGTTATATTTTATGCAACAAGGTCCAGATGGTAAATTCTCTATCTCTTCAATTATAAGACCAGACAATGTCTTAGCATCTTCACTTTCAAATTCTATACCTATATGACGATTAATCTCTCTTAAAGTAGCACTACCACCTATCAGATAACTATTATCTGCAAGTTTACGGATATTATTATTGACATCAAACCTATCAGAAAATTCACCAACTATCTCTTCCATAATATCTTCGATTGTAACTGTGCCACATACATCGCCATACTCATCAACAACAATTGCAAAGCTCTTACTTTTTTGCTGAAAGTTTATAAGTTGTGTTTGTAATGAGACAGTTTCAGGAATAAAATATGCTTCTTGGGAGATTTTACGTAATACTGCTTTGGATATCTGATCTTTTTTTGATAAGATTAATAAGTTAATTATCTCTTTTAATCTAATAACTCCAATAACATTATTTACGCCATTCTCACACAAAATAATATTTAATGATCTCATCTTTGTAATTCTGGCTAAAATTTTATCAATTGAATTACTTAGATCAATATATTCAATCTTATTAAAATGGGTCATTACCTCTTGGACTAAAACTTTATCTAACTCCAAAACTCCCAAGAGCATATTTTTATTTTTAGCTCCAAGTTTTGCATTTGATTCATTGACAACAGTCTGAATCTCTTCTTTATCCAAAGACTCATTATTGACCGCCTCTATTTTGACACCAAAGAGTTTTAATGTTACTTTTGAAACCATACTTAAAAATATTACTGCTGGATATAAAATTAGTATGATTATTTTTAACGGTAAAGAAAAAGGAAAAGCCAGCCTTTGTGGATAAATAGCTGCAAAAGATTTAGGGATTATCTCACCAAAAACCAAAACTAAAATAGTCACGACAATAGTTGAAATAAGCAGTCCAATATCACCAAAATGATCTTCAGAATATGCTGAAATAACTGTTCCAGCAAAGATATTTGCAAAAGTATTACCAATAAGAATAGCAACCAATAACCTCTCAGGATTGCACACTAAAGATAAACTTCTCTTTGCAGCACGATGATTTTTTTTAGCTAAATGTTTAATTTTATATTTATTTAATGCCATCATTGCCGTCTCAGAGCTTGAGAAAAAAGCAGATGTACAAATAAGTATAAATATAATAATAACTACAGTATAAGTACTCATTTAATAAATGTATGGTTACAAATAATTTACTAGTTTAACACAAGGATTTTTTTAATAGAAAAATATATAGGGAAATAAATAATAAGTATAAAATATACTATACTCTCATAAAGTCAACATGGATAAGCTTAACTTTATATGGGTGTCTTTGTAATGCTTTGATGATTACTTTCTCTTGTTTACAATTGATATCTAAAGTTATTTCACTTGAGAAAAACGCTTTGTCTTCTGTTGAGTGTAGAACTTTATCATGATCAAGTACTATAGATACCGCTTCTTTGTCACCACCATATATAACAGCTGGGATTTTACCAGCCCTTCTTAGACGGCGGCTCGCACCAGTACCTAAGTCTTCTCTTTTTTCAGCTTTAAGAACAAAATTTGCCATTGTTAGATTCCTTATTAATTTTAAACAAATAAACTCAATCTATGCGACCCTAGATTAACTGTTGTATTGTAGTAAATTATATTTATTAATGCAAGTAATTAATCGACTAAACCATCAGTACGAAAAATATCACTAACTGATTCCTCACCATTAGTTTTCTCAACAATTTGAGCAAGTAATGGCGCTAATGTTATAACTTTAATTTTGCTACAAGCCTCAGCATGAGGCTTAAGAGGTATGGAATCAGTAACAATAAGCTCATCAATTGAGGAATTTTCGATATTTTTAATTGCATCGCCAGAGAGTAATGGATGCACGCAAAATGCCGTTATTTTAGCAGCTCCACTCTTCTCTATCAATGCTTTTGCCGCCTGACACATTGTGCCGCCAGTATCCATAATATCATCAACTAGTATACAATGTTTGCCATCAACCTCACCAATTATGTTCATAATTTCGGCAACATTTGGTTTAGGTCTTCTTTTATCAACTACAGCAATCTCAACACCTAAGTTTTTTGCTACAGATCTAGCTCTTACCACGCCACCCATATCAGGTGATACTATTTTAATATTTTGATATTTTCCTTGATTTTTACGCACATATTCTAGAAATATTTTAGTTGCAAAAGCATTATCAAATGGTATATCAAAGAATCCTTGAATTTGCTCAGCATGGATATCTACCGATAGTATTCTATCTAAGCCAACTGCTTGAAGAAGATTTGCTACAACTTTAGCAGATATTGGTACTCTTGCTGATTTTGATCTTCTATCTTGTCTAGCATAACCAAAATATGGTAAAACCGCTGTTACTCTCTCAGCAGATGATCTTTTAAGCGCATCTATCAATAGAATAAGCTCCATCAGATTATCAGCTGGTGGGCAAGTTGATTGAATTACAAAAACATCCTTACCACGTACATTCTCGTTTAGTACAACATGTATTTCACCATCTTTGAACCTACCAACTGTTGCATTACCAAGAGTTGCACCTAGCTCTTTAGCTACTTCACTAGCAAGCTTTTTAGAGGCATTACCACTAAAAATCATCAAATCTTCTGACATTTCATAAACCTTTAAAATTCACACACCCTACAAAATACTAATTCTAATGTTTTTTTCAATTTTTAAAAAGCTTAAATAGAATATTTTGACAATTATTTTAGAGGGTTTATGTAGACAATACTCAGGCTGTAGCGCTTTTTGAATTAATATTTTGCATTGTTATACTGTCATTACCTTTAAATTAGATAATTTAACTCTAATATAAAAATTTATGAAATTTAAAATTTTTGACAATACTTTTCAAATAGTAGAAATAGCTACTCTAGCTATGCCATTACCAATTCAATATTCTTGTGCGCTGATATATCTGCCAATAAAGATTCTTAATGAGATTAATGAAGGTGTCCTTGTATATTTATTTTTAGCATGGTTAATGATGATGAATTTAATAGTACCGAAATTATAAACTCTATTTTAGAAAAAACTAACCATAAACAACTAAAGTACAATCGTAGTAATACATGTACTAAATGTCTTCTGTTTAGTGCATAGTATCAAGCATAACCTTACCTTAGAGCAAGCTTTTCCAGGAAATGAGAATGGTTCATATATGGCACTGTTACGCGTAATAACCCAAGAGATTATAAAAAAACTATGGCTATAAATCACGAAATACTCCCACAAGTATATTTCAACAATGAAGATGAAGAGTCTATGAAAATGTCCATAGCTTTTCAAACACTGGTAATTACCACAGTAAATATAATCAATCTAGTATTAGTAGAATTCATCAAGATGTAGATATTCCTTTTATCTGTTATGAAGCTAGTGATTAATGAAGAAGCTATTAATGTCGGTATTGCCGAAATACAAAGTGTAATACGTAAAATAGACTTATTTAAAGATCAAGAATTTATCCAACAAGTCAAACCATTAGTATCAGAAGATACTGAATGGACAGTCTCTGACAAACCAGGGATACTTAGAATAGAGATAGATCTTGGTACAAGGGTTAAAGAAAGCCAGAAAATAGGTAAGCTAATATGATCCATTTGGCAATGATGACGATATTTATATAAAGTCACCAATTGATGGCATCATACTCGGTATAAATAATTATCCAATGATTAAAGAAGGCGACCTAGTATTTAAAGTTTCATCTTTCCAAGAAGATAAGAAAGCAGAGGCAAAAATAGAAGATTGTGAATAAATAACAAAAGAAAATTTTAGTGATAAATAATAGATCATCTTTTTTAGCTATAGTTATATGGTTTACATGTACTGTATTTTTATGTACGAGTTCCTACTTCGAACAATACTATGAACATTTGAACACCAGATAATATCTGACCTAGATTTAACTGTCTTAACATTTAGTATTTTAAGCTCGACAGTATATCAACTCACCTATGGAGGTATTGCAAAATCCCTGTTAATATAATTACTAATAACTATGACTAAAAAAAGCACTTACACTAGCGGATATTTATTTGTGCTTTAGTAGTTGGTTTCTTGTTTTGCTGCTGTACTAATCTTATAGAATAATGATAGACTTTGGCACTTCTTTTTGCTTTTTATGTCTGCTATTGCTGTTTATGATTGGCTACCACATTAGCATATAGGGTCTTGGATTTTCACAGTTTATAGGTGTGCTAGGTCAGATGCTAGCTGCAGGACCACTAGAATCACCATCAGTGTTATAGACTGGCGTTATTTACTTATTTCCTTAGCAATTATTGGTATTGTTCTAGCTGATATAACTACTAGTAGTTTAAAATAATTATCAGTCAAGTAGTTGTGGTAAAAACAGATTTATCATTTTACAAATACCAAAGTCACTATTAACTGAAATGAAAAGTATATTCGCCAATAAACAAGTTTGGTTAATTGCAACTTTCTTAGCTAAAACTTATTTAGCAATTGAATATTTATCAGAAAATGCTACCAAAAGTTTTTTACAATTAAATGTCTTTGATACAAAATTTATCTCATATTTGATAACTCTAGCTTGGATATGGTATTAGCTACCATAGTTTAGGTGCAATATCTTATCTTATAAAAAGAAGAAAACCTGTGATGATTTTTGCACTTTGCCTAAATTTTATATCTTTACTAACAATAATATTTTTAACAATCAACCAAGGCCATACTCTATTTAGTTTTTATCTGCTTAGGTATATGTGCTAAGTGGGCAAAGCATTGCATTGGTTTTGCAATAATCGCTGAACAATCTAAATCTAGCTGCAGAGCTGCTGCTCTTGGAGTCAATAATTTCTTAATTATGTTATCTGTTAGTATTGGCTCACCAATAGTTAGTGGCATTTTTGACTTAGTATCAAATCAAGATAAAAATCCAACAATTGCAAGTTATCAAACCATCCTAAGTATCCTCCTAGGATTTATAGCTTTAGGTATGTTAATTAGTATATTTTTGATTAAAGAAACTTTCTGTCGCTCAACAAAAGAGGTTATATTTTAGATAAATCTAATATAGATCTTAGGATATACTTAAACTATAAAGACTAATTTCTCTAGTTCTATATTTCTCTACTACAGTAGTAAAGATTATAATAGTGCTTAATATAAAAGTTCGATCAAAAACATCCATATTTATCTCCTCAGTCAAAGGTCCACCATTTAGATAGACACTAAAAATAGCTCCACACAAGCCTATAACCATATTAACTATAGCTAATGTGGTTGCTTTAATCTGTGGTGGAAATATTTCCTCAACTACTAAAAACACCAAAAGCATACTCGATACACTCAAGACAATCACAAAAAAGATTATATATAAATTATCTACTAAAATAACAGTAAAATTATCACTACTGAAAATGCCCAATAGTAATAATATCGCAACTAGCATCCATACAATTTTTTTCATCAAATAAGATAGCAATAAAACTATGGGATGGACCTCCAACTAATCATCATCACACTTACTTTAGCTGCTAGATGCTGTGATAAACCATAAGCTTGTTATAAAAATTAAACATCATATAAATCATAAAAAAAACTACTATACCAATTATTAGACAGACATATATACTAAAAGCCAAAGTTTTTTATTTAAGAGTAATTTAAAACTTTGAGCAAAGCTTTGACATTTAAACTTATAATTATTACTATTACTAACACTAGTAGTAGGATAATTTAATAATACTATAATTACAACACTCCAAAATATCCTATCAATACTAAAGCCAACTGCCAACTATGCAGCATAACAAAATAACTCAAAACAGCTGATCAAATATCTCACCTAAAGCCTCTATAGTATTTGTAAGACCAACAGAAATTGTAAATGCTCTCTTAGATCAAACATCAGTGCTACTTTAAATGTATCAATGAAAAGCCACTTCTGATCCAATAGCTATAAGAATTCTACCTATAAGCATTATTAGCAGAGTTGGGTTATAAAATAGTAATATCTCAAATCATCACTAAGCATGATATTGATAACAATATTACATAACATCAACGTTTATTAAATATAATGTTGATAACTAATAATAGCAAGCTTAGCTTTTTACTTACTTAAAAAGCGCGCGACATCGACTAAACAGATCAAAAACTAAAATCGCGGATAATTTATTTTTTTACTAGCTCTTAGAAAAATCTAGATTGGTGGAATCGCTAACCTATTTACTGTTAAGTTTAGTTGCCGTTGGTCTTATAATAGTTAATAAAGAAACTGTTATGAACTTTGTTGTCTGGATCATTATCAATTAGCGCAACCTATTTTATGAAAGTGATTTATATCCAAGTACAAAATTATCATGGATATGTTACCGATATAAAATATTTTATTTTAGAATATATGAAACTATTGAACATGGTGATAAAAGAATAACTAGAAAACTCTTAAAATTTCCTAATACTATAGTAATTACAAGTATTATCACGACTTTTACTAGTGATGAAAATATTGTTTTGCATAAAGTACCTTGGATTATAGCTGCAGAAAAATCCTCTCTAAATTACCAAAAATCTTGAACAATTAATCAAAAGAATCATTGCTGATAAATATTTTTTAGTAGTTATTTCTCAAAAAAGCTTAGTTATTAGTAAAAATAAACTCAAGAATTGTGGTATTAATGATTTCAAACCATATATTGAAGTAAAAACTTTAGCTGATAAAGAGAATATTATAAATGTGCAAGCTAGTTTTTATTATATGTCGAACGTAAAAAAAAAGATTAAACAATTCTATACTCAAGAGCTTATCAAAGAAATTAGATCTGAGTTCTCTTCTTGATAAATTTATTAATGTAAAGATTAACTCCACTAATCCATAATGGGCTAAATAATAATGATAAAGATATTAATGTAATACAATACTGATACATTGTCGCACTTAAAATTCCAGAAACATAACCCATAGAAATCAGTACAAAGCTAAATTCTCCAATTTGCGATAACATTGCTCCACCTATCAAAGCCTCTTCAGTTCTCTGTCTTAAGGCTTTAAATATAAGCGCATTAATAGTCGTATTTAATAAATAAGCTAATAATAGAAGAGAAACAAATAAATATACATGATCCCAAAATAATTTTAAATCGATCAACATACCTACCGAAATAAAAAATAATGCCATAAATATCGTCTTAACAGTTGAAAGACTATGACCAACCCACTCTGTCTCTTCAAGAGTAGAAACAATCATTCCTCCAACAAAAGCTCCAAGGGCTGATGATAATTCTAATGACTCAGTAAGTGCTGCCATCCCAAAACAAATTACTAAAGCAGCAAAAACTCTCATTTCCTCATCTTTTCCCAATACAGAAATAAAAGATATTTTAATATTCTTTTTCACCGCCATAATTGCTGCTATAGATATTACAAGAATACCTCCCACAATCTGAATTACTATCTGACTAATTGATGGTTGCTCTCCACCTATTAGTCTTACAAGAATAAGCATCGGCACTACTGTTAAATCTTGGATTAGAAGAATCCCTAGGACATTTTGTCCTAAACGAGTTTTCATGCTACCACTATCATTTAATAATTTAAGTACTACAGCAGTACTACTTAAGCTAATAACTGCACCAAAAAGTAATATTTTTGCAAGGCTCCATCCTAGCGTTAGACCAATTATAGAAACAATTAGACTTGTTATAAGCATTTGCAATATTGTCCCAATAGTTGGAACTTTCCAATTTTCAGCAAACTTGCGTGGCGAAACCTCCATTCCTGCAAAGAATAATAATAAAATAACACCTATTTCACCTAATCTCGCAAGATTTTCTTGATCTTGAATTAATTTCAAACCATATGGTCCTAGTAATATCCCTGTTAGTAAATATGCAACTACATATGGCTGCTTTATTTTTTTTAAGACAATTGTAACTACTAGAATACCTAGCATTACAAAAACAAAAATTGGAATTAGAGGTTCGTTATGCATATTTTTATATTCTAAAAGAAATTAGAATAATGATACTGCATATATGTAATAAATTACACTAAGATGATTAATTTTTTCTAAATTATTTATTATATAGTGGTTGTTTATTTTTGATTATACATTATATAACTTTTTTACAGTCTTTTAGTAAATAAAATTAGATAAAATCTATACAATATCTTTAGAAAAACTTAAACTAGAATTCTATAGTATTTCTAATAATAGTTTAATAGTTCGATTAAATTAAAATCATGATCTTCTAACATAGATTGATCTTATCTTTCCAATATCTCCTATTCTATTTACTATTTCTTCTATAATTATTTTATAACCTCATTTAAATTAGTATCTACAATAAAGCATAAATTAGCGCCTACCTTCTTTTACATTTTGCGCTTTAGGCTCACTCACTACCTAATATTTTCTGCTCACCAAATTTTTAATACTACGCTGGTTTTGTTTAATATAATTTAGGTATTAAAACTTAGAAAGACACTACTTGATGATTTAGTTTTATTCAACATAGACCAGCTCAATAACTTAAAGTAACATTATTATTTAAGATCATTAGTTGTTAGAATACGGTCACCTCCTAAACCTTCTTTCATAGCTGCAAATGCTACATCATGTGCAATAGTACCATGTGGCGACCCACTTAGATCCTGGATAATATAAGGTACTATTCCATCATCGAACATATCCATAGCTGTTTTTAATAAACAAACATCTGAAAACAATCCAGCAAGATAGATTTTTGTTGGTTTAAGTTTTTTTATTAAGGCTTTAAGCTCGTCATTGTATACCGTATAGTTATGATGATTGGTAAAATGAACATTTTCTGGTAATTCTACACCATCAATCAGCTTTCTATCTTCTTCATTTTGAAAGTCAACCCATTTTAATTGAGTTTCAAAAAGAGAATTTTTTCTATTTTCGAACATTGCAAAATTAATATTATTGAAATAAGAATAAAACTTATTGAGATTTACGATTATAGCTCTAGCTTCAGGGCAATCAAAACCTTTTTGCATATCAATGACAACTAATAATTTAGACATATAACACCTTTATTAGTTAACTTATACGTTAGATACTATATAATCCTTGCAGCTTAATCAATATAATATCTTTATATTTTGCTAAAATATATAATAATAAAAAGTTATTAATTTGGAACCTATGAATAATTTAGAAGCAATCCTTGAACTTAAAACTATTGATGTTGCAAAAAAATTACTAGGGCATTTTTTAGTGAGTAAATATAATAATAAAATATTAGTAGGGAAAATAGTTGAAACCGAAGCGTATTTGTATAATGATCCAGCTTGTCACTCATATAAAAATAAAACAAAAAGAAATTCAATGATGTATGTACAAGCAGGTACTAGTTATGTATACTTTACCTATGGAATGCATTACTGTATCAATGTTGTGACATCAGATTTGGGGATTGGTGAGGCTGTACTTATAAGAGCACTCGAGCCAATAGCTGGAATTGCACAAATGCAGATTAATAGATCAAAAAAAATTCTAACAGATTTATGTTCAGGCCCAGCCAAATTAACACAGGCATTTAATATTACTTTAAAAGATAATGGCATTAAATTACTTGATATAAATAATCCTATTCATCTTATATATAATAATGATTTAATCAATGACAACGATATAGTTCAGGCACAAAGAATCGGTATATCAAAAGCAAAAGATATGCCATACAGATTCTATATCAAAGATAGTATTTTTGTATCGAAGAAATAATCTTTATACATGAAAATAATTAAAAACTAGATTAAATTTATAATTAAGTGATAAAATTTTAAATATATAACGTTATAAGTGAATTATTTAGATGTATCTACATAAAAAATATTCAGAAAAAAATTGGCAGTTTGTTATCATTTAATACATTATTATGGTTGAGATGACTTACTCGCTACAACATATATCAGCAAGGCTTCCAAATGGAGATATGATTATTACACCTACAATGTAACCTTTTATCAGGTTACTAAGAAAAATATTGTCACAGTAATACCTAACGGATAAATGTTTAATATAATAGATATAAAGTAATACCGCAAGCTGCTAATATCATTTAGAAACATATAAAGCTCGAAAGGATATTAATGCTATTGTACATACACATAGTAAATATGCTATGATGTCATATTCATTAGAATTGTGGTATGCAGTTTACTAATCAACAATCATTATGATTTGAAATAGAAAAGTTTGAACCATAACATAATTGATGAAATGAAATATTATCAAAAACAAAGTCTAGTACTTTCTCTACGTTGGATATTTCATTATTTAAATCAAATCCAGAAAGCTTAAGATTCAAGTTAGTATTTTGATTACATTCTTCTATAAATCTTTGCCATTCTATTAAATTAATATGCCCAAATAGATGTAAACTAAAATGTTCTATAACCATTTTTACATCAGAATTATAATTTTTTCTAAAATAGGTAAAAACTGCATAGTTCATAGTTTAAGAGAGGAGAAAAATATGACTATACAAGATATAGATAATACACTAGCTAAGTGGAAAAATGATTTATTAAAGATTTCTAAAACTTATAGCTTATGATAATCGTGAATTCTTTTTAGCCAACTTTTGCTTCTAAAAAATGTTTAGAAGAACTTATAGAGAATGCAGTATCTTATTTTGTTGCAGGCAATGATAGATATCCTGGAGATAATACTGGACCTATGGGCAATATCTATTAGAGTTTGAAAATGTAGGCTATATGTTTAAAACAATATTGGTTGGTTATGATGGGTAAAAAGCATTTAACTCAAACTAATGGCAACAAATTAGTAGTAAACTATACAATGGATTTCAAACTAAATGCTAAGGGTGAACTACAAATCGTACTTCATCATTCATCTTTACTTATATACTCCAGTATAATTGATAGATAAGATAAAACTTTTAAATGATACATAATACCTAAAAAAACAACAAAGTTGGGTTTTCTTAACAATATCATTCTCATGTGTTATGTCTCATCAATAGTGACCCAAATCACTATTAGAGATATGGCTATCAAGGTTGGGATCACTTAAAGAGCGGTCCTAAATATTTAAAGTAACCTAATAGAGACAGCTTATCTAACAGTTACAAAGATTGGTAGAAATAATCACTATGCTATTAATAAATAGAAAAAACTTAAAAACTTAGAAATCCTATAGAATAGTCATCGTAATATTGATGATTTCTTGAAGCCGTTAGCAATAAAAAAATCTTAATATAAACTTCCACTCATAAACGCTAATCTTTTAAACTAATAATAAATCTGCGTAAGTATCTATGTACTACATATATTCAAAGCTAATAAACAAAAACCTTGAACAATTTACATTATACTTCAACTTCTTGCATTTTGCAATCTTAGTTTTACTAGCTCATATAAGTTTTATTTAAGAGATTAATGATAATTAAATAAATAATAATTAATTAATAGTGAATACCTCTTTTCTAGAATGCTGCAAATAGCAAAAAAACAGCGATAAGCACACCACCACAGAGATATGTACATAAGCTTCCCAACTCAAACTATAATGAATATGTACAAAATTACTATCAATAATCTGAATAATAACTAAAATAGTTATAATAATATGTAAAAGGCGAAAATTTTTATCCTACGACTGTTATAAATATTGCCAAAATCATTCTAAGAATATTGCCAAAATCATTCTAAGGAAAAATATAGTTTTTAAAAAAAAATTGCATCTCATATTCTACTTTAAAAGTTAATAGCTTAACTAATATAAATATGATTTAGCTATCAATCATTGCATTCTCAACTAAACTATTATCAAGCTCTTTTTTTGGTTTTATATTTGAAACTAGCTTCAGTTTTTCAACTTGTCCTATTAGATTACCACGACCAGTTTTTAGTTTATTAAAAGCATTTTCGCAAGACTTATTAGCGTCATTTATAGACTTACCTACTTTTTCTAAATCTTCAACAAAATTAACAAATTTTTTATATATCTCTTCTAACCTAGTATATATATCTGTGATACTTTGAGCTTGTTTTTCATATCGCCAAGTATTTTCAACAGCACGAAGCGCGACTAGTAACGTAGTTGGACTAACAAGAATTATCTTTTGCTTAAATGCCTCATCATATAAGCTTGTGTCATTATCAAGAGCAAGTAATAAAGCTCCCTCTACTGGTATAAACATAAATATGAAATCTAATGAATTTATACCTTTTAGATTTTCATAGTTTTTATTGGCTAACCCTTTAATATGTTCTCTGATTGATCTAATATGAGCTTTTAGGAGAGAATGTTTGTAATCATCATCAGCCGCCATATAGTCATTATAAGCAAATAATGAAGTCTTAGCATCTATGATAATATCACGATTATCAGGTAGTTTGACAACGACATCAGGTCGATATACTTTACCCTCATCATCTGTAGTATGCTTCTCTATAAAATACTCAAAACCTTCTCTAAGCCCTGATTTTTCAAGAACATTTTTAAGTACCATCTCACCCCATATACCTTGCTTTTTAGTACTACTTCTCAGGGCATTTGTGAGATTATGTGCCTCTGTGGTCATTTTTTGATTAAGTTCTTTAAGAGTTTTTAGCTCATTTTGTAGTGCATTTCTGGCGTTAGATTCTTTATCATAAACATCTTCAACTTTTTGTTTAAAATCTCTTAATTGCTCTTTGACAGGATTTAAGATACTATTTAAACTTTCTTGATTTCGTTCAGAGAGTTTTTTTGAACTATCTTCAAAAATTTTATTAGCTAAATTTTCAAACTCAGATTTGAGCTTTGTTTCACTATTTTGTAATAATTCTATTTTTTCTCTTAGAGCATTATTTTGCTCTTTAAGTTGAGTTTCAAGTGTTGCTATTTGTGATTTATAATTTTTTATCTCCTCAATATAGTTATAAGCTTTATTTCTCTCTAATTTTAACTCTAGTTTTAGTTCATCTATGCGTTGTGCGCTATCATGCTTTAATTCTGTATTCTTTTGTTTTTCTTGATTTAGTAGTATATCAAATGTAACTTCTTTACTTCTTAGTGATACTAGCTCCTCTTGTGTAGAGTTTTTATATTGCTCAAATGCTTGACAGATATTATCAACTTGTACAGATTTTTTTTTAAGCAATATAAAAAGAATTACAAATATAACTATTACAAAAATACTAATTAATCCAATTACAACTATCATTAATTTAAATCCTCAATCATATATAAATTAAAATTCACTTATTATTAATTTTATTCTTCAAACATAAGTAGTTTTTTTACTAAAAGTAAAGATAATAAAGAGTAGAAAATCATAAATAGAAACCAAAACTAAAGTAATAACAAATATAAAAGTATAAGAAATATGCATAAGCTGAATATAATATTTTACTTTTATCTCTTAATAGTAATACCTCTTCTCTTGAAATCAAGACTATGCAACACGCTATTGCTAAAGTGAACATATTTGTAGTAAATGAGTTATATGATGTATCAAAGTTACTTATCAGTAGTATATAAATGATTAGAAAGCTATATCTCCTTACTAAAAATAATATCATCAAACTTCAAATATGCAAATAATAAATACCCAGATGTTATGATGATAAAGGCCATAAGTTTACAATGATCATATACTTGTGTTAGTACGTTTATATTTTTTATCTTCTCAAATGAGCTATTTAACATTCCACTCTAGTTATTATTATTTTTTTAGATTATCTCTTTGATCTTATTGACCCTTGTAAAGCTTTACGAATTACTTCCGCAGCTGTAGTTGTATCACACATAGCATAGAGAGCCATTTTCTCAGCATCTTTTTGCTTATAACCCAAGGCTAACAATGCATCAACAGATTCGTTAAATATTGAGTTTGCTAAGACTGTAGGTGTTGGTGTTTGTTGTGCTTGTGAATCTAGATTAGCTGTAGTAGAACCTAAAGATTGAGCATAAATCTCATTAGCCATTTTCAATAATTTATCGTAAATTTCTACAACCAGACGCTCTGCTGTTTTCTTACCAATACCAGGAACTGTAGCTAATAAAGCGTAATCTTTATTTTCGATACAATGTAATAGCTTTTTTGAATCCATCCCAGATAAAATAGCAATAGCTGTTCTAGATCCTATACCATTGACTTTAATTAACTCTTGAAAAACTTTCTTATCAACTTTTGATTTAAATCCATAGAGCTGCTGAGCATCTTCACGAACTACAAAATGTGTATAAAGACTAACCTGACTATCAATATCACCTAATGTATAAAATGTTGTCATCGGTACAAAAACCTCATAACCAATACCATTTACATCAATAAGTAAAGATGTTGGATCTTTCTCTATCAATACACCTTTTATAAAACTTATCATCAATAATATTCCTTAGTTGCTCTGAACTGTTTATAATTTTAAGCTTACTATAAGTGCTACTAGAAAAGCGATAGGAAGAATTGAAAGAGCTAGCGAAATATCTAAATTAAAACTATTAACTAATACCCCAACAATAATCGGCACGATAAACCCTGAAAACATTACTACAGTGTTATTTATACCAAAAAATATAGATTTAGGCTTTCGTTCCATGTAGTTTGCTATCACCGTAAATGAAAGTGTCTGACCAGCAGCAGCACAACCAATCAATAATAATAAAATCATACTTATTATTTGATTTAAATGTAAAAATAACAATGAACAAACACAGATAAATCCTAGTAAAGAAACCACAAATAGCATATTTATCTTATCTTTAAACTTATCATACATTAGACCAAAAAAAGGACTTCCAATACCAAGACCTAACCACAAAAAAGCCATAGAATAAGAAGCTTGAGTGATACTAAGCCCCTTAGTTTCTAATAAGCTAACTCCCCAAATAGCTCCTAATGTAGGTATAGAACAGTAAATAAAGAAAGCATAGAAATATATAGTAATTAATTTTTTATTTAAAAGATTACTTTTTATCTCATTTAATTCTTGTTTGCTCAAAGTTTCTACAGTTTTAGCACCCTCTTTAACAAAAACCAGAATTAATGCTGCTAGAAAAATTCCTACGATAGCTGATATTAATATTACTAATCTCCAACTATCCAAATAATTTACAAGAAATAGTAATGGACCGCCAGCTAAAATAGGCCCTAAAGTCCCTAAGATTTGTGTAGATCCAGATAAAATACCCATATACCTCATCGGGAACCATTGTGTTGATATTATTAATAAACCTAAGAAACCAAAAGCAGCACCGATACCCATTAGGCATCTTGCAAAAACAGCCACATATAAGCTAGATGTTAGTGAAAAAAGTAATGCTCCTAAAGCACAAGTGATAGTAGCAAAAAATAATGATTTTTTTATACCATACTTATCAAATAAAAAGCCTACTGGCACTTGTAATAATGAATAGCATAGGTAAAAAGCTCCACCAAACAATGAAAAACTAAAAGCTGTCGCATGAAAACTATCAACTATATCTTGATGGAGTGAATTTGGCAACACCCTTAGAAAAAATTCATAAAAGAAAAATGTAGCGCCGATAAGCCATATTGTACAAGCTCGAATATAATACCTTGTGCCCATATAAAATTAATACTGTTATTTTTTTATGATAAAGCTATTATAGGTTTGACATCAAACTTAGACAAATATTTTTTTGATATTTTATTTAATTCTCTTTTGAGAAACTCGGCTCGCTCCAGAGATTTTTGCCAATGATTTACTACTATGATAATGACATATTGCTATTGCTAAAGCATCTGCTGCATCTTCTGGAGGCTTTTTGCTCAAACCTAACAAAGACTGTATCATATGCTGAACTTGTGATTTAGCAGCTCCTCCTGTACCTACTACAGCTTGTTTTATTTGTTTGGCTGAATATTCGCTAACCTCTAGATTATTAATTGCTAGCGTACACATAGCCACCCCTCTAGCTTGTCCTAGTTTAATAGCTCCCATAGGATTATGAAACATAAATATTTGTTCAATAGCAGCCTCAGTCGGTGCATATATATTTATAATCTGTGTTATACTATTAGCAATCTGCTTGAGTCTTCTTGCCATAGTTGTTTCTGTAATACGAATACAGCCACTTGCGACATAATAGATTTTATTATCTTGGACTTTTATGACTCCGAAACCTGTTATCCTTGAGCCTGGATCTATTCCTAAAATAACCATTTAATACTTATTATCACCCTATGACTACAAGATTTTACTATAGCTTAATAACAATTAGAAAACTATCAATAATGATAGTCGAATAAAAAAGTCTAACCAAGTTGCTTGATTAGCTCTTGAGTAAAGTTAACATTTGAATAAACATTTTGTACATCATCTAAATCTTCTAGCTTATCAATAAGTGCCATAACTTTCTCTGCGGTTTCTACATCTAATTCTACTTTTGTCTCAGCATCAAAAGTAACTTCAGCACTTTCAGAATTAAAACCATTTTCGATTAAAGCCTCTTGTATATCAGAAAAATCATGTGGATCTATGTATACATCTATACTACCATCTTCATGAGTGATTATATCTTCTGCACCAGCTTCCAAAGCAACCTCCATCAATATATCCTCATCTACACCAGGTGAAAATGAGATGATTCCTCTTTTAGTAAACATATATGCAACCGAACCATCTGTACCAAGATTACCACCACTTTTCGTAAATGCATGACGCACCTCACTAACAGTACGATTACGGTTATCAGTCATACAGTCAACAATAATTGCTACACCACCAGGACCATAACCTTCATAACGAACTTCTTCTACATTTCCACTTTCATCACCACCTGCACCTTTTACTACAGCTCTTTCGATAGTGTCTTTACTCATATTATTTGCTAGAGCAGTTGTTATTGCAGCTCTTAAACGTGGATTAGCATCTTTATCACCACCACCTAATCTTGCAGCAACAATTATTTCTCTAATTATCTTTGTGAAGATTTTACTACGTTTTGCATCTTCTTTTGCCTTTTTATGCTTAATATTAGCCCATTTACTGTGACCTGCCATTTTTGCACCTTTTCTCTAAATATAACTAACTACTTTTTCTACTAATTTTTCAATTCCTTGAGCTGCCTCTAAGATATTTCTTGCACACATATATGCTGGGGTTGACACAACTTTTACACTCTCATCAATACAAATATCCTTAGCATCCATAATTATAGCTTCAGCACCTTTTTTTGCTAGTATAGCTGTGATATTTTCATCTGTACCAACAGTAGCTTTTGTACCTTCTCGATATACCAAAGGTATCATCAATGGTGCTATACATATATAACCAGCAGGTTTATCAGCTAGATAAAATGCTCGTGCAAATTTTAAAACTTCTTCATCCATTTGATAGCTATCATCACCAACAAAAGCAAAATCCATAATATTTTTCGCCGCGCCAAAACCACCTGGGAAGATTACAGCATCATAATCATCGCTATCTGCATCAGCTATATCGATAACATTACCTCTGGTAATGCGTGCTGATTCTTCAAGAATATTACGTGCTGATGCTTTGCTATCTACAGACTGATGCAAATGATTAATCACCTGCTTTTGATCTGTATTTAGCGCAACACCCTGCCATTCTACACCTTGTTTCTCTAATGCTAATATTGTTAATACAGTTTCATATATTTCTGAACCATCAAGATAACCACATCCGGATAATACTACCGCTACTTTTGCCATTTTATTCCCTTTACATATTTTTTGATGTTACAAATCTAAATTATTTCTTTTGAAAACTCTATCAGCTCTATAACTTGATCTTACCATAGGTCCTGATGCTACTTCTAGGAAACCTTTTTCGAGACCTACTTTGCGGTACTCTTCGAATTGTTGTGGTGTCACAAATCTCTCAACACTTAAATGATGCTTTGTAGGCTGCATATATTGTCCTAGCGTGATTATATCAACTCCTACACTTCGCGCGTCATCCATAGTCTTGTATATTTCCTCATTAGCCTCTCCTAAACCTACCATAATACTAGTTTTGGTAAACACATTTGGCGATTTTTGTTTAACATATTTTAAGAAGTTTAATGTTTGCCAATACCCTGCACGTGGATCACGTACCGCATGAGTTAAACGCTCTACAGTTTCGATATTTTGTGCAATTACATCTACTTTTGTATTTATTATTTTATCAATATTTTCTTTAATACCAGCAAAATCTGGGGTCAATGCTTCTACTTTGATATTCTCATTAAGATTTTTAATAGCCGTAACAGTTGCTGCATAATGCTCAGCACCGCCATCCTCTACATCATCACGATCTACCGATGTTAGTACGACATATTCAAGCCCCATAAGCTTAACACTCACTGCAGCATTCATAGGCTCATCTTTATCTAACCAACCTTTTGGATTACCTGTATCTACAGAACAAAATTTACAAGCTCTAGTACATACACTTCCCATTAGCATAATTGTTACTGTACCATGTGACCAACATTCATTGATATTTGGGCATCTTGCCTCTTCACAAACTGTTGATAGTTTATGTTTTTTTGTTATAGACTTAACTTTTAGATATTCTTTAGAATCTTGTTTTTGCACCTTCAACCAATCTGGTTTACGCACATGTACAGCATTATCTTTCTTATTTATGATGCCATCTTTGACAGCATGGAAACCATGATCTGTAGTATATTTACTGCCACTTTCGACTTTTACTTTTATACTAGATATTCCTTTCATAATATTTTTAGCGTATTCACTTAAGCTATAATTTCCATACATTATAAATGATTAACGCCTATTTATAAATAATTAGTTAAAGATTATCTCTATTCCTAAGTTATCAGCTAGTTATTACGATTATAAAATAATTTTTAAATATTATAAATTTGCATATACTTTTAAAAACATTTAGATTTTTAATAAATAAATACATACATAAAAAAACAAGTAAGACATATTACATATCAAAAAGATTATTAGATGCTTTAAATTATCAGTACGAGTTAGAGTCAGAAAATACTTATTTAGCTATAGCTGGTTATACTACAGATCTTGGCCTTGGCAGCTTTACTAATTAATTTTATCGATGAACAAGTCGAAGAAGAAGTAACCGTTAGCGATATGATTATAAAATCAAAATTGTCAAAAACAATTGCTTATATCTACTAGATCAAGAAGCTGCTAAAAGAAACTTTAATGCACCTTCATTAAGCTAATTTCTAAACAAAAAATATATATTCCTAAATTATCATACATCTCATTTTAAAGTATGCCAATATCAGTACTAAAAATCCTATTAACATAAACTTACACTAGTATCAAAAAAATAACTCTGACACATACTAGCGCTTTCTAAAAGCCTCATTCCATCTTTTGGGAAAGCAACTACTTAGTTTAATAGTCCTGTGATAGAGTTAGTCATAGAGATAGATATATACCATGCTCCCATAGCAAAGCCTATATTCTTACTATCACAATATACACCAATTAACATTGCTCTTACAAACAACTCTGAAATAAATTAAAACTGAGAATGTGATATAAATTACTATTTACAGTACCATCATTATCTACTAAAGTATCCATAGTACATTATGAAACAAACCTGCAGCTGCTAATACATACTCCTACTGCAAATTGATATAGTATATCAAACCTTAGAAACATTGGATATATCCTATATTAAAAGCACACCACCAAGTATATATAATTGTATAATTCATGGCTTTATATATACCATGAAATAGATAGGCACAGTTCTCAGAGAAGCCAATACCATAAATATATAACAAACTTTGTTAGATGAAGAATTAAATAGTGTTGAAACTATAAGTTGCGAACTGCCTCAGAGTGTAATTGCTGCAATTGTAAAGCTTTGCTTTGTTTTTAGATCTTTAAACATAATATTTCCAAAAGATAATAAGTTTTATACTAATGTCTTTTCTGAAAAAAACAAAATTAGCAAATTTTGTATTTTTAAACGTAGTATCTGATTACCTCAAGTTTATCTAATCTCAATAAATGATATAATTAAGAAAAATATAAATGTAATAAATAAACAATTATGAAAATATATCTGTATCACCATTGCCCTTACTGTATAAAAGTAAGACTAGTTGCTGATTTAAGTAATTTAGACTATCAAATGATAACCTTAGCAAATGATAATGAAAAAGCTCATATCGATAGAATTGGCTCAAAACAAGTACCTTTTTTAGAAAAAAATGATGGCACTTTTATCAAAGAAAGTGATGAAATATGTAAGTTTATTGCCAAGACCCAAAATTTTGAGATTGCAGAATCAACTATTGATAGCTTTGTCAAAGATTGTATTGTTGAACTAGCACCACATTACCGCAGAATTGTATATCCACGAATTCCTCATCACCCACGTAATGAATGTGACTTCCCAACGCAAAGCGCTAAAGAATATTTTATAAGTAAAAAACAATATATTGGTGATTTTGATGCTTTACTTAAAAATCCTCCTTATGACTCGATCAGAGCAATAAACCAAATACTTGTAAAAATTGATCCTTTGATAAAAACCCCTTTTATAAATGGTGAGAAGTTTTCTTGGGATGATATAAATATTCTTCCAATATTTTTCATCCTAACAATGGCTAGAGATTTGCTTGAAATACCAACAAATATTACCAACTATATAAAAAATATTGAAAGTAAAACAAACATAGAATTATACTAAAATGGTTATATCTATAGAAGCAATTGATAAAGTATTACCACAAACACAATGCCAAAAATGTGCTTACCCTGACTGTTATAGTTATGCTAAAGCTATTATAAATGGCGAAAAGCATAATAAATGTATCACAGGTGGAGAGAAAATTTTAAAAGAGCTATCAAAACTTTTAAATAAACCTGAAATAGCTTTAGATAGTTCACTAGGACAAGAAAAACCACGAGCTATTGCAAAGATTAATGAATCAATGTGTATTGGTTGTGAGAAATGCTTACTTGCATGTCCTGTTGATGCTATAGTAGGCGCAAAAAAGTTCATGCACACTATAATTGAAGCAGAATGTACAGGCTGTGAGCTATGTGTAGAACCATGCCCAATGAACTGTATATCTTTAGTAGATTTAGCTGCTGATAAACAACCTAATAATCTAAGTGATAATGTCTATACAAATCAAAAAAATCACTATCGTGATAGATACGATTATCATAAGCAAAGAGTAAGTCAAACGAAGGCTAAACAAAGAGAAGTTTATAAAAATATCTCCTCTGCCGAAGAAATTGACAAAAAAGCCTATATAGCTGCTTCATTAGCTAAGTTTAGAAATAAAAAGAAATCTTTACCAACCAATGAATAAGCAAAAAAGAATCCAAATTTTTGAAACATGGAAAAAAAATGACCCAAAACCAACAACAGAGCTTGAATATACATCTAATTTTGAACTTCTAATCGCAGTAATTTTATCAGCTCAAGCAACTGATATAGGTGTCAATAAAGCTACCAAAATATTGTTCAAGGTTGCTAACACTCCGGAACAAATATACGCTTTAGGTGAGCAAAAATTAGCTGAGTATATAAAATCTATTGGACTTTACAAAACCAAAGCTAAAAATGTCATAGCAACATGTAAAGATTTGATTGAAAAGTTTGATAGTACAGTACCAAATAATTTTAATGATCTGATATCTTTAGCTGGTGTAGGCAGGAAAACTGCAAATGTAGTTCTTAATACAGCTTTTGGACAACCTACGATAGCGGTTGATACACATATTTTTAGGCTTGCAAATCGTATCCCATTAGCTAATGGTAAAAATATTAATGACGTTGAAAAAAAACTTCTGCGTGTCATTCCTAAAGAGTATCTACATGATGCTCACCATTGGATAATATTGCATGGTCGCTACATCTGTACAGCCCAGAGACCTAAATGTCGTAATTGTATAATTTATGACTATTGTGAATTTAAAGATAAGGAAAAATATCGATGATTCTCTCTAAAGATAGATACCAATTACGCAAGATTTTTATCGATAGCTGGGATAAGTTTATCAATAACAAGCCTTTGACTACTTTAGAAGAGCAAATAGCTAGGATCATAGAGTTACATCAAGAGTATCATAAACAGATTACTCTTGATAATATTGACAAAGACTACTCACCAGAAATTGGGCAAATAAATCCTTTCTTGCATATAAGTCTACATTTAGCAATTATTGAACAAGTCCAAACCAACAATCCACTTGGCATAACTAATGTTTATCGGCAACTTCTAAACAAATACGATAATGATGAACATAAAGTACATCATATTATGATAGACTATCTTGCAGAGAAGATGTGGAAATCACAAAAATATAACACTCTCCCAGATGAACAAAACTATTTAACCAAACTACAAGAGTTAGCACTTATATAATGAGAAATTCTACAAAGATCTCAAAAGTAAATATTAACTTTAAGCAACCTAAAGGTTTACATATCATAGCCTTTATAACTTTTTGCTTATGTTTATGTATCGCTCCTTTTATGACTATAAAAAATGACTATAGTAATATTAACTTCTTCTATAATCGTAATGACCATCTTTTTGTAATATTTTTTGCTGGGATTTTTGGATGTATTAGCAACTATATTTTTGGCTCAACTAAGTCAATTATTCACGGTCTACAGTTTATTATAGTAGCGATTATTCTATCTTTTATTCACAATATGGTTTTATTTAGTTATGCCGTATTATGGGTTGGCCTTGCAATAGTTATTGTTAATTTACTTTTTAACTTAAGTGCTTTTTACCTCAAGACAGATATTCGCAGAATATATGGCTTTATTGGTGTATATTCAAGTTCTTTACTTGGAATTGCTGCTGGAATTATTATTTACTTTTTACTTCTTAAAAGTATGTACCATTTTAAGATTCTCTACCTTTTTATAGTAATCTTTTTACTATTATTTTTCCTTAAGAATAGTTATAAGCTTAATACCTCATTAACAAGTCAAACAGAAAGAGTCAACTTAAGCTTTTATGGGGTACTTTTTATTTTCTTTATATTTGCTTTTATACTTTTTTATTTGCTTGTTAACCTAAATGTTTTTAACAGTTTAAACTTGGTTATTCTACCTATATCACTGATATACTTACATATTCTTACGGTTTCTAATAACAAAGAAAATGGTAAAAATCTCTTAAAATATATCTACTTCAGTCTAGCACTTATAGTTATAAATAAGGTCTTTTATCTTAGTTTTCTCAGATACGAACATATAGTAAATCCAAAATACCTAAATTCTGCGATTAGTACTTTTTTATTTTTATTAACTGGCTATTTATTATGCATAATAATGTATTTTGGTTGGAGGTTTAAATTTATAACTCTGCGTATTGAGTCAATCACAAACTCACATATCATCAAAACGATGCTGTATATCGAAGCTATCCGAGTGTTTATCTTAATGATAGCAATATTTACAAATAATATCCTAATCATCAATATAATCCTTATGATTGCTACAATTTTAGCTTTGGTTTTAAATATTTTGATTGTGCCAATATATTTCTCTCTTGGCAAAATACTTGCAGGTGGCAAAAATGAAATTATCACTACAACACTACTATATTTAATATTCTCATCGCTAGTATTTGTATATTTCTTGTATGATATTTCTATTAGTTTATTAATAATTTTCTTGTAAATTTATCTTTAGCCCCATATCTAACATTATACAATTATGTTATAATTTATTTGCTAGGGAACTTTTATTAACTATACAACAAATTTAAAGGAGAAAAAATGAATAACTTTGAAAATAACACTCGTGTAATAGACTCACTCTCTCAAGAGTCTATGCTAAGAGCAAACAAAGTTCTTAGAAACACATATTGGTTGCTATCTATGACACTATTATTTAGTGCTTTTACAGCATTTATAGCGATGAGTACAGGCACAACAATAATGAATCCATTACTAATGCTAGTAGTTTACATTGGTTTACTATTTAGTATTAATGCCACTAAAAATTCACCATGGGGCATAGTTTTAACTTTTGCTCTAACAGGTCTTTTAGGTTATTCATTAGGCCCTATACTAAATATGTATCTTACTATGTTTAAAAATGGTGCTGAACTAATCATGATGGCATTTGGAACTACAGGTCTTATCTTCCTTGGTTTATCTGTAGTTGCAATGAATACTGCGAGAAATTTTAACAGATTCGGTTCATTCTGTGCTATAGGTGCTATTGTAGCGTTAGTAGCTTTAATTATTAATATATTCCTACAACTTCCTGCTTTGGCTTTAATTATATCACTAGTATTTGCATTTATATCTGGTGGTTTTATCTTGTGGCAAACAAATGCTATTGTAAGAGGTGAGGAAACTAACTACATCTTAGCTACTGTAAATATTTATGTTTCTTTATTTAACATATTTGTAACTCTATTACAAATTTTTGGGGCTGTAGCTGGAGATAGAGAATAATTTATATTATTATTTCTCTTAAAATTCTAATGCTTAATAACCAAATATCTGTCAGTGATACAATTGTATCTAGTGTTTACAATCTGCTTTTAGTGTTTTATTTAATAAGTATCTCAAGCAGAATAATCAGTTTAATTTAATCTTCACTGAAGACTCACAACAAGTACATAAGATATACAAAGAATTAAAATATCTCAATAAATATAATCCAAAGATAGATATTCTATTTTTTAGAAATTCTTCCTTATGATATATTCTCAACTAATGTAAATATTATCTCTAGACGTCAAGAGATTCTACCAACCCCAAAATACTCTAATAATAACAAGTATTATCAAATACACTAAGAAAACTAGCACCAGTAAGTTTTATACAGGAGTATAGCTTTATACTCAATTTATACTCAAAACAAGTGATAACTTAATACAGCAAATATAAAATGCTCCTTACAGAAGTAAGTTATACTTTAGTAAACACAATTTTTTTAGAAAGGTGAATTTAGTATTCGTTGTAGCATTATCGATATTATATACCCTATCGGCTCAAAAATTGCTTTTAAGATAGATTTTTTTCATGATGAGGTTTGACTATAATATCAAAGAGCTTAATACTAAAACTCAGCGCTCTGGTAATCAAATACAATCAATCAACATTATGCCATATCATGAGCTAGTATATAACGATCAAAATACTGCTTTTCTTTGTATAAACTCAAAAGATTATGTTGTAAGAAAGCCCTTAATTTAACTATTGCGACATATATATAATAATAAATATTTCAGTGGCATTGAGTTTTATTTACCTTTATTTTATGACAATCTTACTAGTCTTTATGATTATCTACCACAATCAACAAATATTTACTTAGTTGATAATATTGTTAATTCAATCAAAGCTTTTTCTTAAAAGTAAAATTTAGATATAATGAGCTTAAGCATGATAGTGATAGACCAATTCTACCCTATAAAAAAATTTTTTACTCACAGCAAGAGATACAAAATATCTATCGACAATATAAAAATATTAAATGGCCAAAGTCAAAATCTAAACACTCAAAAGTAGACCATTTATAAAAATCTCAGTAAACTACAAGCTTGCAAATCTATTTAGAAATTTGCAACAGCTTGTTTATAAAACTAACTTTGATAAAGTTATTTTTTCAACTGATTCAAATGGGCGGGGCGTGCTGAAGTGCTTCTAGAGCACTTAAATAAGCTTAATCTAAATATACAAAACTGTAAAAGCTTTAATGAAGCTTTAAAAGTAGCTGCTAAGTTCTGCCTAATAATTTCACCTTTCCAAGAATGGGTATTATAGACAAAAAAATTGTTTTAATTACAGAAGCGGATTTATTTCCTGAACATAGTTATAACTCCACTAAAATTTCACAGCATGATCACTACTCTAGCGTTGACCTTAAAGATCTTACAGATTTAAAACTAGGAATGCATGTTGTCCATATTAACCATGGCATCGGAGGTATGAAGGCTTAGAAATTATTGAGCTAAATGGTAAAAAAGATGAGTTTATATTACTAAGATATGCAAATGATACCAAAATATATGTACCAATCACATCGTTAAATCTAATCTTATATTTACAAATCTTTACGTAAAAAATATAGTTCTAAATAAACTTGGTACAGATAAGTGGAAAAACAAAAAGAAAAAACTATCAAAAAATTATTGATGTAGCAGCAAATCTTATCTAAATTTATGCAAAAAGAGAAATGCGCCAAGGTTTTACAATAGCTTAGATGATGGAGAATATCTTAGATTTTGTGCAGATTTTCCTTATGACTAAACTCCTGTAGCTTTAAGCCATTAATAATATGTTTAAAGATATGATCTCAATCAAACTTATGTATAGACTAATCTGTGGTAATGTAGGTTTTGATAAGACAGAGATTGCAATGCGTATAGCTTTTCTAGCTAACAAAATCAAAAACAAATAGCAATCTTAGTTCAACAGTATTATAATAGATTTAAGGATAGATTCAATAATACTACTGTTAATATCGAAGTAATCACCAGTTCAAAACTCTAAAAGCTCAGCGGCAACTTTTTGAAAACCTCAAAAAATTAATATTAATATAATCATCGGCACTCATAAACTAATTTCATCACAAATTGACTTTAAAAGCTTAGGTTTACTAATTATTGATGAGGAACATAGTTTTAGTTACTCAAAAAGAAAAGTTAAAATCTATAAAAGCTGAGATAGATATTTTGACTATGCCTGAAAAACACCTATTCCGCGTAGTTTAATTATGGCATTCTCAGCACTAAGAGACCTATAAATTATCGCCTCACCGCCTGTAAAACGCTTATCAGTTAAAACTTTTGTCAAAGAATATGATAACAACAATATAATCCGTGAAGCTGTAAGTCGTGAGACTATTCGTGGCGGACAGATTTTTTTATCTTTATAATAAAGTTGAGACTATTCAAAAAAAAAAAAAGAAATTCTTCAAGAATTATTCCATACCTACGTATAGCAAAAAAGAAATCCAAAAAGTTATGTTTGATTTCAAACATAACAAATATCATATCTTACTTTGTACAACAATTATTGAGACTGGTATTGATATTCCCAATGCAAATACTCTAATTATCGAGCTAATAATCTTGGCTTAACTCAACTTCACCAACTAAGATGTAGAGTTGGTCATTCACGTTACCAAGCTTATGCATATATGCTAATACCAAATGAAGCAAGTAACTAAAGATGCGCTAAAAAGGCTTGAAGCCATCAATAACACTGAATCACTAGGTGGCGGTTTTACTTTAGATAATCATGATTTAGAAATTTGTGGTGCTGGTGAAATACTTGGGGAGGAACAAAGTGGTAATATCGATGGTATGGTCTAAATCTATATATTGATTTACTCGATAAAACTATTGCAAATATAAAAACTAGTTAAATATTCCAACACTAATTCCTGACTATTATATTAATGATGTCAATACTCGTTTGAACATCTATAAACGCATCTCTAAAGCTAATCACAAAGATCTAGTTAATATAAAGATTGAACTAATTAATCGCTTTGGTAAACTACCTTTAGAAATTCTTATCTACTAAAAATAGTACATATAAAAATAGATGCAATGGAACTAGGGATTGCTCAAATAAAAATATTTACTACAGCTGGTAATTAGTTTCTCAAATAATACAAAACTTGAACCACAAAAGCTAATAAAACTTATCTTAAGTAAATTGAATGCTTACCCAAGATTGTTAGATATTGGTCACGTACCAGCTATCAAGCTTTTTTTTAAACTTATCTAGACCCATCTTAGTTAGTGATGAAAATAATTGATATGATATTTTATCTGCAACGACAAAGGTTTTTAGAAAACTATCTATTATTCTATTAGCTTGAGCTCGTTCTTTATTATTTAACTTATCAGCCTTTGTTAGTAATATATGCAAATTTAAGTCAAAAGATATAGCCATCTCTATCATCAAAGAGTCAAACTCTTTTAACTCATGACGTGAGTCTACTAAAAGTACTATACCATTTAAGCATTTACGCGATGTCAAATAATTCTCCATCTCACTTTGCCATTGACGCTTAATAGTTTTTGAAACCTTAGCATAACCATAACCAGGTAAATCTACCAACCTATTATTATCACCTAAATCAAATAGGTTAATAAGCTGTGTTCTCCCTGGTGTTTTACTTACCCTAGCAAGACCTTTTTGATCTGTAAGAGTGTTTAATGCACTTGATTTACCAGCATTTGAACGCCCTGCAAAAGCGACCTCGACACCAATACCTTCTGGAAGTTGCGAAACTTTTGCCGCACCCATTATATATTTTGCTTTACCATAGTTCATAACTTATACTCTAACCTTATCTTTTCAAAAAGCCCTTGACATGCTGTATCTATCATCAAAAAAACTTTTTCAAAATTGTTTTCAAAATATGGATCTGGCACATCATTAAAAGCAATATTAGATGCATATTCTAACATCCTAGAGACTTTTGAAAAATCAGCATTTGGAAACATCTCTTTTATTGTATCAATATTTTCTTGATCCATCACAACGATATAGTCATATTCGACAAAAGCAGACTCCTCTAGCTGCCGAGACACTTGATCTGAAAGATCACAATCATATTTCTTAGCTATTTTTAATGTGCGAATATCAGCCCCATGTCCTTCATGTCCCCACATGCGTGAGCTTGTGCCACAAGACGCTACATCTATATACTTATCGAGATTATGCTTCTTAACGATATCACGAAAAATACCATGAGCAATAGGTGATCTACAAATATTACCTTTACATACAAAAAGTACTTTTACTTTACTCATTTATTTAACTTCTTTCATATCTTTGGCAAGCTTACTATTATGTTCTAATTTAAACCATTGGAAAAACTTGCTATCTGGTTTAAGCATAAATACAACTTCATGTTCACCATTGAAACTCTCTTTATAGGAGTTCATACTCTTTAGAAACTCATACAATGGTACTGACTTAGAATAAGCTTCTATGAAAATCTTAGCTGCTTTAGCATCTGCCTCTGCCATTATAGTTTTAGATTCTTTTTCTGCTTCTGCTAGTGTAACTGTTACTTTAGCATCTGCTGCAGCTTTTATTTTTTCAGCTAATTGCTTACCTTCTGCTCGAATTGAAGCAGCTACTTTTTGGCGCGAAGATCTCATTCTTTTATAGATAGAGTCTGTAACTGTATCTGGTAAATCTATCTGTTTAACTCTTACATCGATAACATCTACACCAATTTGCTTGGATTGCTGTTGGACACTCTTAGTTAAAGCAATCATTAGCTTATCACGATTGTCATTAATTAAGCTTTGAATATCATTATTACCGACCTCTACTCTTAAAGAAGATTCTAAGAATTGTTTTAATAATATCTCAGCTCGATCAACACCACCGCTAGTACTTGTGTAAAATGTAGAAATATTACTATTACTTATCTTCCAAACTACATAGGCATTAATCAAGACATCTTTTTGTTCTTTGGTAACTACACGAGCAGAATCAGCTTCTAAAACTCGATTACGCATGTCATAAATCTTGACAGTATCTATAAATGGAATCTTAACATGTAAACCTGACTCATACTCTATAGCTTTACCATCTTTATCCTTTACGAGTTCACCAAGTCGTAGAATAACTGCTTCTGAGCCTTGTTTGACAATAAATTTTGTACTTAACACAACTATAGCTACAAATACTACAAGCACTAAGAATATTTTTAGAAATTTACTCATCTTAATTTCCTCCTTGTGTATTTGATAATAGTGCTTGTTTTTGTGTATCATTTAGAACATAAAAAATATTCTTATCACCATCACCATCTATCAAAAATATCTTATTATGCTGTAGCACATTTGAGATAGTGTTAAAATACATTTGATTCATCATAATATCCTGAGACTGTTTATAAATAGGTAATAATTGTTCAAATTGAGCAACTTCACCTTGAGCTTCTAGAACAATCTTTTGCTTATATGCATTAGCTTGATCTAATATCCTTTGAGCCTTACCTTGTGCTACTGGCACTACTCTATTTGCGTATGCTTCAGCTTCGTTTTGTTCTCTCTCACGATCTTCACGCGCTTTAATTACATCATCAAATGCACCTTTAACCGCATCTGGTGCTTGAGCTGGCTGCATTATTACTTCACTTATATAAATACCTGAATTATAGTTTTTTAGTAATTCTTCCATTTCTTTTCTAACCTGTTGAGTGATTACAGCACGATTAGTAGTTAATATTTGCTCTAATTTATTCTCACCGACCACCTGTCTAACTGCACTTTCTAAAGCTTGTTGTAATAACTGGGTAGGATTTGTATTAGCAAATAAGTATTTTTCCAAATCAGCAATACGATATTGAACTGTAAAAGAAATATGTACAATATTCTCCTCAGATGTCAACATGTCACGCTTTATAGAAATAGTTTTCAACTCTTGAACATTTTCTTTATAAACATTATCAATACCCAAAGGATGCCAATGTAGACCAGGCTCTACTAATTTAGAAAACTTACCTAATCTAAGTACCACAGCTTGCTCAGCTGGCTGTATAACATAAAAACCGAAACCAACCCATGCAACTATAAGTAAAGCCAATATTATTGTAGCTATTTTAGCAACTGGTGGTTTGTTAAATGTTGTTTTGTTCTTATTAGCATTTTTTGAGTAAATACTCTCATTATCATCATTATTAATTTTGTTCTTCTTGCCAAAGAATCTTTTAATCATTTCTTCTAAATCTGGTGGTCCATGCTCAGAATTTTTATTCCAAAACCATTTTTGTTTTAGCTTTTTAATCATAAATTATCATTCCTATACACTTTATAAAGTATTTATATCTCACACATTAACTATTATATATAAAAATTTCTATATTTTTTGCACTATCAGCAAATAATTAACAAATGCTTAGCAAAGCTTGTATTGATAATACTAAATATAGTTCTAATTAGAGATATTTAATCTAAAAATAAAAAATGCAAATATAACTATAGAACTTACAAATTAAGAAAATATATTTTCAATCCAATATACGTTTGAAAAAGCTTATAAGTATGAGTCAGCTTATTTTTGAGTAAAAAACTCTGCTAAATTTAAATTAAGCTCTCTATTAAATCTTTCAAAATCATCTTCTGATATCTTTATTTGTAGTAGATAATTACCCTGCTCTGAAATCTCTTCTTCATCAACAACACCAAGCTCATACATCTTGGATCTAACTTTTGAATACTTAGGTGGTAACTCTATAGTTTGATTTATCCATGCTTTATTAAAAAATGTTGCTAATGCTTGATATAACTCTGCTAAACCATCACTATTTTGTGCAGATAAATACACTCTAGCGACGACACTACTATCAGAATCCTCAAGTGGAACAAAACTTGACTTGGTAGTTTCTAGCTTATCAATCTTGTTATATACACAAATCATCTTTTTGTCTACTATACCAATTTCACTAAGTACTTTTTCGACCTGCTCAATATAACTTTCATGATTTTCATCAGCGTAATCTATAACATGTACCAAAAGATCAGATTCTATAGCCTCTTCTAAAGTAGCATGAAAAGCCTTAACTAAATAATGTGGTAAATTCTTAATAAATCCTACAGTATCAGAAAATATAACTTCACCAAGCTTTGGTACAATCACTTTACGCAAAGTAGGATCTAAAGTCGCAAATAGCTGATCCTTAGCTAAAACATTGGTGTTTGTGATTCTATTAAATAAAGTTGATTTACCTGCGTTTGTGTAGCCAACAAATGAAACTGTTGGAATGTTATTTTTCTTACGTAAAGATCTACCTAAATTACGATGGTGTTTTACTTTCTCAAGTTTTTGCGTAATCTGCTTAATTCTTTGTCTAATTAGGCGTCTATCTATCTCAAGCTGTGTTTCACCAGGTCCACCACGTAAGCCAATACCACCTTTTTGTCGCTTGAGATGAGTCCATCCTTTGACTAAACGTGTTGATTGATAGTTAAGTTGCGCAAGTTCGACTTGAAGATTACCTTCATAAGTTTTTGCTCGAAGTGAGAATATTTCTAGAATTAACCTAGTTCTATCCATAATCTTACACTCAAGAAATTTCTCAATATTGCGCTCTTGCGAAGGAGTTAAAGGATGATTAAAAACAACTAAATCTGCTTCTAGTTCATCGCGTTTATTTTTTATCATCCAGATTTTACCCATACCACAAAAATATTTGATATCAGGTTCAGGATGATTAAAATCTAAACTTTGCAATACAACTTTTTCTGCTGCTGTAACCAAGCCTTCTAACTCAGTCAAATCAGCATTAAGATCACGATGGTACTTAAAATTTATATTTACAAGCAGGCACTTACTACCTGCTTGATAAGATTGGAAAAATTCCACCAACTAATATTGTACTCTCCACAATGGAATTATTAAAGAAAAAAGAAAAGATTATATTACTCGTGAGTATTGCCTTCACTCTCTTGAATTTTAAGATCATCAGAATGAATATCATCTACATTCTCATCTTGCTCATCATTAGAGTTTTGGTGATATGGATTAAAAGAGCTATAGACCATTCTTACACTTTTAGCTGGTACTATAGTAGATATGGCATGCTTATAAACCATTTGATTTACAGTGTTTCTAAGCACGATACAGAACTGGTCAAAAGCTTCTACTTGACCTTGTAATTTAATCCCGTTTACTAGATATACAGATACGCTAACTTTTTCTTTTCTTAAAGCATTTAAGAACGGGTCTTGTAAAGATGATATTCTCGACATTGTCTCACTTCCTTTAAATTTATTTTGTTATAATTATTATTTTATCAAGTTTAACAATTAAACTTCGCTATATTCTAGCAAGATTTATATCTATCAGCAAATATTATTTATAACCAAAATATTTTAAAATATGTAACTCTTTAGTTTTGCTCTCCATCGTAACTATATTTATAGGACTCTGCCAATTACGAACCCAAGTAAGCTGACGCTTAGCAAGTTGGAGTGTAGCTACTATACCTTTATTGACAAATTCATCATAACTAATACCTCCATCAAGATATTGCCATGCTTGGCGGTAACCAACACTTCTAATAGCCGTACTATCTATACTTAAATTTGGATTATCTCTAAGCTTTTGTACTTCAGCCAAAAAACCTTCTGCTAGCATTTGTTTAAATCTAAGTTCAATATTTTTATGCAGTATCGATCTATCATTTGGTACTAAAGCACATAGTTTTAGATCTTCTTCTAAACCACCAATTTTAGATGTTTTGACAAGCTCAGAATATTTCTTACCACTTATCATAATAACCTCAAGAGCGCGAAAGATTCTTTGCTGATCATTAGGATTAATTTTTTGAGCAGATTCTAGATCCATTTTGCTTAGTTGCTGATGAAGATATTGTAAGCCTTTTGCTTTTCTCTCTAATTCAAGCGTTTTCCTTATCTTAGCTTGAGATTGTGGTAGTGCAGATAAACCTTCTATCAAACCTTTGAAGTAAAACATTGTACCACCAACAAGTAAAACTTCTTTACCTCTAGCCCATATCTCTTTTTTAAGAGTATTTACACTTGATATAAAATCTGCTATAGAAAAATTATCTGCTGGTTCAATGATATCAATAAGATGATGCTTAATACCATCTTGCTCTTGTAGAGTTGGCTTAGCTGTACCAATATCCATGCCTCTATAAACAAGAGATGAGTCAACACTAACAATTTCAGCATTGATGCTTTTAGCTAACGATATTGACAGCGAAGTTTTACCAGAAGCTGTAGGTCCAGCCAGACCATAGATTGATTTACTCATTTAGATATTTTTATCATTAACTTTAATTGGAATTTGTTGTTTAATTACCTGTAAATAGAAGTTTAGTTCTTCTTGTTTATACGTATCGATAACTTGATTAGGTACTTGAGTAGCTTTATTATTTATTGGCTCAACTTTAGCTACCTTATACATATAAATATCACCATTAGCAGTCTTATAATGATGATATTGATTATTACTATTGGACATTACATAATCATTAAAATCTTTGCTAAATACTTGTGAGTTACTACTTACTATGGCTTGTTTAAAGCTTTTATCTATCTTCTTACCACTAATTAAATCATTTAAAAGGTATTGTGCCTGCTGTACAGCAAGTTGTTGTGATTTTTGCTCAATATACGCCTTTGAAATTTTATCTTTAATATCAGCTAGTTTTTGCTGAGTTGCTTTGGTTGAGTTATCTACTTGATAAACTAGAAGATGATTATTAGCTATAGCAATGCTTGCATACTTATCTAAGTTTGCAAAAAACTGGCTATTAGCAATATTACTAATTGTCATATCATTATTATTAATAATTGTAGCTGTTTTAGCTTTGCCAAATCTTTTTTCTAATTTAGCATATTTAATGCTATCAACATTTTGTGTGTACTCATTAAACTTCTCTAAGGCACGCCTATTTTTAATTATTTTTTGGATAGTAGCTTTAGTATTATAATCAAAATCTTTGAAGAATTCTTTATGGGTTTGATAATAAGCCTCTAACTCATATTTATTAATATTATTTTTTGTTATAAAATCATCTTTTGTAATTATGAAGTAACTAATCGTCTTTCGTGCTGGTGATATATACTCATTTTTATGAGTATCATAGTAGCTTTGTAAATCTTGCTGGCTTGGTTTAATTTGTGATTTGAAATCAGAAGAAGAAACCTTGAAATAGTCTATATACTTATTTACAGAATATATACTTGTAAGCAACTTATTATCATAATCCGTATTAAATGATGTATCTACTATAGTTTTAGGAATTATAGTTACTTGGATATTTTGAGCTAATATCTGCTCTAACCTATCCATACCACCTAAATATGCAACAACTTGTTTTAGCTTATCAGCAGAAAACTTACCATCTTTATCAAAAAAGATTGTATTGGTAAATATTGCTGATTGTAGAGCTAATTTTGACACTACAATATTGTGGCGTTGTGCATCAGCTAATAACAAATACTGATCTATCATTTGAGCTAAAATAGATCTCTTTTGTGCATTTGTAGTAACATTTTGAGTGTATTGTTGAAATTGCTGCGAGCTTATTTCATTATCGCCAATTTTAGCAACATAAGCTCTACTACTACCAATATTTGTAAAAAAGAATGTCATACCTGAGATTACAAAAATAAAGCTCATCGAGATAACCACAATCCAAGTAAAAGGACCTTTAAGTCTATCATTTAAAGACTGTAACATTTTATTGACCTTAATTAATAATTAATTTAATTAACTTGTAAATATTATAGATAAAAAAAAAGCATACTACCAAGTATGCCTTTTAAAAAATTACTTTTTTGTAAATTTTTATTATTTTACAGCGTCTTTTAGACCTTTACCAGCTTTAAAGCTAGGAACTTTAGAAGCAGGAATCTTAATAGTTTCACCAGTTTTTGGGTTTCTGCCTTCTCTAGGGCTTCTTTCTTTTACTTGAAAAGTACCAAAACCCACTAGAGTTACACTATCACCACTTTTTAAAGCTTTAGTTACTGCAGCAATAGTAGCATCTAGAGTATTACTCGCAACTTCTTTAGTAACATCTGCTTCTTTAGCTATAACACTTACTAATTCACTCTTGTTCATGTTTTAAACTCCTTTATTTTTATACAATTGACAAGTGTCACTTAAATTTATAACACTAAAAATGCAGTGTTTCAACACCTAAATATCAAAAAACTCTATCTAAAACATCTTTTATGCTACTTACAGGAGTTATTTCTAGTTTTTCAAGGATTTCTTTATCGATATCCGTAAGGTTTTTGACATTTTGTTTAGGAATCAAAACTTCCTTGATTCCACCTCTTAATGCTGCTAAAAGCTTCTCTTTTAAACCTCCTATAGCTAACACTTCACCGCGTAACGTTACCTCACCTGTCATTGCAACATCATTTCTAACTGGCTTGTTTGTATATACGGAAACTAAAGCAGTCGTCATTGCAATACCAGCACTTGGTCCATCTTTTGGAGTAGCTCCTTCAGGAACATGAATATGAACATCTTTCTTCTCATAAAAGTCCTCTTCTAGCTTATAGTCTTTGGATATCGAGCGCATTACACTAAATGCTGCATCTATTGACTCTTTCATTACATTACCTAAACTACCAGTATATTTGACTTTTCCTTTGCCAGGCATTGCTAGGGCTTCTATAGTCAAAAGCTCACCTCCAACTGATGTCCAAGCCAAGCCTGTTACTTGACCAACCTTTGCTTTAGCATTTTTGACACCATAATCATACTGATGCACGCCTAGATAATCTTCAAGATTTTTTTGTGTAATCGAAATTTTGCCAGTATTTGGATCTTTTAAGAGACTTTTAACTGCTTTACGACAGACACTATCTACCTTTTGCTGTAAATTTCTTACGCCAGCCTCTCTTGTATAATATCTAATAATATCAAGAATAGCTTTTGGCGTGAAATTAATTTCATCCTTAGTCAAACCATTGTTTTCTAGTGCTTTAGATATTAAATATTGTTTTGCAATTGCTTGTTTCTCAATCTCTGTATAGCCTGATAGATTGATAATCTCTAATCTATCACGCAATGCCGGATCTATATCTAGCGAGTTTGCTGTTGCAACGAACATTACATTTGATAAATCATAATCTATCTCAAGATAATGATCATTAAATGTACTATTTTGCTCTGGATCAAGTACCTCTAATAACGCAGCAGATGGATCACCTCTGAAATCAGATGAGATCTTGTCAATCTCATCTAATAAGAAAAGTGGATTCTCTGTCTTTGATTTAATTATCTTTTGTATAATTTGACCTGGCATAGAACCTATGTAAGTACGACGATGTCCTCTGATTTCTGATTCGTCACGTACTCCACCTAATGCCATACGCACATACTCACGACCTGTTGCTCTTGCAATCGACTGGCCTATAGATGTCTTACCCACACCTGGAGGTCCGACTAGGCATAAAATTGGCGCTTTGGTATTGCTATCTCTTTTAATCTGAACAGCTAAATGCTCAAGAATTCTTTCTTTAACTTTTTTGATACCGTAATGATCTTTTTCTAAAACTTTCTCAGCAAGGTTAATATCTCTTTTAACTTTCGCTCTCTTACCCCATGGTAGAGAAAGTATAGTCTCGATGTAGTTTCTTGAAACAGCTGACTCTGAAGAAGAAGGTGGCATTGCCTTAAGCTTTTTAAGCTCTTTTAAGCATTTCTCTTTTGCATCTTTAGACATCTTAGTATGCTCAATCCTTTTTTTCAAAGCAGTCACTTCTGATTCTTCATCAGCTTCACCAAGCTCTTTATATATAGCCTTGACTTGCTCATTTAGGTAGTACTCACGCTGATTCTTATCAACTTGTGCTTTGACTCTATCTTTAATCTTAGCTTCTAGCTCTAGTATTTCTAACTCTTCATAAAGATATGAAAGCAGTAGCGAAGCTTTATTTTTTATCTCTGTTGCTTCAAGAATCTTTTGCTTTTTAGCTATCTCTGTATTAAGAATAGTTGCAATTTCATAAATAAACTTATGTGGCTCTTCTATATTTATTAGTGTAGCTAATGACTCTTTTGAAACTCTACCACTGATATCAACAAATTTTTTAAGCAAATCAGAAACTGATAGTAAAATAGCTTTTAGCTCTTTATCAACTTGGCTAGGATCATAATTATCATTAACATGTAGACTATCTAAATTAGCGTAAATACAACCATCAATATCTTCATACTTAGCTACTAGTCTTTTAGCCATACCCTCAACTATTATTTTCAAACTACCATCAGGAAGTTTCATAATCTGGACAACTTTGGCAAGAGTTGCAATATCATAAATGTTTTCTATAACATCACCACCACTAGAGCCATTTTTTTGTGTAGCTAATAAAATATAGTTATTATAATTATTTGATGCCTGTTTAACTGCCTCTATTGACTTTTTACGCCCAACATTTAGTGGAAGAGTCATCGATGGATAAATAACAATATCTCTTAAAGGAATAACAGGAACGATATTTAGAGCTTCTAACATAAACTTACATCCTCCTGTAAATTTTTAGATTATATCTTTAAATTGTTTTTTCTGTTGTGTTTTTGTAACTAAGATTGGTTCTTGTTGCTCTAGAATTACTTTGGCATTGATAATAACTTTTTCAATATCTTCAGATGAAGGTACATGAAACATCACTTCAAGAAGTACATTTTCTAAAATAGTTCTTAGTCCTCTTGCACCTGTTTTTTTAGCAATTGCTTTTTTAGCTACCTCAACAAGAGCCTGATCTGTAAACTCAATACTTACATCATCAAACTTAAACAGCTTAATATATTGTTTAATCAAAGCATTTTTAGGTTCTGTAAGAATTTTAACTAAATCATCTTCCTTAAGCTCTTTTAGAACTGTAACTATTGGTAAGCGACCAATTAGTTCTGGAATAAGACCAAATTTAGTTAAATCATCACTCTCAACCTTTTGCATTAGTTTATCGCTATCTAAATTATTTTTTTGTTGAATAACATCAGCATTAAAACCAATACTAACCTTATCCATTCTATGCTTAACAACCTTTTCGATACCAGCAAATGCTCCACCACAAATAAATAATATATCTGTAGTGTCTACTTGAATCATATCTTGATTAGGATGTTTTCTACCACCTTTAGGAGGCACAGAAGACACAGTACCTTCTATAAGTTTCAATAATGCTTGCTGCACACCTTCACCTGATACATCACGAGTTATTGATGTACTCTCTGATTTGCGTGCAATTTTATCTATCTCATCAATATAAATAATACCCTTTTGCGCTTTAGCAACATTAAAATCAGCATTTTGTAAAAGACGAACTATTATATTCTCAACATCATCACCAACATAACCAGCTTCAGTAAGAGTTGTAGCATCAGCAATAGCAAAAGGTACATTTAGTAACTTTGCTAAAGTTTGTGCAAATAATGTCTTACCTGAACCTGTTGGCCCAATCAACAGTACATTACTCTTTTTAAGCTCAAGATCATTATCTTTTGTTGGGGTAGATGTGATTCTCTTATAGTGGTTGTATACTGCTACTGACAATACTTTTTTAGCATTATCCTGACCAATAATATAATCATCTAAGTATTTTTTGATTTCTACCGGCTTTGGCAGCTTATCAAATGAAACATCTTCTAAAGGAGTACTACTGGCACTACGGATTTTTTCGGCACATTTACTTACACATTCATTACAGATGTTACCATCTCTTCCTAAGATAATATTTTTGACTTCCTGTTGCGATTTACCACAAAAAGAACAATATGGAATTTTAGCCATTTTATTAAGTTGACTTCCTTTAATTATTTAATAATTGCTTCGCGAGATTCAATCACATGATCAACCAGACCATACTCTTTAGCTTCATCAGCCATCATAAACTTATCTCTATCAGTATCTTTCACAATAGTTTCCAAATCCTGACCAGTATGATGTGCTAAGACTTTATTTAGTCTATCCTTTATACGTAAGATATTTTTTGCATGAATCTCAATATCAGATGCCTGACCTCTAAAACCACCTAAAGGTTGATGAATCATAATCTGTGAGCTTGGTAGGCTATATCTTTTACCCTTAGCACCACCAGCTAATAAAAGCGATCCCATACTAGCAGCCAAACCAATACAGATAGTACTTACATCAGGTTTAATAAACTGCATAGTATCATATACACCCATGCCCGCTGTAACCATACCACCTGGAGAATTTATATAAAAATAAATATCTTTATCATGATCCTCTGACTCTAGAAACAACATCTGCGCTATCACAAGATTAGCTGAGTGATCATTCACCTCACCATTTAAAAAAACTATACGCTCTTTAAGCAGTCTTGAGTAAATATCAAAAGCTCTCTCACCGCCAGCTGTTTTTTCAATTACAGTAGGAACTAAATTATTAGTTATCATTTATAACCTCTCTTTAAAAGCCAGTTGAGAAACCAGATTGTTGAGCTTGTATACTTTCCTTAATAACATCAAAGAAATCTTCTGTTTTCTCTGTTACTTTAGCTTGCTCCAATACCCAGTCTGTTAGCTTATTCTCTATCACTAGCGCTTTTAAATTAGCCATTTCTTTATCATTTTTCTTGATGTGCTCTTTAGTTTTCTCTGGCTCTTCATAAGCTTGTACTAGCTCATTTAATAAACTCTCAACTTCAGCATCTTCTGCCTTGAACTCTTGTGAATTCACAATATTATTTAGAATTAGGCTAGTCTCTACTTTTTGCTTAGCATTAGCTTCAAATAAGTTATCTGGTAGTTGACTAACATCAAAACCTTTATCGCCACCCATTTGCTTAAGCAGATTTTGCTTAGCTGCATCAATTTCTCTCTTAATCAAAGATTTAGGAGTTTCAAACTCAGCGATTTCTCTTAAACCTTTGAAAATTTGATCTTTTACTTTTCTTTGTAAGATGAATTTAAGCTCACGCTGCATATTTTCTTTGATTTCATTCTCAAAAGTATCAACACCACCCTTTACACCAAACTTCTTGACAAACTCATCGTCAACTTCTGGTAACTCAGCTTGTTGAATTTTATTAACAGTTATATCAAAAATAGCCTCAGCTCCAGCAAGATCTTTATTTTGGTAGTCTTGTGGGAAAGTTGCAGTAATAGTTTTTTGCTCGCCTTTTTTCATACCGATGATACCATCTTCAAAGCCTGGAATCATTTGACCAGAACCGATGATAACATCTGTGTCATTTGCTGTACTACCTTGGAAAGCTTCACCATCTTTCTTACAAACGAAATCTATCGTTACTTTGTCACCTTTTTCTACAATTTTGTCAACTTCTGAGAAAGTTGCAAACTGCTTTCTAAGATTTTCGATCATTTGCTTAACTTCTTTATCAGTTAGTTCAACAACTGGCTTTTGAACTTCGATTTTGTCAAAATCAGTTACTTCAAATTCAGGGAAAAGCTCAAGATTAGCAACAAACTTAAGTGACTGACCTTCTTTATTTTCTTTTAATTCAACTTCAATACCAGCAACTACTAGCTTCTCATCTTGAATAGCTTTAGAATATTTTTGAGGAATAAGATCAGAAATCACTTCCATACGGATTTGCTCGCCATACTTCTTCTTAACTATACCAGCAGGTACTTTACCAGGTCTGAAACCATCCATCTTGATAGTTTTTGCAGTTCTATTGATTTCTTTTGAAACTACACTGTCAATTTCGTTAGCTGGCACTTCGATTAATAGTGAACAGTGAATTCCTTCTTTTTTCTCGACAGTAACTTGCATTATTAAGTTTTCCTTTTTATTTTTCACAACTTATCTAGTAGCAAATTTTAACTATCATCTATTAGATTGTCTATATGTTTATTATTAAATCATATGACAAACCAAAGCATTTATTGTAAAATCTAGCTATTTTCTACAATATTTTTTTATGACTTATGGTAACTATAATTGTAAGCGTTTGTTTACTAATCACACCCTTCATAATAGCGTTTTTGCACTCAAGTATTATTCATGATAAGCACTATGCGAACATCTACGCAAACTACTTTATAATCAGCAATATAAGCCTTTATACTTTAATTAATAGTTATGTATATTTAGTATGTGGGGATATCATGAGTAAATTTCAAGGATGGATTTTCACTCCAGCTGTTTTTCAGATAGGAATTTTTCAATTAGCTATATTTTTATTTTCAATTTTAGCATTATTTAAAAATAGTCAGTTTAAAGCCGCTTGTTTAATATTTTTTGCTATTTATACAATTCTAAATTCGCTAACACTATTTAATAGTGGCTCTGTTTATAATTCAGTTGTTGAGGCGATATTTTTTGTAAATATTGTAGCTGCTGTGATTGCTTATGTTTTGTACAGGGTTTTGAATAGGAAGGTTTAGTTTTTTTGAAGTACTACTCTGACCTGCTCCGCAGCCAACCTCTTCGGCATTTGAATGGGAATTAGCTTTTAATATTGCTAATACTAAAATTCCCATTCAAATTTTGAAGTGGTGGTAACCTTTAGGTTGACCTGGTAGTATTTACAACATTATCAACATACTGCATAAATCTATCAGTTTGTGTAAGATCTACTATTTTGATAGTGCAAAATATCATCAAAACTTAGCTCTCTACCCTTGCGATCTTTAAGCCATTTTTCGCTGGTTAATAACCACCAATAAATTCCAAGCTACTTCTGTGACATTATCAAAATATTGCTCTTTATTGATATACACCTTACCATTTTTATAGTTTGACTTATCTACAACATTATCACCGTCTATATGGTAGCTTGTGATATAGTCTGTAACTACTGGCAACTCTAAATGGATTTGGCAAAACTTACATACTCACCTAGTTTATGGACAAGATGGGTTAATTTAGCAACCGGGTAAACCTTTTGCTTTTTGCTCAATTACACCTTTTCTAAACTCTTCTGCACTATAACTATAATTTTTATAGTTATCATACTCTTGCAATGAGTTACATAAAACTGTCTCATCAACATCCAAGATAACGCCCCATGTACCTATTTAGATGCCCTTTAAAACTTGATGCTTTGTTCTATTGTGCCGCTTATAGATCTCTAGATAGATTGCTCTTTTTTTTTTCATCAGAATCATGATACCACTTAACACCATCAATACTTACACTGTCACATGTAACTGCATAAGCTGTTACAAAACAAAACTGTATAGCAATTACAAAGATTTAATATTATTTTTCTCATCGATATTGATAAGTTCTTGTTCTTATGATACTGATACCATGACGAATAGGTAAGACTAATGTTTCTAGGTCATCGCGTTGATTTACATATTTGTTAAAATCGTCTAAGGCTTTAGCGCACTTGTCTTGAGGATCTAAAACTTCACCACGCCAGAGTATGTCATCAACTATGATTACACCAGTATATGCTAGTTTAGCGACTAAAATGTCAAAATACTCTTGTATCTGTTTTTTATCAGCATCAATAAAAGCAATATCTATTTGATTTGGTAATGTTGGTAAAATATCTATAGCATTACCTTGGCAATATTCGATATTTGGGTATTTAGCAATAAACCGGTTTGCTAGCTGCTCACCTGTCTGATTAGGTCTATCTATAGTATATACTTTAGTATCTGGCGATGCCTCAGCCATTGCAATTGCAGACATCGCTGTAAATGTACCAACATCAACACACACTTTCGCCCTACTAGCAAAAACAAAAAATTGTAGTAATTTAGTGACTATCTTCTCTGAAAGCATTTGCGCACCGTGAATATTTTTGCGGGTGTAATAGCTTAGCTGCTTGAGATTATCTGATAAATCACTAGTATGCTCAAGACAATACTGCCAAATATCATCTTTTGTAAATTGATTTTGCCTCATCGAAGTTAATACGTTAAGAAAGCTTCGAGTATTTTACATTAATTAAGCGAATTAGTCTAGACTCTAAAAGTGCTTTTAGTTAAATTTTGTGGTAGAATCTTAGAGTATTTTATATTTAATAACCTTTATTACTCCCAAGGTAAGAGTTTAAAATATAACTTAATTTAAATCGTGACAAGATTAGCACAGATCAGTTTATGTATTTATTATATTTAATATTAATAGCACTTTAGCTATACTACAAAATAAAGGGTTTCGATTAAATGAAAGAACAAAAAAAAGTTTTCATAAAAACTTTGGGTTGCCAAATGAATGAATATGACTCTGCTAGAATACATGAGGTGCTAAATGAGCATTTTCATACTGTAAAAACAGATGATTATAAAGATGCAGATATAATCTTAATTAATACTTGCTCTATCAGAGAAAAGGCTCAAGAAAAAGTATTCCATGAGCTTGGAAGATGGAAAGGTCTGAAACAAACTAACGAATATCTAATAATAGGTGTCGGTGGTTGTGTTGCTTCACAAGAGGGTGAAAATATTATCAAAAGAGCACCCTTTGTTGATATAGTTTTTGGTCCACAAACTATTCATAGACTTCCAGAGATGATTAAGCAAAAACAAAAAACTCAACAACCTCAAGTTGATATATCATTTCCTGAGGTGGAAAAATTTGACTATCTGCCAGAGCCAAAAGCTAAAGGTGCTAAGGCGTATGTATCTATTATGGAAGGTTGTGATAAATACTGCTCATACTGTGTAGTACCATATACCCGCGGCCCAGAAGTAAATAGACCTTTTGAAGATATCTTAGCAGAATGTGCTATCTTAGCAGAACAAGGAGTGAAAGAGATAACCTTACTTGGACAGAATGTCAACCACTATTTAGGCCCAATGGAGAATGGTCAAACAGCAGACCTTGCTTTGCTAATCCACTTTATCGCTGAGATAGATGGTATTGAGAGAATTAGATTTACTACTTCACATCCAGTTGAGTTTTCACAAAACTTGATTGATGCTTATGCAACTGTACCAAAACTTGCTAACCACTTACATTTACCAGTCCAACATGGTTCAGATAGAATTCTTATTAATATGAAAAGAAACCATACTATCTTAGAGTTTAAACAAAAAATTAGAAAATTAAGAGCGATTCGCCCTGATATTGTAATTTCATCTGATTTTATTGTTGGTTTCCCTGGTGAGACAGAAGAAGATTTCCAAAAACTACTAGATTTAGTAAAAGAAATCAACTTTGACCAATCATTTAGCTTTATCTATAGCAAGCGCCCTGGCACTCTAGCAGCTGATTTACCAGATGACACTCCTATGGAAGTCAAAAAAAATCGTCTTAAGCGACTACAGGATTTACTAAATAGTAATGCTCAAATAATCTCTAGACATATGGTTGGCACTAACCAGAGAATTCTAGTAGAAGGAACATCTAAAAAAGATCATAATATCCTTGCTGGAAGGACAGAAAATAACAGAGTTGTAAACTTTAAGGGTGATAAGTCTTTGATTGGTAAGTTTGCTATGGTTAAAATAACTGAAAGCCTACCAAACTCTCTAAGAGGGGAACTTATTTAATCTATGAATAAAACTCAATTTGTTCTTGAACCTTATAACTACGATGCAATGATGCTACTTTGTGGCAATCTTGATGAAAATATTCGTGCTATAGAAAATTATTTTGATGTTGATATTAGGCATCGTGCTGATGAGTTTGATGTTACTAGTGATTCAAGAGCTAATAATACCCAAGCAAAAAGATTTATCAAATCATGTTATGCTGAAATTCTAGCTGGTAATACTAAGATTGATTTAGAGCAGATTACAACTATCCTCAATGCTACTGCTAAAGATAAAGTCGCTGCCACCGCTAAGTCACGCAAAAAATTTGAAGAAGCTGAAGTTCAACTAAGAAGCAAAAAGCTCAAAGCGCGTACACACAACCAAGCAATATATCTAGAGAATATCAAAAATAACTTTGTCACATTCGGTGTTGGTCCTGCTGGCACAGGTAAAACCTACATTGCAATTGCTTGTGCTGTAGCAGCTTATGAGAAAGGTGAAGTTAGAAGAATTGTACTAGTACGCCCTGCTGTTGAAGCTGGTGAGAAACTTGGCTTTTTACCAGGTGATCTAACCCAAAAGATTGATCCATATCTACGCCCAATGTATGATGCTTTGTTTGATTTTATGGGAGTAGAAAAAGTCACCAAGCTAATAGAAAAGCAAGCTATTGAGATTGCTCCGCTGGCATATATGCGTGGTAGAACAATCAATGACTCTTTTATCGTCCTTGACGAGAGCCAAAATACCACAAAAGAGCAAATGAAAATGTTCTTAACGAGAATTGGTTTTAGTACTACAGCTGTTATAACGGGCGATATCACCCAAGTAGATTTACCAAAAAATGTTACATCAGGATTAATCCATGCTTTATCAATCCTTAATGATATCGAAGGTGTAGCTATTAGCTACTTAAAATCAGTTGATATTGTCCGCCATCAAATAGTTCAGAAAATAGTTAATGCTTACGATAAGCACGAGGAGAAAACTAAAAATGGATAGTCTAAATATAAATGTTATCAATGATGACGAACACCCCATACCTAGCCAAGATTTACTGCTAAAATGCCTACAACTTGTAGCAGACAAACACCATATCAGCCATGCTGAAGTGAATGTAAGTATTGTCTCAAATGATGAAATTCAGCGGATAAATAAACAGTTCCGTAATAAAGATAAGCCAACAAATATCATCTCTTTTGAATTTGAGAAGCCTCAAGGCTTACCTGATGATATTACTGCTGATTTCTTAGGTGACATTATCATAGCACCAATGGTACTAGAGAAAGAAGCCAAAGAGCAAAAAAAGAAACTCCATGATCATTGGCAGCATATTTTTATCCATGGTTTGCTACACTTGCTTGGTTATAATCACCAAGATGATCAAGAAGCCAAAGTGATGGAGAATTTAGAAATACAACTATTAGAACAGCTAGGAATAGCTAATCCATATATTGAACAAGAGAATCAAAATGGCAGACAATAATCCTTTTATAAAAAGAATTACCTCAAGCATTTTTAATATAAAAAGTGAAGATGCTCTTATTGATGTTATCAATAGGGCCGCAACTAATGAGGTCATTGATAAAACATCACAGAATATGCTAATAGGTGCGATGAAAATATCATCACTAGATGTTGGTGACATTATGATATCACATACAAAAATTGTTGCTGTAGATATGTCTATGTCTATTAGAGAAATCTTAAAAAAAACAATAAACTCTAGTCATACACGCTTACCTGTCTACTGTGAAAACAAATCTGAAGTGCTAGGAATTTTACACTCAAAAGACCTACTAAAACTAATCTTTGAGAAAGAAATTGAATCAGCTGATGATGAAGAGCTAAAAGCCGAAGATATCAAAAATATTCTGCGACCTGCTATCTTTATCCCAGAAACTAAAAAACTTAACGCAATGCTTAAAGATTTCAAAAATAGTCAAAATCATATTGCCATAGTTGTTGATGAATATGGTGCTATTTCTGGATTAATTACTATTGAGGATGTTTTAGAAGAAATTGTTGGTGATATTGAAGATGAATTTGATATTACTAGCCAAAACATAGTTAAAGTAGCAGATGATAAGTTTATATTAGATGCCACAACTACAATAGAATACTTCAATGAGTATTTTGGTACATCAATAGATGATAATAGCGATTATGACACTATTGCTGGCATGATTATTCAAACTTTAGAGTGTTTACCTCAAAAGGGTGATAGTATCGTCGTTGATGGCTTGAAATTTATAGTACAAGAGGCTGATAATAGAAAAATCATTAAGATTTTAGTCGAAAAGTTTAAGAAATAATGAAAAAGTTAATATTTAGAATAATTCCACCGCTATTAAGCGGTGCTATACTCACTTTAGCTTTTGCACCTTTCCGTATTGATATACTAGCATTAGTATCTTTAGTACTTTTTTTCTATCAGCTAAATAAAGCAACTAAAATTCGCAGTGCATTTTTTACCGCAGCATTATTTGGGATTGGTTTCTTTGGCACTAGTATATCGTGGATATATATAAGTATACATTTATTTACTGAATCAATCTCTGCTGGTTTATTTACAACAATTGCTGTGGTAATCTCGTTAAGTTTCTTACATATAATACCTTTTGGTACATTTAGCTATATCCTCACGCGCAAAGCTAATAATTTTGCCAAACTACTAATCTACTCTGCTTTGTGGACACTTTTTGAAATAGTTAAAGCTAATCTACTCTATGGTGGCTTTCCATGGGTATCACTAGGCTATTCACAGACTGAATCGCCTCTAATATGGTATGCTAATATTGGTGGTGTTTATTTAGTTAGTTATATTATTGCTTTTATTGGATGTTTGATAACTTTCTATATTTGTAATAAAACTACTTTGAAGAAAACAGTTAGTGTAATCTTTATCATAACTATTTTATATATAGGTGGTGTCACTATCAAATATTGCCAGCCTGAGACTCAAACAAAACAGCCTCAAAAGGTAGTATTAATCCAAGGAGATTTTGTCCAAGGATTTAAGTGGGATCCTGATAATTTTTCTAGGATGCAGAAATACTATCAACAAGTCGCAGCTAAATATAAAAACTCATTAATAATCCTCTCTGAAAATGCGATTCCTAATTATAGACAATATATGAGCTCATATTTTAATAATCTTAAAGAGCTAGCTGATGAAAATAATAATGCCATGCTTATTGGCTCACTAAGTATTGATCAAACAGCATCTAGAACTAAAATTTACAATAGTTCAATTATTATTGGTAACGGTCAAGGAATATATAATAAACATCACCTAGTCCCATTTGGTGAGTATTTCCCAATCAAAGTTTTTGGTTATGTTGATAGTGTAGGTTTAAGTAGCTTCAATGTTGGTGACAAGATTCAACCAATTATGACAGCTTTTGGTCAACCTCTAGCTAATTTTATCTGCTATGAAGTTGCATATCCCGAGCAGGTCCGTGATCAGCTACAAGGTGCTAAGCTTATTTCTATCATTAGTGATGACTCTTGGTTTGGTGACTCAATCGCTCGCGAGCAGCAACTACAAATATCTCAAGTCAGAGCAATAGAAAATGCTAAATATGTTCTTACAACTACTAGTAATGGTATCACCGCTGTTATTGAGCCTAATGGGAAAATTATTAAAGAGCTACCTAAAGATACTCGTGCTACACTTAAGCAAACTATATATCTAAATGATTATCATACTATTTGGATAAGTGTTGGTATGTCGCTAGTTTGGTTATTATTGATATTTAGTATAGCTATCGGACTAATCATAAAAGATAAATACTCAAAATAATTTTTATATACAACACATTCAACACATTGAAGCGCTCTCTTATATCTACAGACTCCATTTTTGCCTTCTATAAAAGCTAAATGCTTTACTAGAATAAAAGTAAAAATTTACTTATGTTCTAAATTATTTTCTGCCAAATTAAGTAGATTCGTAACTATCTTTGTAGCATAACCTTCACAACAATATTTATGATCAATTACATAACTAATTTCAATAGTGTCTATCTCTTGATATAAGCAAAACTTGACCTAGCTATGAAATTACCATTTTTATCAAATATCATAAAAACTGGAGCCTAATATTTTTCGTAGCCACCAATAAATCCAAGTATGTACATAGTTTCTTATCTTGATCACTTCGGGAAATTATGATATTTAAAGCTTTAAGATACCGGCAATTGCATAAAAAATTTAAATAAGTATTCTGTTTATTATACATAGCATTTCCTAAATTTATTGCAGCAGACTTATTAGGCTTTTTAAGTGATTTCACAATTACTGATATAAAAATTAAAGGTTTAAGAGATGTGTTGTTAATTTAAATCTAAATATAAATAAATTATAACTAGTCGTAAGACTTATCTAAGTATAACTTAATCCAATAATTAGCTGTAGTTTTGTTCATTGATAATAATTTTTATAGTTCACGCTGTACTTCCTGCATTAATAACTTGATTAATTTGTTTTGATTGTATGAACTTAATCTTATCTTTCTCATTAAAATTTTAGTTATTTAGAGTAACCCACCTAAAATAATATACTGCTGCTTAAACATTTTTTAGGTTATTCCCAAAATTAGAAATAAATGAGTTTAATAAAAACATAAAAAACTATAACAAATTATTGATATATGAAAGTGAAGAATTTTTCAAAACCTTATTATATAAATATTTTTTAAGTTTTTTAATTTCAATCAGTTTAAATATTTTTTACATAATGAAGTAACCTGTTTCATAAATAAAAAGTGAATAAAAATAACTTATTTTGTTATAACATTGTATTTTATTCTAGTTAAGTAGCTATAAATTTCACTGAATCACTAAAGATGCATATCATTTTACTATTTTATTTTTCAAATAAAAGAAGAAATAATAGTAGTAAATTAAGGAGTGTAAAGAAAATATGAAAAAACTACTCGTATTATTAACATTAGTTGGTAATATCACTAACTAGTATTGGTTTTAGCAAAGAGTTAAATAGTTATCCTGTAAATGCTGTAAAAGCTGGAAAAAATACTACTACAGTTGTTATAAATTTCCCAAATTGTAAACCAGAAATAAAAGCATTCGGGCAATTTAGTCCTAAATCAATAATTATTCACAGTAATTCCATACTTTTAGATGTCCATTTTACTAGAAAATAATCAACAATACCCAAATTAATCAGTACTAGAATATGTAATTTATAAGATAAATTATAATAATATTAATATAAAGACTGAAATTCTTAATGCTAAGAATTATAGCCAAATGAAACATTCTAAACATATTAATATTAGTTGCACAATTGGTAAAGGCCAAGCTAGCTTTTCTATAATTAAATATAAAACATTTCTATGATACATCAAATACTAGAATTGTAATTAACAAATCTAAGCATATACTTTATAAAAAGTATTGAGCTATTAGCATATCAAATTAAAGCAATTTGAAACTTTTTATGTAGCAATTTTTTGTATAAACTTTAGATGTTGTTTGTTTAGCTACAAAGGCTGAAACAATGTGTTTATTAGTAACAACTTTATAATTAATCCAAACTCTCATACTAGATAACTCTAATTTGCAAGGTTCTTTCAAAAACCTAGAAAAATAAATGGTGGTAAACTTGGTATTTAAACTATCAATAAAAAAGCTATAAAATAATAATCAAAACTCATATTTGTAGTGTTTTCAAGTTTTTATTATTTAGTGCAGTTTTAGATTATGATATACGTAATCAAGGCTTATTAGATAAATAAGATTATGATATTAAAAATTGATACTGATACACTTGGATATGCACCTATCACTGCTAAAAATGTCGGCAAAAGCTTAACTATTTCACAACTTAAATTATGCTGCTATTCTAAGTGATAATCTACTGCTAATATCTTAGTAGAGAACTAGATGGTTTATAAAACTTAAATAAATTCATAAAAAATTAGGTGATAATGAGACTATAATCGTAGCTGATGAATCAGAAATTAATTACACTTAGCCTGGATAGTGATATAAATAAAACAACTCCAAAATATTACTAAAGATATTTTAAAGCACCTACAAGATAACAATACTGGTGCAAATAAAATAGCTTCTGGTATGCCTAAAAATTGGATAATTGGCTATAAAACTGAAACTTATGGCCAATATGCAGCTACTAATGATGTGGCTGCTATTATTATATGGCTTAAAAACCAGCAAACTATTGCACTATTATATACAAATCCTAATGATAAAGCAGGCTGCTAAGTTGATAACTAATGATCTAACCAACAGTTATAAATAAGCAATACGCCACATTGAAGAGACATTATTTATAACAGAATCTCGATCTGGAATATTAGTCAAAAACTTTAATCCCGTAAGATTTTGGATCTTTTTTATTGATACTCTATAGTTAGCAATCTTAGTTTTATCAACCCTCGCGTTTGGCATTACAAAAGCTATTGCCTTATTATTAGAAGGTACATAAATTATCTTAAAGAAATAATCAGGTACAGCTATTTTATTACCACCTATAGTTTTATGAATTTTTTGTTTTTTGTATATTGGTCCTGTATAGACATATATACTATCATACATATTCGCCCAGATTCGCTCATCTGTCTCAAGTCTTTCCCATCCTTGCCTATTTAGCTCTGCCTTTTGCGGTAAAATATTTGATAACAAGAACGACTGATCTGCAGATTTCTTGCTAAAATCTATAGATGCATACGAAGCTAAATGCCCTCTGTCATAACCGGAACGAGAATAATCATCTAATGTCGCTCTATATACAAATGGTACATCATTGTCTTCTTTGAATTTATCATCACGTTTAAGATGATTGACTACTTTTGATTTTGTCAACTTAAATGCTACCCAGCTTGCCTCTTTAGTTTGATAGTTATAACCAACAACATAACCATCACGACATAGATAAAGATTTGCCTGCCCTAAACCTTCAGTTACACCATAACTAGGATTACCATAGGCTAGAAAACCATGACAATAATCAGTAACTGCTGGTAAAGTTCTAACTGGTGGATACTGCTTAAGATTATAAAATTCATTTGATTGTTGCTGTTGTTTTTTCGACTCATCACTTTGTGAAAAAAATCTAGCAATAATATTCGCATTATCTTTGGCAGTATAGTGCTTTATTGGCTCATTAGTGAAATAGTTATATACTGCATGTCTAAAGTTTATAAACTTTTCTTTTAAGTCAAATTTATCAAAAAAGATACCAGAAAAGCCACCACCTATAGTCAAAGCTAGTAGTACAAATATTTTTAAACTTATCAGCTTACTAGTCGTTTGCCTTTTGGTATTTTTTTGCTTTGGTGTTTTTTTTGTCATCTTAAAATACTTTTTTTATTTATTTTCAAAAAAATAAAAGCTATTAACTTTTCATACCTGAAAATTATCCTATTATTTGACTGATAAAGATAATAGGTATTTTGACTATTTTATATGTCTTGTTTTGAATAATAAAAATTCTCTAACTTGTGGATCATTTATCAAAGGTAATACCTCTTTTCTAATTTTACTATAGTAATTATTTATAGTTTTCTTTTCAGTATAAGTTAGCATCCAAGTCTCGATTAGTTTGTATTCATAAGGTACCAAAGTTAGATCTTCAAAACAGTAAAATGGCCCATGACCTGTAGGCGACCCTTGATTACGCTGTTTCACATAGCATAAGTTTTCTATTCTGATACCAAACTCATTTTGGAAATATGCACCTGGTTCATTACTTAAAATCATACCAGGCATTAGCTCAACTTTTGAGACTGAATTTATTCTTTGTGGTCCTTCATGTACTCCTAAGAAACTTCCTACTCCATGACCTGTTCCATGAGTATAATCTGCACAGAAATGCCATAAATGCTCGCGTGCTAAAACATCAAGCTGTGATCCTGTAGTACCTTTAGGAAATACTGCTCTACCAAGCCCTAAATGACCTTTTAGAACTAAAGTATAGTACCTTCTATGTTCTTTTGATGGTTTACCAAAGTGAAGTACTCTAGTAATATCTGTAGTCCCCTCTCTATACTGTCCTCCAGAATCACATAAAAGAGGTGCTTGGTCATCAATCTTTTTCAAATTAGCATCTTTTTTTGCCATATAATGAATAATTGCACCATTTGCTGCATGACCTACTATGTACGAAAAACTATCTTCAACATAGCCTTGTTGTTGTGCACGAAACTCTCTTAGCTTAGCCGCAGCTTGAATCTCATCAACTCCTTGATAGCTATTCTCGATCCAATGCCACCATGATATAAATGCTGCAGCATCTTTACGATGAGCTTCTTTTGCACCGCTAATTTCAACAGGATTTTTTAGAGCTTTGCTCAAACCTACTGGAGAATCGACCATTAAGAAATAGCAGCTACTATTTTGATTCTTATTGATACTTTGTGGAACTTTATAGTTGATATTAGCGCCATCTAATAAATACTTACCAGTAATTGACTCTAAATCTTGGTAGAATTGATAATAATCCCTAATTTGAATATGATTATTATAGAAGTATTTTTTTATTTCTGGAGTAACCTTTCTATCATCAACATATAGAATTATCTCATTTAGAGAAACAAATAAATAACTTATTACTAAAGGTGTGCATTCAACATCCCTACCTCTAATGTTTAATAACCATGCTATATGATCTAATTTTGAATCCACATAAAAATCTGAGCTTGTTTCTTTAATTGTGCGTCTTAGCTCTTCAATTTTAGAAGCAACACTTCTACCAGAGTATTGAATAGCATGCTCTTGTATTGCTGTACATGGAATATCAGCTAATTGACCAAGCTCTTGCTGAGCTTTATGCACAAGGTTATTTTGATCAAAAATCACACTATAATCATTGCTATTAAGAAAATCCAACAACTCTAAAGCACTTTTGTAACTAAGTTTAGCTTGGTCTACAGCAATAGTTTTTCCCTTAGCATTTTTCCATAGCCACTTGACAATTTCAGGTACAAAACCTAACTGCTTTATTAGTTCGAAATCATCTTTGTCTAATTGTTGCTCAGCTTGGAGAAAATACCTACCATCAGTAAAAAGATATGCTTTATCCATACCAACTAAAACATCTCCAGCTGAACCATCAAATCCACTTATCCAAGCACGGTACTGCCAACACTTAGGGACATACTCATTATTATGATCATCTACAGAAGGCACAATATAAAAATCATAGCCTTTTTCTTGCATTAAATTTCTTAAGATTTGTAATTTCTCAGACATATTATCCCCTATTAAAACTTACTCAAACCACACAAATGTAGCTTGTCTGCCTGTGACACCATCTTTACGATAAGAGTAGAATCTTTTATTATTATAAGTGCACAAACCAGAGTCAACTATATCAAAACAATTACTATCATTTAATATCTGTCTAGCAATTAGCTTCATATCAAAAAGATATTTATCTTCACTTTTTGAACGAAATGCTTGACCAAATGCCTGATGTTGCTCAATAAATTTATCATAAACATCGCTGCCAACCTCATAGAAATTAGCAGATATACAAGGACCAAACCAAGCTACTAACTCTAGCCCAACAAACTCTTTCAAAACTACTTCTAGTATACCTTGATATAAACCTCGCCAACCTGCATGTATTGCAGCAACTTTTGTCATTTTCTTATCAAATAAGATAATAGGTAAACAATCTGCTGTCAAAACTACGCAAGCTTGCCTAGGTTTATCAGTGATAATAGCATCACAAAAATCACCATTATATTCATCGAAACTTTTAACAATATTAGTATGATTTTGTCTTAGCCACTTTATATCAGCATTAAGATATGATTTAAATAAATTACGATTTTTTTCTACAGCTAAGTGTTTATCGCCAACATGATCAGCTAGATTAAACTTAGCGTATTTTTCTTTACTAAAGCCTTGAGTATTATTTGTATAACCTAATTTAAGTCTAGCAAAAGGTGTATTAACAAAAACTACTGACATCTTCTAAAATTTACCTATTTTTTACTATAACGATCTTGAACATAATTTTCTACAATTTTTATAAACTCTTTAGAGATGTTATCTCCTCTTAGGGTATACGATTTTTTACCATCGATGAAAACTGGTGCAACAGGTGAATCACCACTACCTGGTAGACTTATACCAATATCAGCATTTTTTGACTCGCCCGGACCATTGACAACACAACCCATTATAGCGACTTTCATTGCTTCTACACCATGATATTGCTCTTTCCAAGTATGCATTTTTTCATCTAAATAATCTTTAACTTTACTTGCAAGCTCTCTAAAGAACGAACTAGTAGTCCTACCGCAACCAGGGCAAGATGTCACACTTGGAGTAAATGTACGCATCCCTAAGTTTTGTAATATCTCACGACATACACGCACCTCTTCTGTACGCGGTGCATTTGGAGCTGGAGTTAATGAAACTCTAATAGTATTACCGATACCTTGCTGTAATAAAATTCCTAAACTCACAGCACTAGCAACAATACCTTTCGTACCCATACCAGCTTCTGTTAATCCCAGGTGTAAAGGATAATCACACTCTTTAGCTAGCTTTTGATATACTGCTATTAAATCTTGCACTTCACTTACTTTGCATGAGATTATGATTTTATCTTTTGCTAGTCCAAGCTCCTCTGCGTATTTAGCGCTTTCTAAAGCTGAAGTTATAAGTGCCTTATGTATTACCTGTTGTAAGCTTAGTGAATTCTCTTGAGCATTATTTTCATCAATTAGTCTTGCCAATAAAGCTTGATCTAAACTTCCCCAATTGACACCTATACGCACAGGTTTGTCATTTGCTATTGCAATTTTTATAATCTCCGCGAACTGAGTATCTTTTTTCTTACCAAAGCCAACATTACCTGGGTTTATACGATATTTTGCCAAAGCTTTAGCACACTCTAAATATTTGCTCAGTAAAGTATGACCATTATAATGAAAATCACCAACTAAAGGCACATGACAGTCATGCTTAGCAAGTTCTTTGACAATCTCAGCAACTGCAGCTGCAGCTGGCTCATCATTAACTGTAATTCTGACTATTTCACTACCAGCTTTATGTAGGACTAAAATCTGTTTAACTGTCTTTTCAACATCTGCAGTATATGTATCTGTCATTGACTGAACAACAACTGGACTATCACCACCGATTAAAACATTTCCAACTTTTACAACATTTGTTTTATTCATATAAGAACCCAAAAATCATATTTTTTTTAAAATAATTCTTCGAAAAGTATACAATCTAAAATTATATCATTATAAACATTAATTTTCACAAGCTATGTACTTTAAAGAATTAGAAAATTACTTGAATAATTATTTTGCTATTGAACAATTCAAAGATTACTGTCCTAATGGACTACAAGTCCAAGGCGATAGAGATATCAAAAAAGTTATAACAGCTGTCACAGCATGCCAAAAACTCATTGATCAAGCAATTACTGAAAACGCTGATGCTATTGTCGTACATCATGGCTATTTTTGGAAAGGTGAAAACTATCCAATAATTGGCATTAAATATCAGCGTATAGCTAAACTTATCAAAAATGGTATACATCTTTTTGCTTACCATCTCCCTTTAGATGGTCATAGTAAAATTGGCAACAATATTCTACTAGCCAATAAACTAGGCTTAGGTAACTTAAAATTTTTTGAAACAGGATCTAAACCAGATATTTCGATAATTGGTCGGTGTAAATTAGATTTGGATAATTTTAGCAATTTAATAGAAAATAAACTTGAGAGAAAACCTACTGTAATAGCTGCTAAGCAGCAAAATAACAAAGTAGCTATCTGCACTGGTGGCGCTCAAGATTTTATCGAGTACGCATACCAAGCTGGGGCCGATACTTTTATATCAGGTGAAATTTCCGAAAGAACAACCCATCTTGCTTATGAGCTAGGTATAAACTATATCGCAGCAGGCCATCACGCTACGGAAAAGGAAGGTGTAAAAGCTATTGCAGATTTACTCAAACAAAAGTTTGACTTTGAGACAAAATTTATAGATATAGCTAATCCAGCCTAGTTTATTTTTAATTCTTTCTTTGCTTGAGTTATTAAAGTTCTAAAATCATCATTTGCATTTAGTGCAGAAAACACCGCACTACCAAGTAGATATCCTGCTTGTACATCACTAGGCCAGTGGGCACCACATATTATTCTACTTTGTCCATATTCATAACCTTTTTTAAGAATTTGCTGCTGATTTGCTGGATTTATTTCCGCAAGTAATAACGCCACAGCCCAACCTTCTGTGGTATGACCGGAAGGATAAGAACCACTGTTTCTTAATTTTTTCTCTCCTGATGGATTACAAGTAGATTTATCAAAAAATACAAATGGTCTTACCCGCATATATTCTTTCTTAGCATAGCTTGCTGACCTTGATGCAACTTCGCTAGCTATATCTATTAGATTATATATAATTGGTGTTTTCTCTTTAGAAATTTGTTGACCAAAACTTTCAGAAAAATTTTCTGCTATCTCTTTTGTAGTATACCCAGCATCAATCTTTGCTTGAATATAGCGCTGAGTGGTTTTATTTTTAGATAAAAATGTCACTTGTGACATTGCTTTATCATTCATAAAAGCAATACTGTCAATAGCTGGAGGTGAAGGCAAAAGAGCTAAACTGTTTGGAATAGTAATTTTGTAGAGATTTATTAATTGTTGTGCATATAGATTAAATGAAAGAATTAATAATATAACTGTTAGAGTTAGTCTTTTGAACATTTATCTTATTATTTATTCAATAATTAATTTATATTACAATATTTATCGAAAAATTTTTATAAATTAAACACCAAAAAATATCAAAAAATTATTTTTCTGCTTCGATATGATATCTTCTAGGGAACGACTGGGTAGTTCTTGGTACAAATTTAATACAATAAAACTATATAACTAAAGTACATATACCACATATATAAAACATGCTGCCATGTCCTAAGAAATTGTTAATAGGTAAAATACTGATGCTAATATTACTGATGCCATACTATTCAAAAAATAGTGCTATACAGAGCCTTACTTCTAATAGTTCCTGGTAATAATTCTGACATAATCACCCAAATATAAGCACCAAGTCCAATAGCAAAAAAGAAAATAAAGCTAACCATTCCAGCAAAAGGGTTAGAAACCTTGAGTTTCACTATGCCTAATTAGCGACATAACTAAACCGGTTGCTATTAGTGATAATGAACCCATAAAAGTACCAAAATTGGCTATAAACACTGCTGTCAAAGTTGCTTAAAAGTTCATTGCAGTGATTGTAACACCTACAAGTATAGCGACATAATTAGAGCTAAGACCTGATTCTTTGAGTATTGTTGCTGAGAATTGTAATATACTATTAATACAATGTCATTTGTGCTAGGATTGCTGTTGTAAAAACAATTAACAAAGAACTAAATATTGTCTATGGCTTAGAGATTTTAAAACACTATCTTCTTGTTTAGATTTCTCAATAACTTCTTAGATTTCAGTTAATTCTCGTTGTGCGGAATTTTTCTTAAATATTTTATTAAGAACTCCCTCTGCTTCTTTATCTTTACCTACCAATACTAGCCATCTTGGTGATTTACATAAAAAATGAGCCAATATCTTTATTAATAAATAAGAAGGCACTATTTATAACCACCATATCATAACCATATAGTATTCCTCTCATAGCTGATAAGAAAATAATCATAGTTACCATGAGCTTCAATTTAATTTTAATATTGTTTAAATTTATTGATAAAATTAAACCGTTTCAGTAACTTTTTTAAAAAAATTGCTTGGATTATCTGGATTATATCCTATATGATAGTGCCAAATCGTTAACAATCAAATATAATTTTTGTAATAAAACTATTGTTTCTATCTTACCTGATAATATTTCCCATCAAAAATAATAATGTAATGGCTGTAGTAAATATTTGTGATACTTCTTGGTTTTTCTTTGTTAATTGCACATCGCACTTCTAGTTTGATTTATAACTAATATTGTTAGATTCTACAAAATTATTTGGAAGGCTATGCTCGCATCTGCTACTTCTAGATCAAGTATGGGGTAATATAGTATAATTGGTAGTGTTGCCACATTTGCCCCAACTATGGACACAACTCCAGGTATGAATGGCTGTACATCAGTATTAACAAATGGCTATTAATGCTACCGGCATTGGTATTACTTTCTCAACAGTATTACTAATTTCACTAATCTATATGCTAGCTTCACTTGGAGTCTAAGAGATACATAGTACAGCTTTTTGTTGCAGCTGGTGTAGTTTTCTCTTATTTTAGCTTGCTATGTGGTAGCTGATTGCTCTAATTTATAGGCGTTGATGCTATTATAGATAGCTTTAGGGCTCTACTTAATATTAACGGTAGCATGACAATAGCTATTATTGTTTGATAACACTACTAAAACTTTTTAGATTCATATATAGTGCTTCATGTAGTTATTTAGCTTCAAAAGCTATAATTTAACTACATGTCATACATATTTATAAAAAATTTCGTTCATGAAACCTTATTAAGTACCACAAAAAGTAAATCTAACTTTTTCTTCTTCAGCCGGTTCTTCCATATATTTCTCAGTTAGACTATTAAATTCATAATGTGTTTTAAATGCTGCTATAAGATTATATAAATCGCCAAGCTTAGCATCTTTGGAAGACTTAAGTGCTTTCTTTACCTGGTGATTGCGAGGAATAATTACAGGATTTGTTTTCTTCATATTTACAAAATTTATCTCATTATTAATCATATATTTATCTAACCAATCTCGCAAACCACTATCTTTAAATGCTACAAAGTTTTTATAAGTTAAATTGTAAAAGGTGTTGTTATAGTCAAGTTTATTTTTAAACATTGCTATAAGTAAGTCTGAAATTAATTCATCACCAGCTGGTTGGCCAATCTCAAAACCTAGTTTAGTTAGAAACATTTGTTTTCTTTTATTCTTATAAATTTCAGAAAAGCTTTGCAATTTATCTTGAGCTAGTTTAATAGCCTCTTCTTCATCTTCTGAAATAAGTTTCAACAAACTCTCTGCTAATCTTGCAATATTCCATCCAGCGATTGATGCTTGATTTACAAAAGCATATCTTCCATCACGATCAATCGAGCTAAACGCTGTATCTGGATCATAACTATCCATAAAAGCACATGGACCATAATCAATAGTTTCACCCGAGATAGTCATATTATCTGTATTCATAACACCATGAATAAAACCTACTCTTTCCCAGTCTATTATTAAACTTGTTTGTTTATCAATCACATAATCAAGTAGGCTTAGAGCTTTATTCTCTCCATAACTTATTATTATGTCTTTTTAGCGTATAGTTTAAAAGCTCTTGACTATATTTAGTACCTAAGATTGCTGCATATTGAAAAGTTCCTACGCGGATATGACTACTGGCCACTCTAACAGCTATTGCTCCTTGTTTTATCTTATTTCTTTGGACGTTTTCACCAGTGGTTATAACAGCTAGGATACGGCTAGTTGGTATACCTATGTTATACATCGCCTCACCAAATATATATTCTCTAAGCATTGGTTTTAAAGCTGCTTTGCCATCACCTCCTCTTGAAAACTTTGTTAAACCCACACCTTTTAGATGAAAATCAACCAACTCACCATTTGGCTTTTTATATTCACCCATTAATATAGCACGCCCATCACCTAGAATTGTAAAATTACCAAACTGATGGCCAGCATAAGCTTGTGAGATTGGCCTTTCACTAGTGTAGCCTAAAAAAACTTTAACAATTCTTGGTATGAATTACCAACTAAATCTAGACCTAATTCAGCGGCTAAACAATCATTTAAAATTAGTAGTTTTGCATTGGGATATTTGTATACTGCTTGGTGTGAGTAAAATTGCTCTGATAAGTAACTATATGTGTATTCAAAACTAATCATAATAAATTATAAACTTTACTAAATATAGTATAATTTTAACAAAATATAGCTAATAACACAGCTTTTAGGTAAATATATATACTATAGTAATGAGTCAAATAATCATGGAATATCTCAAACTAGCAATAGTATACTATGAAACTACAATATATTTTGCACATATATCTACAGGTAATTTCGATAGAGTACAATAGCTCCAATAGACAAGAACTAAGATCTAACTTTAACAAAACTGAAATATATCACAATTTTGAGCTAGTACCAATTATCTATGGTGAAGGTAACAAAGATACCACATTTGTAGCAAAGTTAGCGAGTATATGTTGGACGCTATTACTATTTTCGAACTTACCTTAGCATTACGATATTTAGTAATGATAGATTTTTTAGTGAATAACCTCATACTATACCAGCAAAGGATTCAATATAGCAGCCACTGCGCCTAAACAATGTGATACTGGCACTAGCAATACTAATCCGAAGATACATATCAAAAAAATTCTCGCTTGCCATGAAAGTGTCGTTAACAAAACTTTCAAAAAATATTTTAATGAAAATAATAAAGATGCTTTTTACCATCTTATTATAAGATATTTAGACAAAGATATTCCTAAACAAATAACTGATCTTTTAGTCGAAAATAACATAATATTTTTCGAGTAAATCTATGTAAAATGTTTGTTTATGAATCTAAGTATAACCTCTTGTAAGGTTGTTATAAAGATACTGGATATACAATTTTTATAATGCTAAAATGTTTCATCTTTTTATTTATTAATCATTGTTTTAGAGTTGTTATGGAATATAGAAAATACATTTGTATCGTTTGTGGTTTGATTTATGATGAAGCTGAAGGATGGCCAGAAGATGGTATCGAACCAGGTACTAGATGGGAAGATGTCCCAGCAGATTGGGAATGCCCTGACTGCGGTGTTGGTAAAGATGAGTTTGAGCTTCTAGAAGAATAATTGTTCTAGATGTTATCCCTATTTCAAAAAATATCTTTTGAAAATAAAGATTTTATTGTAATGAGGGATGACCTAAGTCACCCTATATTTTCTGGTAACAAAGCTAGAAAACTTGCTTATCATCTAAACAACCATGATAAATATTCACATATCCAAACGATTATATCTTTTGGTGGTAATCAGTCTAACTTTATGTTGGCATTAGCACAATTAGCTAAGCTTAAAGGTTGGGATTTTCATTACTGGATCAAACCTATACCTAAGTTTCTAAAGCAAAATAAAAATGGTAACCTTAAACTATCTTTAGCAAATGGTATGCAACTATTTGAAACAACAAACCCTCTTAACTTAGAAAGTGTAAAAACAAATTATCAGATAGAAAATAGTCTTTATTTTTTTGATCAAGGCGGGAAAAATGCCGATGCTGAGGAAGGCATAGCTGCATGTGCTTTAGAAATTAACAAGTATTGTCAAATAAATAATATAAATAACTATAGTGTTGTAATTGCAGCTGGCACGGGTACAACAGCGTTATATCTTGAGAAATATTTAGCAAATAAAGTCTATACAATACCATGTGTTGGTAGCTCAGAATATCTAAAAGAACAATTTGCTAGTATAGATGCTAAATTAGCTCATCCTAAGATCATCTCGCCAAATTTTAAAAATAGCTTTGGTCAATTAGATATCGCCAACTACTATATCTACCTAAAACTAATTAGAGAAACAAAAATCGAATTTGACTTACTTTATGATCCAATAGCTTGGCGTACTTTATTAGCAAAATATCATCAACTACCAAAACCAATTATATATATTCATTGTGGCGGGGTTAGTGGTAATCAAACGATGTTAGCAAGGTACAGAAGATTTCTCAATTAGACATATTGTGCAACTAATTTTTTTGTATTTGCCTTCTAAGTTCAAAAAATATTCGTTTTAGCAAATTTATATAAATTATAAATAGTATCTAATTTTTGATTGGCTGAATTACTAAATCAATACTAATAAGATTTGCACCACGAGACATCTCTATAGCTGTTAAAACTGAAGAGTCTTCTAATTTTTTTATTTTAATCTATCTTGCATAAGCTTTAATATATTACTCTTTTGTCTGACAATTATAATTATGATTTATATATTCATACATCTGATATGCTAAAGACATTCTCATTTTATCTTAAAGAAAAACATTTGGTTAATTTCTCATCTTTACTAAAAGATAATCTATACCATTGTTGTATTTGAGTATCTAACCTTTTTAGCTGAGTTTTTATTATGCATAAATTTTGATTTAATCTATTATTTATAATTGTTTTCTTAGTTCTTTACTTAGCTTTCTAGTGTGTAGATGTACAAGAGACATCTCAAGTTTTTTTATATTTACTAGAATATCATCAAATACATTTATCACCTATTTTAAATTCAATCTCGTTGCTTACAATATCAACAGTTAAAAAACATTGCTTAATGCCTAAGACATGGTTATATTTTTTTAATTACCTTAATGCTCAAGGTTTCTATAGAGTTAAATAATCTTTTTACATCAGTAAACTTTGATACTGCTCTAAAATAATATACTTTTCTACCAGAAAGTAATTCAATAAAAAGATTAATAGCATTATTTAGAATCATCTAAGTCAAAAAGATTATATTGACCAACACTATTATAAATCTTTGTTTTAAAACCCACATTTCTATCTATACCATACTTTAGCCTAGCATACTCACATACTAATGCTTTCAAAAACTTATATTTTACTCTATAGCCATATTTTGGTGATTGGTTATTGGTTTATAATTTTTTTTAAGTTTTTGTTTGACTGTGTATCTATAGGATGTAATTTAAAAACATAAAAGATTTCTTTACTTGTCGGATGTGACTTAGACAAAATCTAATAAGCTATTTTATTATTTCGTTGATCACTATGATTTGTGATATTGAGCTTTTTTCCAAGTATAAATTCTGATAAGATTCCTCAATTACTGACAAAAATCATTCTTACATTTCTTCTTGCTTACTGTGTTTAATTGAGTCAAAAAATAATCTTACTAACAAAAAGTAAATATAAAGAAAAATATATCACAGTGACAGTAGGAACTACATTACCATGACTTAGGTAATATCCTAAAGTAATTACAACTACTGTAACGTGACCTGCTGACAATATTACCGAAAATATAGTTGCTTTAATATCTATACTATAGATAGATAATATAAGCTCACTCATATATGAATTGTTATGTTAATTTCTTTATATTGAGCTTTGCTAACATCCTAACAATTTATTTGATCATTTCAATTTAATTTTAACAAATGCGCTAAGTCCAAGCTCACATAAAAGTTTAATAATGTTAACTTTATCTAGTATTTTTTTGAGCCAGATAAAGCTTCTAGTAATTTTTAGTTAAAGATTGTCTTTTTTTGTTTCAGTGTTTGTTATTTTTGGCAAATACATATGTAATTCTACCATTTATCATTACCATTAATTTTGTAACCACTAGGACAAGCATAAGCTTTTACACTTAATGGTCAAATTAAGTTGCTTAAATCTTTATCTGAACCATTAGTTCACTGCAATACTCTTATATGCACATACCTTATAGCACTTATGAATATCTCTACTTTTACCATAATATTCTGGATTATTAACCATTGCATATCAGTTTTAAGTACGTAATATACAACTCTAATCAATTTTCTAAACTTTTATAAGTCGTTTGTATAAACCTTTTTGAGCTTGTAAAAGATAATATAATTGACCAATTAGATTCATGAATACAACATTCTATTTGTTCTTGATGTAATTTAACTTCGAAAGCTACATTTTAAATTACATCAGCCATTAATTACAAATTTTTGTTCTAGAACCTAATTAAATTTAAGGTTTAAATAAGAATTCATATATATACTTACTACCCCAATTGCATTCACTTTTACCTTTCTCAGTAAAACCATAATTTGTTAGAACTTTCATAGAAGCTGGATTTGTTGCAGTTGCATAGATTCCAATATATTCTGAACCATCAAATACTTCTTCAAACACTTTTCCCTGGTCATTTTCCCAAGAATATTTAGCTTTAGTTTCTAAAATAAATGGAATATAATTTTTTAACCCCCATTGTAATATACGTGATGCATTTTTATTCCCCCAAATTGGGTGTATAGAATTTTTAACTTCTTTTTGATTTTCTGATTCAAGAGTTTTATTTTGAAAAGGAATATCCAAATATTGGTTACTTTCTGTATCGAAAGCTGGGTGTGTAATCATAGCACATTCTAAAAACTTAGGCTTGGAAGAGCCACCTAATACAACAACACCTACTTTAATCCATCTACCTTCTATTAATTGTTCTATCACATGTAAATACCTTGGGTCACCATTTTTAAACCTTGCGAGACTTCTGTCAAATTGTGCTTTAACCTGCTCAGCACTTCTTGTTTTACCATCTCTAAAATATTTACAAACAGATTCCGATGCATGTAAATCATACCAGAAATCTCGATCTTCTTCTTTTATTGGTCTGGTTTTTAAATTTTCTGATATATACTCTAACCCAAAATCTTTTTCTGAGTACATAGATACTGCAACGCAAAAGCTTAAGAAGTATATAAAAAATCCAATAAATAATCTACGCATAAATATACACTACAAATAGTTTTTTAGCTATAATTAAACCAAATACTTACTATACAAGCAAATATTTTATAACAATATTTTTGTATTTTTTAGTCAATAAGTAAAAATATTTATTTACTTAAGATTTATATTAACTATTTTATTACTTATAAAATTAAATAATAAATAATTTCAGATGTGTGCTGTCTTGTATATAGCAGTTTTTATACTAATCTTAAGCTTAATTTTTGCTATAGATGATTTATCCTTTCAAAAATAGATGATTGGTATTTCTACCTGCTGGTAATTATAATTGGTTCGTTTCAGTTTATTGATTTTTCACAATTTAATATTAGTACTTGATAATTTAACAATGTATAACAACAACCCAATACTACCATTAGTTGCCATACTTGTTTATAACAGATTTAGTATCCAACCAAAGAAAATAACTAAAGATAAGCTATTAACTGTAGGTATTTTTATTTATAGTAACTACTGATGATACTATTTAATTATCTGACTTTGCCTATATTTCCTTTTGCAGATATTGGATTGCTCATATTAGTGGAGTAGTTGTATATGTATGCGGTAGTTTATTAGTTTTTGGCTATATATGACATACACCCATTATATTAGATTTACAAGTACCTTATTTAGATTTTTATCATTTATTATTTTATTTGTAGTTATCACTAAGAATAGAAAGCTAATTTAAAATTAAAGTTCTTAAGTTTTTAAGTACTTTTGCCTCCTATTAGTCTATAATAATGTGTGATTTTATAAAAATAGGTAATACTTAATGATTGAAAATTTAAGAAATATTGCAATTATTGCACACGTTGACCATGGTAAAACAACCATAGTTGACAAATTATTACAACAATCTGGAACACTTAAAACACGTGAGGCGGAAGTTGAAAGAGTTATGGACTCAAATGATATTGAAAAAGAAAGAGGAATCACAATCTTAGCTAAAAACACTGCTCTTAAGTGGAATGATTATAGAATCAACATAGTAGATACCCCAGGCCATGCTGACTTTGGTGGTGAAGTTGAGCGTGTACTTTCAATGGTAGACTCTGTATTACTATTAGTTGATGCCGTTGATGGACCTATGCCTCAAACTAGATTTGTAACTGAAAAAGCTTTTGAAAAAGGTCTAAAGCCTATAGTTGTAATTAACAAAATTGATAGATATGGTGCACGACCTGACTGGGTTGTTGATCAAGTTTTTGATTTATTTGATAGATTAGGTGCAACTGATGAGCAATTAGATTTCCCTGTTATATATTCTTCTGCAATTAATGGTTGGGCAACTAATGATATTAATCAAAAAAAAAATGATATGACTGACCTTTTCAAAGCTATAGTTGAAAATGTTGAGCATCCTAATGTTGATGAACATGGTCCATTCCAAATGCAAATATCTTCACTAGATTATTCAAACTTCACTGGAACTATCAGTATTGGCCGTATCCAGAGAGGTAAAATCAAGACAAATACTCCTGTAACAATTGTAAATGCTGCTGGTGAGAAAAGAAAGGGACGCGTGCTACAAATATTAGGTTACCTTGGACTTGAGCGTAATGAAGTACCAGAAGCTAGTGCTGGTGATATAGTTTGCGTAACAGGTATAAGAGGTCTAAAAATTTCTGATACATTATGTAATCCAGAGCATGTTGAAGCCTTGCCTGCACTTTCTGTAGATGAGCCAACTATTAGTATGACATTCCAAGTTAATAACTCCCCTTTTGCTGGTAAAGAAGGTAAGTTTGTAACATCGCGACAAATCAAAGAAAGACTCGAAAAAGAACTTATTCACAATGTTGCTCTAAGAGTTGAGCAGCTAGATGATCCTGATAAGTTCAAAGTTTCTGGTCGTGGTGAATTACATTTATCAATCTTACTTGAGAACATGCGTCGTGAAGGCTTTGAAATTGCAGTATCGCGCCCACAAGTAATTTTTAAATATATCAATGGTGAAAAGCATGAACCATACGAACAAGCTATTATAGATATTGATGAAGAGCATCAAGGTGCTGTCATGGAAAAAATGGCCTTACACCAAGGCGAGCTTAAAAATATGAAGCTAGATGGTAAAGGTCGTGTCAAACTTGAATTTATAATTCCTTCACGTGGTTTGATAGGTTTCCATACAGAATTCCTAACTATTACATCAGGTTCAGGTATCTTAAATAAAGTATTTATCCACTATGGGCCGATGAAAAAACAAACTCTTGGAAATCGTCAAAATGGTACTTTAGTTTCAATGATATCTGGTAAGGCTTTAGCTTTTGCTCTATTTAACCTACAAGAGCGTGGCAGAATATTTATCGGCCATGGTACTGATGTTTATGAAGGTATGATTATCGGGATTCATAACAAAGACAATGATCTTGTCGTAAATCCCTGTAAATGTAAGCAACTTACTAATATCCGTGCTTCTGGCAAAGATGAAACTGTAACTCTAGTACCACCAATTAAGCTTACTCTTGAGCGTGCTTTAGAATTTATCGCAGATGATGAACTTATTGAAATTACACCAAAATCCATTAGATTAAGAAAAAAACACCTAACAGAATCAGACCGTAAAAAAGCTTCTCGTGGTGCTATTTAATAATAATTAATTTAATATTATTTTTATACTTAACAAAATTAACATTGAGCTATCAAAAAACTAAGGACTCCTAATAATGAAAAAATTAGAAAATAAAAATAGCTTTAGTTACAGGTGCTTCTAGAAGAATAGGTAGATAAATAGCAGAATTATTTACTAATGAGAATGCTGTAGTTATTTTTCTAATATCAACGATAGTTTAGGTAGTAGTGTTATCAAAAGTACTGTACCTGAAAATATTAATTATTATATGTCAGTATGAGGATAATTGGATAGAAGTTTACAAATATATTAAAGCTAAATTTAGTAAATTAGATATTTTGAGTTAATAATACAGGAATTACAAGTTTATAGAAAGTGCTGGTCCACATAATCCTGAAGACTTAGATATGACTTCTTGGCAAAAAGTACATCCTGTGAATTATAATGGAGTAGCCTTAGAATTTAAATATGCTATTAAACTTATGAAAGAAAAAGAATGTAGAAGTATAGTTAATATTTCTTAACTATCTGTTGTAAGAATACCCTGTAGCATATACTTCAAGCAAAGCTTCTGTAAGAAAACATACAAAACAAGTTGCTCTATATTATACTGATATGAGATATAGTATTAGCTAGAATTAAATTCATCATGGAGCTATCTTGACATAATGTTGGATGAAATGCTACCTAAAGACGAAAATCACAAACAAAAATCAATAAGAACTACTAATTATATTCTTATAAAAGTCATGAGAGAAGCTCAAGATGTAGCTTATGCAGCATTATATTTGGCATAATATGAATCAAAATATGTTACAGTTATTGAGTTAAATGTAGATGAGGTAATTCTTGCTGGTAGCTCATCCAAAAAAAGTGTAATAACTACTTATTCAAATTTTAATATAAAATAATGAAAAAGCTGATTTTAGTGCTGTTGCAATACTATATCAAAAAGCTAGACCTAGTATTCCGGTTGAGATTATAAGCTTTCTAAAAGAAAAAATACCCTCTAAATGAAAAAGATTATGATTGAGGTACTGGTAATGGTCAAATAGCAATCAAATTAGCTGAATTTATCAATGAGATTCATGCTACTGATACTAGCAGTGCACAACTAGCTAAAGCTTTCAAATATAATAGTATAAAAAATAGTTTTAAACAGACGATAAGACTAATAGTATGTTTTGCGAATCAAAGTGTGGATCTAATAACGGCTTCACAAGCTGCTCACTAGCTTGATACGACTAAATTTGAAAAGAATGCACACATACTTAAACCTAATTGAATTAATTGAATTGTAGCTATTTGGGTGTACACCATAATATTATTGTCAACGCTAAGGTTCAAGTTATTTACCAAGAATTTTATAGCACTATTCGTCCGTACTTCCCACAAGGCAGAGAACATATTAATAACTTTTACAAAGATATCAATACCAATCTACCCAAGCTAGATATTCCAAACTTAAACAGCTAAACAAATGAATTTTGATAGTTTTATAAAATATCTCAAATCTTTTTCTGTTTATGCCAAGTACCCCAAAAGTCATAGTAAATGTCCTATAATTGAACTAGGATTTTATTATAAGTTTAAAAAATCATTGGGAGATAGTAAAAAATTATATACTGTTATTTGGCCAATTATTAAATGTTATATTTAAAAGACAGACAATATAAAGCTAATACCCAACAGCTAAAGCCCCTATCTACGTGGATCTGCTGCACCATAGACATATTACCCACTAGACATTACTGATTTAGCTGTTCCCAGCAGCATAAGGTACAACATTATTATCCATTTCTTTAAGTAGCTTTATTGTATCTACAGATATACCCTACTACACCTAACTCATCTGGCCATAATTGACTACGAACACGAGAGTTATTAACAGCTCGCTTGAAGATTCATATTAAAATACAATGATATTTAAAAAATCACTTACAAAGTTGTTGTAATAATACGGCTACCACTAGGTGAACCTGTAGCTAAGAAATAATTACCATCTATTATCTAATACTATCGTTGGAGTCATTAAACTTAGTGGTCTTTTGTTTGGTGCAGCTGTATTTGCTTCACCTTGAACTAAACTAAAGACATTTGCTACGCCAACTTTAGCAGCGAAATCATCCATTTCGTTATTTAACAATACAGTACCAGGTAACTACAATGCCGTTACCATATGAGTAATTTAGCGTATAAGTGTTTGACCATATTGCCATCTTTATCGACAATACGTAAAATGTGTAGTTTGTAATTTCTAATGATCTTTTGGATCTATACTACTAATATATTTGCTATGAATATGCTTATCTGTAATTATTTCTTGAGCAATTTGCTTAGCATATTTTTTAAAATAAAAATTTAGCTAAGTCCATCTTGACAAAATCAGTATCACCTAAGGCATTACTATCATTATAAGCATAGCTCATCGCATTACTCATAATATTAATAGTCTTAGCACTGTTATGACCATAGTCAGCTAATTGGAGATTCTCTAAAATATTTAGAGCTCAATTAGAATTACTCCACCTGAACTTGGTGACGGTATAGAGTATATTGTATAACCTTTATATGTACCTTTTAACGGTTGCATCTCTTCATTATAATTTTTAAGATCCTCCAGTGTAATCATCCCACCATTTTTAGCAATACTATTAGCTATCTTACGAGCTATTTTTCCTTCATAAAAAGCTGCAATTAATTTTAGACTATTGGCAAGTTCTGACTGTTTTAAAATTTCTCCAACCTAATATACTGAAACATCTTCTTATAAAAAATTTTTATCGCATCAGGAGACTTCTCTAACCATGGTTTCGCAGTTACTAGTGATTAATGAAGATCATAACTTACAGGGAATTCCCTCTTCGGCTAATTTAGATTCAATTACTTGCTAAGGTTTAATTTAACATATTTTTGTTACACATAAATAAGCCTGCAACCGTACCCATGGATACCTGAAGCATTGTATGAACCAGAACTTTACTATAGTTAATATTACCTTTACCATTTGGGAACATATTACAATAAGCTTTTGTTGTAGCTTTTTTCGATAATTTTTATGCTGGTTTTTAGGTAAATTAACATAAATCCACCACCAAGATTACATGCTCTTGTAGAGTGACAGTTAAAGCGGAACCAACAGCAACAGCATTACCACCTTTGTTTAACTTTGTCTAAGAATTTCAAGACCTACTTTACTTGCTAGAGCTTCTTTAGATGCAACTATAACATGCTTTTTCACAACTGGTTGGGCAATCTGCATTTCTTCTTAAATGGGGATAAAATCATAACCAGTTGGTAATAATGCAGCAATTAAAGTTAAACTTGGCAAAAAGTATAACAATAACATTAAATTTACAGATAGTTTTTCACTAATAACCTCTGATTTTTGAAAAGACAAAAAATAATACATTAAAGAAACAAAAATAATTTTATAAAAACTTTATACCCTTCTTAAAGCCGCGAATCCAAAAACGCTCTAAAGATAAAGCTTCTAATAATTTATCACAACATGGTGGTGTTTGATTAGTTATTTGTGCAGTTATAATCTTGGCTGCTAATAATGATGAACATAAACCTTTTGAACCAAAACCTGAAGATACATATAGGCCTTGTTGATATTCAATTTTTGGCATTTTTGCTTTTGGATAGCCTTTTGATAATGGCTTATAAAAGTCTTGTTCAAACTTAATATAATCAACTAGCTTACCAACTAGTGGTAAATGATCTGATGTCACACATCTTGTAGCTACTCTTGAATCAACTATATTTATACTTGTTATACTACTACCTAGCATTTCTTTTATTTGAGTTATATTAAAGTTATTATCCCCTTCTCTGATATCTGCATTAGTATCGCTATTATCACGAAAGGTTGCACCTATAACTTGTAAGTTTTGCTTATAGTTTGGAATTATATAACCCTTATCCATAATAGTTTTTGTGATATCAAAACTTTTTTCGATAACTGTTAGTTGACCTTGTGATGGATATACTGGGATTTTTTGGAGTTGAGTTATTTGCTTAAATAGTTGGTATCCGCCTGCAAAAATTACAATATCAAAATCTTGGTTAAAATTATCAAATTCTAATTGCCAATTTCCTTTTTGATTTGTACTAATTACGATTAGCTTAGTCTGTAAATTTAATTTCACATTTGCTAATTTAAGCCATAGTTGACAAATACTTTTAGGTATTAATGCTAAAGCATTCTGATAATAAATAGCACTTTTTGAAGTAGTTGTATTTATAAGTTGAGAAACTTGTGTAGCTGATAGTAATTTAGCCACATTTGAATCTATATCTCTATTTGTGAAAATTTTTTGATATCTATGTTGCTCTTTTATATCACTTAAAAGTTGTATTATCCCTTGATTGCAAATTTCTATGTAATTTCTATACTGATTTATAAAATCTATTAATAAGCTATAACCAAGAGTATGAAATTGATCAGAAAAGTTATTATCAGAAGTTAAATATGGTGCTAATATACCAGCAAAATTACCTGATGCTTCATGAGCTACTTCACAACTCTTATCAAATATGGTTATATCAAAGCTAACTGTTTTACTTAATTCATACGCCAATGAACATCCAGCAAGCCCAGCGCCGATAATAGCTATTTTTTTATTTATCATGTTCCAAAAAATCTAATACCTTCTTTTTTACGCTTTTGTTCAGCTCTTAGCATACGTGCCTGCTTAGGATCTATAGTTAGATTTCTATAAATTTCTACCCTATCTCTATCTTTTAGCTTATGATCTAAATCTACTAGCTGGCTATATATACCAACTTTTAAATTCTCAATATCCTCTAACTCTGGATATTTATATGATATTTTAGACAATTTGAGAGCTTGTCTGACAGTTATAGCTTCGTCAACTTCAACAAAAAAAGACTTTTGCTCATTAGCTAAAGCGTAGAGAACTTCTATTTTCACTATTTATAAACCTCTTCTGCACGCTTACAAAAAGCATCTAACATCTTATCTGCTAAACCACGAAAAACTTGTCCAAGCGCCATTTCGACAAATTTATTTTCAAAAATGAATTCCATATCTAATGAAACTTTACATGAGTTTTCACCTTGTGGCTCAAACTCCCAATCACCAGTTAAGCTTTTAAATGGTCCGTTCATTAAGTTTAGATGAATATGCTCATTTTTGACCATTGTATTATGAGTCGCAAAATCAAGTTTGACAAATCCAGACTTTATTTTTAATGATGCTGCTGCTACTGTTTCAGTCTGCTCAAAGATTTCAATGTCATAACACATTGGCAAAAATTTAGGGTAACTTCTAATATCACTTACAAGCTCATACATTTGTGCAGCACTATAATTTACGAATGCAGATTTATTAACCTTATTCATTTATTTAATATTTTGTGATTTGCTGATAGTATATAGACTTACATTGTATATCTTTTATAAAAAATAATAAAGTTATGAGTAAACATAAGGTTTCTCCAGCTACTATTACTAAAAATAAAAAAGCTTTGCATGATTATACTATTTTAGAGAAATTTGAAGCTGGAATAGTTCTACAAGGCTGGGAAGTAAAAAGTATGCGCGCTGGTCAAGTACAAATGGTTGATAGTCATGTGCATATTAAGCATGGTGAAGCATGGCTTTTAAATTGTCTAATTACTCCGTTACTATCCGCCTCAACACACGTGGTCGCGGATGCTGCAGCAACGCGTAAATTACTTCTTAATCGCCGTGAGATTGATAAAATCATGGGGAGAATTGAGCAAAAAGGTTTTACATGTGTACCTCTTGCTATGTATTGGAAAGGTCCGAAAGTAAAAGTAGAAATAGCATTAGCTCAAGGTAAAAAAGTTCATGATAAGCGCCAAGCACAAAAAGACAAAGATTGGGCACGTGAAAAAGATAGGTTATTTAAAAAGGCTTATAAATAAATGACGAAGACTGAGAAAAAACTGCGCCATTATATCACGAAAGCTATTGCAGACTATAAGCTTTTTGATAAAGGTAATAAAGTTATGCTTTGCCTATCTGGTGGTAAAGATTCTTTTGGACTTCTAAAAGTCTTACATGGTTTAATTAAAGATAAAACTTACGATATTGATCTTCATGTATATACTCTAGATCAGTCTCAACCAGGTTGGGATGATAGTAAACTTAGAAAATACCTTGATGATTTAGGTATATCTTATGAAATCGAGACAAAAAACACTTATGGAGTGGTTATTGATAAAGTTCCAGATAGTAAAACCTATTGTTCACTATGTTCTAGGCTTCGTCGTGGTAATATCTACAGATATGCAAAAGAGCATAAAATGGATAAAATAATTCTTGGGCATCATCGTGATGATTTAATTCAATCATTACTAATGTCAATACTCTACCAAGGTCAGATTAAATCTATGCCACCAAAATTTATTACTCAAGATGGTGAAAATACCGTCATTCGCCCAATGGTGTTAGTACAAGAACGCGATCTAATAGAATTTGCTAAAGAAGAGAATTTCCCAATAATTTCGTGTAACCTATGTGGTTTGCAAGAAAATCTCAAAAGAAAGAAAGTCAAAAAACTTATTCAAGATTTGGCACATGAGAATCCAAAAGTACCAAGTAATATTCTAAACTCTCTTTCAAATGTATTACCTAGTCATTTGATGGATAAGAGTTTGTTTGATATAGATGCTAATAAATAGCTACTCTTCCAACTCAATCCCTATAGCTTCAGGCATTCTTGCAATAATCACTACAATCCTATTGAAGCTATAATAGCATACAATGCTTGTATCATCTGACCAAAATATACAATCAAAATACTTGAAACTAATTGTACAGTTCTGCCTATAGTGCATTACTAACATTATAACCAGGCAACACCACTAAACCTAAGATGTGTCAGAAATAGCTCATTAATAGCAACTACAAATGGTGCTATTGCAAAATAGCATATTGATGCAACCATATATTCATTTGTTGAATAGTGCAACGAGCCTTCTAATAAAGATGTATAAATGCCGAGACAATGTCATAAACAATACCTAAATAATCAGCTAAAGTTAATACCACAAATATTTAATAAGGATACTCTCTAATAGATGAAACTACTTGGGTATCTTCAAACAGATTACCATGTTTCTCTCTTAGACATTCTGGTTACTCATCTTACCTAAACTGTAATATAAGCACTAATATAGTTATTACCATACTAATCACAAAACACAATCTCCATACATAACTATGCATTTGAGATTCTGATAAAAAGCTTGAGAATATGAAATACTACCACTGTACCTAAAATACTCCAAAGCCAGGAAAAATGTACAAAATGCTGTAATTAAACCACGCTTTTTATCTGATGCTTGTTCACTTAAGATTGCTAGTACGCCATTATACTCACCACCAATCGAGAAGCATTAGTATAATACGTGCAAAAATTATTAGAAGTACGGAAACTATGCCAATTTGCGGATAGTTTGGATTAAGGCAATAATTGCAGTTGAATTGCCATTAAAGCAACTGTTATAATCAATATTTTTTTACATCCTACTTTAAATCACCTAGATCACCAAAAAATATTTCACCGATAACACCATAAAGTAACTAGCAGCAAATATTCCAAATGTTTTAATTGTTAGCACAGTCGAGTTATTATAAGGAAAAAAGCCGCTGAAATAAAAACAGTTACATAGGCAAATAGCACAAAATCAAAATACTCTACACTAGTTGCCAAACCAGCAAAGATTACATTTTTATTAGTATATATCCTTGTGCATTTTTTGATAAATTTTAGTTTAGTTTTCGATATATTATAAAATTAAAATTTAATTTGCAAAATAGTAGCATGATTAATAGTAAATAAGTATTAAGCTAAGCTTTTTCAAATTCATCAATAAATTTTTGTGCTGCAGCAATTCTCTCTTTGCATAGCTGATAGCTTTTTGAAGCTTGCTCAAGCATAAATGCTAACTCATCTAGTAATGCTGGATTATCTTGCTGCTCTTGTAGTTTCTCATTTATCTCTGCCAATATTTCATAGTTTTTTGCGAATCTTTTACTTTGTGTTGCCATTATTTTTCACCTCTACTTGTATTTGACCATCTGCATATACTATTTCTAAATTCATGTATTTTTGCGCCTGCTTTTGGCTAGTAACATACTTACCATCATGTGTTTTAGTTATACTAAATCCTCTTCTCAAAGTAGGCTCAATAGATACCGATAATATCTGCTTATATAAGTATTCACTTGCTTGATTGTAATATTTTATAACATTTTTAGCTATGCTTTTTGAGTTATTATATGACTCCTCAAGATTGTGCTGAGAGTTTTTTATAAGGTTTTGAGAATTAGAAATTACATTATCATATTGCATATCTATAGATTTGCCATATAGTTTTATCAAACCTCTGGATATAGATATAACTGCTTTGTAATTATTCTCAATATTTTGGTTAACTTGATATAAATAATGTTCAATTTTAGTTTTAAAATTATGATACAGTCTATCTAATTGAAGTTTATTTTGGCTTACTGAACTACTCGCAATCTTGAGTATAGCTGCATAATTATATTTGGCATTTTTAGCATTAGTTATAATTGTATTTGTGATAAAATTTATGACTTTAGATGGTGTATCAAAACTTTTAGTACATATCTCATCTAAAACTGTAGAATCGCGCTCATGCCCTATGCCAACCATCACTGGTATTTTACTGTTACAAATACTTTCAGCAGGCACGATATTGTTAAACCAATCAAGATCAGCTTGAGAACCTCCACCACGGATAAGTACAATTACATCATAACTATCAGCCTGATGCTGTATTTTAGCAAAAGCTTCGGAGACACTTTTTGCACATTCTACACCTTGCATCTTTGCCTCATAAATATCAAACTTGCATAGTCCTAAATTTTGAAGTTTATCAGCTTCTTCAAAAAAATCGCCCTTTCCTGCTGCTGTTATACTTGTAATCACAGCAATACTTGTAAAATCATAAGGGATAGCCAGAGACTTATTTTTTTCTAAAATGCGTTTTTTAACTAATTTCTCAAGAATTTCTATTTTGCGAGCTTGTCTATCACCAAGTGTAAAAGCTGGATCAATATCGATAATATTTAGACTCAGTCCAAAACTGATATGGTAGTTTACTGCAACTTTCATTAAGACTTTCATATCAGAACTAAGTTTTTCTCCAGTTGCTAAGCTAAACTTGTTATGAATGTAATCAGCTTTATTTGCCCAACAATTACACCTAACTTTAGCAATAGGATACTTACTTATACCATTATGCTCAATAAGTTCACCATAATAGTGTTTTCCAGACTTACGCCATTCAGACAATTCTGCAACTATCCAGAAACCTTCATAGCCAAAGTTCATTTCTATAGTACTTTTTATAAGTTCAAGAAATTCACTTAATTTTAATGATTGTTGCATTGTAGTGTCTACTAATATATTATCTAGTAATTTTCACATTCAATCAATTAATATACAAGATTTATTAGCTGTTTAGATACTACATTAGCATAGTTATAAGCAATGATATTTAGAAATGATTCTTGAAAAAAAGCATTTTAAAAATTAAAGAGCCAATATTAGGGCACCTCTATTTTTAAAACTACACTCTTGAACAGTTGATTTTAATTTTTGGTAATTTCCTGCTGTACCAGATATCAAAGTAGTACTTGTTGATAGCTCTAATGGTTGGGCAATATATGCTCTTAGTTTAGTTTTTATTTTAACTGCAAACTCTTGTATTTAATCTGCACTAGCTTGTTGTCCAATCAACATCCTATAACTACCTGAACCATTTGCCTCTTTGACAACTATATTTATCAATTATTATTTAGCACATAATTTCTATCATTTTCTTCACTGCAGAAATAGGTTTTCACCTGAGCTAATATCTATTTTTCATTGAGATAACACTCTATCATCTTGTTAACGTATAATATATCTTATCATCTGCTATACTATCGTCTACTGCATTTGCTAGATATTTGTTTTAGCAAATGCTTTAGGAATCGCTTTTATCAAAAAGTTACGATTCTAACTAATACATACGAAACTGCAGAATGTGTCCTGACATTATCTTCTAACACCATAAAGCAGCTTTCATCTTTGATAGGATCTAATCCAACAATATGACAAATATACACCATGAGGTGGTTTTACACATCTCATTTGTGGTAAGTACTCTTCTGATGACTCTACAAACTCCCTAGGAATTAAATCAAAATGAAATACCACTTTTTTAGAAATGAGGCATCGATAAACTTCTATTTCTCATGTAATGTTTCTAAATTTAACTCATCTATAGCTTTGATAGCCTGGCGAACATCATCTCGTACTTTGCCATCAATCTGTGAAAATTTCATCATATACACATTTGCATAAGAAACATAGCCATTTAAAGCAGTATTATGCGACATAAAACCCTTGAAATAAAAATATTTTCACAAAAAAAATTATAGCACAACAACTATTTAGTCATAGTATATAAAAGTATTATAACTACAATTTTGTATATCATTAGAGTTGTAAAAAAACTAGAATTTTTGTGTTATTATCTTAAGTTTTAATTATCTTATTTACTTCAAGTTTACTATCTAGACACCTTTAAATCCAAAATCACTCTACTATTTGTTGAATATCTTTTAAGAAAAATACTGTTAATTTATTATTTTCTTTAAGACCATGGATTATAGATGACTTAGTAGATGCTATCTCTACTTATCTTTTTTTAACAAGTTTAAGAAAACTACATCAAAATTTCCCACGAATATTAATGGCGCATTTCAACCATTAATAAGATTAACTTCATACTTATAATCAAACGCAACTAAAAATATCTCTTTACTCGTAGCTTTTTTATCTATATAGCTAACTACTTCTTTAAGGAAATTATAATAGTTTATATTATAACAATAGCCTAACTAGACCACTACTATCTTTGTAGACAGCTATTATATCTTTTTCGACATTACTATTATCAACAGTATCCTGGATAGCTAGCACCAGCTTACTATCAGTACTATTTTCAACTATTAAATCAAAATCTAATATTTTGCTAGATGGTATATAATCTTATCATCTTTTATTACACTACCACCAGCTATAAGTTCATAGCGGTAAATATCTTTACGACTTTGAATATACATATATTCAAGATTATTAAATGTAATCTTTTGAGGCTTATAATTAATGAATCACTACTAACTTTACTTAAGGAGCTGTTACTATTTACTCTGTAGTTGATAACTTTACCACTTTCACTTTTAGAACTAACTGTTAATACATGTAAATTTTTACCATCATTAACTAATTTTGCCTCAACAATCTTTTGTGTAAAGCGTTGTTAAAAATTTTACCGTTAATACTAATAGTTATTAGTGAAATACTATAATCAATAAGTTTATGATTAGAAAAAATATAAAAAGCATTAGCAAATTTAGCTACAATTATTTTTGTGATTTTACTATAATATTTTGATTATCAAAGCAATGGGTAAATGAGCCTGTAGTATTTATCGAATATGATAGTTTAGTGACATTAAAACAATAATCTATCCTGCTCTAAAAATAGAACATAGTTTTGTACTATTATAATTACTAATACTCAACTGATTGGATATTCGGCTCGGTGGTAGTGGTAATATATATGGCTATCTTAACCAAAGATGCCTTAGGTTGCTGAAAAACTAAAAGCATAAACATAACTCATAATAATTAAATTTCTCATTATTAACCTTAGTTTTTAATGCTTAGACTTTAGCATTTTTTATTGATGGACTAAACTATATTATCTATCGTACATTTTTATCACTGATGTTGTTAATTGACACTTAGCAAATCATATAGGGTTTTATTTTTATTTAGAAGCAATGTTTACAAAAGAGTTATATTTTTAGTAGCTATAAGCTGACTATCTCAAGATGTTGTATCTGTGTTTGAAGAAACATCTCACCAACTGATCTAAAATTCAAAGGAATATCAGTTACATAAAATCTATATTGTGGATTAGAGTTAGCTTTATTTAAAAGCTTATTCTCCAAGAGAACCGAATAAAGCATTTTACTAGCTTGCAATGATGGATCTATAAGTTTCACACCTAAAATTTTTGCAATACTCTCTTTAATAATTGGATAATGCGTACAACCTAAAATTAAAGCTTGGATATTCTTATCATGAAAATAACTAAGATACTCTTTAACTACTAATTCTACTATTTGACCATTAACAAAGCCTTCTTCTATCATTGAGACAAATAGACCACAAGGATTACTATAGACTTCAATATTAGGATTCTTCTTGTGTATCTGTAAAGCATAGGCACTACTATTAATAGTTGCTGGTGTGGCAATTACACCAATTGTATTTAGATTATCTACCAAGTTTACCCCAGCAGTTATTACATCTATTACGGGTATAGTTTTAGCAATCTCTTGGACAATATCTTTAGCAAGAGCTGAAATAGTATTGCAAGCAATAATTATTGCTTTGACTTTTTGCTCAATCAAAAATTTTGCTGTTTGTGCAGCAAACTTTTGAATTATAGCTCGCGATTTTGTTCCATAAGGTATCCTAGCTATATCACCAAAATATATAATATCCTCATTTGGTAATATGTTCATAAGGTTTTTAACGATAGTCAAACCACCAATACCTGAATCAAAAACACCTATAGGTCTATTATTAAGAAGCATTATTTTTTCTCAAGTTTTCTAATAATTTTTCGGCGTGAACGAGTAGGCATCTTCTCAAGATACTCTTCTTTTGCCTTAATAAAAGGTATTAAATTCTCTAAAGAAAGAACTGCTTGGTTAGCATCATCAGCAATGAAATTTTCACTTAATTGCGCATCTTCATTTGCAAAAATAACTATCGTAACTACAGGTACACCTTTGATATAAATCTTTTGATTGTAAAGGAATGTCTGTAAAACTTTTTTCTGTGCAAAAGTCTGTCTGATAGGATTTTTAATTGTCTTAGCATAAACCTTATTATTCTGTGAGGTCTTAGATACATTCCATCGCTCAGCCATATTTTCAACTTCAATATAACCACGGTTATTTTTAACCTCAACAATATATATGCCTTTGCGTGATATTGTGATAAAATCAATCTCTCTATTACCTACTGTTGATTTCTCATCAGGTAAAATAACTCTATTGAATAATACAAAGTTGTTATCAAGCTTTTTTAACTCATCAAGTACAGTAGTCTCACCCTCTGCACCAGAAATAATTATATCTACAGGATTATCATCTTTTGTTATTAAGAAAAAAAATACAAATAATATAAATGCTAGAGTAATACCAATCTCTAGCGATTGAGTCACAAATTCAACATTACCTAAATATAAATCAACCCCTACTATCAAACCACAGAGTATGATAGAAGCATATAAGCTTTTTCTCGCTCTTATCAGGTAGTTTCGTAACCGTGCCCAAGTAAAGCGCAAAAAAAGTCTATTCTTTTTTAGTCTACTTTCTATTGCCATGATTAATAATACTTCTTTTAAAAAATCTAACAAAAATTAACAGTTAATAAACTTTTGCTTTATTTCAGCTATCTTATCTCTAATAGTTGTAGCTTTTTCAAATTCAAGCCCTTTTGCATAAGATCGCATACGCTTTTCAAGAGATTTGATAACCTTTGAAGCTTCAGTCATACCTAGTATAGCCGAAACATCTACATCATCAACCTTTAAGCGCAAATTATTTTTATAAGCACGTTTTTGCATCTCTGGAGAGCTATCAAGCATATCATCAATATTCTTAATAATAGTTTTTGGAGTTATATTGTGCTTTTGGTTATATTCATCTTGGAGCTTACGCCGGCGTAATGTCTCATCCATCGCTTTCTGCATTGACTTTGTCACAATATCTGCATATAGTATAGCTCTACCATTTTGATTTCTTGCCACACGACCAACAGTTTGGATAAGAGATTTTTCCGAACGTAAAAAACCTTCTTTATCAGCATCAAATATTAGTAGCACGCCCACTTCTGGCATATCAAGACCTTCTCGAAGAAGATTAATCCCCACTAGTACATCAAACACCCCACGACGAAGATCATGAATTATCTGTACCCTTTCAACAGTATCGATATCTGAGTGTAAATATCTGACATTAACTCCATGTTCAGATAAATATTCAGTGAGATTTTCTGCCATTTTCTTAGTAAGTGTAGTTATTAGCACTCTCTCATCTTTAGCAATAGCATTATTAATCTCAGACAAAGCATCTTCAACTTGTATCGCAACTGGACGGACAAAAACTTCTGGATCTAATAATCCCGTAGGACGAATCACTTGCTCAACTGTATTTTGAGATTTTTCTAATTCATAAGTTGCTGGCGTTGCTGATACATAAATTGTCTGTGGGAGTAGTTTCTCAAACTCATTAAATTTCAGTGGGCGATTATCCAACGCTGATGGAAGCCTAAAGCCATAATTTACAAGGTTAGACTTACGCGAGAGATCACTTTTATACATTCCTCCAAACTGTGGTAATGTCACATGTGACTCGTCAACTATCACTAAAGCATTCTCTGGAAGATAATCAATCAAAGTAGGTGGTGGATCACCTGGAGCTCTTCCAGAAAGCAATCTTGAATAATTCTCTATCCCAGTACAGTATCCAAGTTCTTGAATCATCTCAATATCATATTTTGTGCGTTGTTCAATCCTTTGCGCTTCAAGAAGTTTCTCCTCTTGCTCAAAATATTTAACTCTTTCTTTGAGCTCTTTTTTAATTTCCTCTATTACTATTTCTTTACGCTCTTTTGATGCAACATAGTGAGTACTTGGGAAAATTGTAGCACGATGCAGTGATTTGATTTGCTTTGATGTTAGTGAATCAATTATACTTATTGCCTCTATCTCATCATCAAAAAACTCTACACGAATAGCATCTTTCTCAGAGTCTGCTGGGAAAATATCTAAAACTTCTCCGCGCACACGAAAGCTTCCACGACTAAAATCCATATCATTACGCGAATATTGCATCTCAACAAGTTTAGCTTGAGCTTTCTTGAGTCCTAAATCTTCACCAACCTTAAGATGTAACAACATTTGCATATATTGCTCTGGATCACCTAGACCATATATTGCTGAAACGGTAGCAACTATTATCACATCATTACGCTCAAGTATTGCCTTAGTTGCTGATAAACGCATTTGTTCAATATGCTCATTTACAGATGAGTCTTTTTCTATATAAGTATCTGATGCTGCTACATAAGCTTCTGGTTGATAGTAATCATAATATGAAACGAAATATTCAACGGCATTATTTGGAAAATATTGCTTAAACTCAGAATATAACTGTGCTGCTAAGGTTTTATTATGTGCAAGTGTCAAGCATGGTTTTTGTGTTTGTTGGATGACATTTGCCATAGTGTAAGTTTTACCAGAGCCGGTTACACCAACTAAAACTTGATGCTGTAAGCCATTATTTATACCTTCAACAAGACTTTGTATTGCCTGTGGCTGATCACCTGCTGGAGTATATTTTGTTACTAGGTTAAATTTATACATCTTTAAAAAAGATACTCCTCTAACTCATATAACAATGCTTGTTGCTCTTCAGTTAAATCATGATTTGCTCTTAGCTCTTGGATTTCTTGGTAAATCTCTTCTAGAGTTTTACGGGTTTTACCTTTATGATCAATCAAAAGCTCATCTGCATCTAGGCTGACAATTTTGTTAAGATAATTTTGAAACTCTATTTGTGCTTTTGCTGGTAATTTTGAGAAGTCTAATCTGCCAATTATACGCATAGCCCTGCCATAATAAGATTTTGGTAATTGATTAAGCATTTGTGCTTTTTGCTCAATAGGTAAGCTGTGAAATTTATCACAACCTCTCTCATCAGCCATAGTCATAAAATCACTTTGATAAATACTTGCATCAATATCAATGTTTTCAATTTCTGGATATTTATACTCTAATACATATTCGACAAAATTTGTAAAAATCTCTGGATTACTTTTGATAAATTCTTTATTTGCTTCTATAAAATCTAGCCTATCCTGTGGTAACTTCCCTACAAAACGTGTTTTAGCTGGTAAAATGAGAGGTATATCGCCCCACTTTTTGTTTAAAGTTAAGCGCCAGTGCTCTGCTTCTAAACTACCAAATTTTTGTATAAATTCACTAAAAAGATATTTATCTAAACGCAAAAATATTTCTTGGTTTTTATATCGTCGATGTTGCCCTAAGTCTAATATTGCCGATATAAAATTATTCTTAGAGCCAAATATACCGCTTATTGCAATAGCTTGTTTATATTTGTGATCACTAACATCTAAACCAATATCAAGTTGTGCTAAGGTACTTTCATCATTTTGCTTATTAAACTTTGCTAGTAAAAATTGCCACATCTTTGGATTTGCAACTCTTAGCTTTTTAGCTAACTCTACAGTGACAATCACATCTGTAATAGCATCATGAGCTCTACCACCATTATATAAATTATTAATTTCATTTAAATTTTCCAGTTTAAGAGAAGTTTTTTCTTGACCATCCTCATCAACAATTTTAGGCCAATTTAATACTTGAATACAAAATAAGTAATAACAAGTAACTATCGGAAATAAATCAACTCTAAAACAACCATTTTTAAATTGATGATTGTATGGTGGTAGCATATTTTTATAAAATGCAAATTTTAAAAACTCATCATCAAAACCAAGAGTGTTATAACCTATACTTATAGTTCCTGGTGTATTGATAATTTTATGAATTTTTCGAATTGCTTGATATTCTGCTATACCAGTATTTGCTTGAGCAATAGAAATATGATGAGTGATTGTTGCCATAGGTGATGGCGTTGTATCAGGATTTAGTTTTACAAAAAAATTAAATCTCTCAATCTCATTAAAATCTAAATCAGTTCTAATCGCAGCAAATTGTAAAACCTGATCAAAAGAATTGTTTATGCCACTAGTCTCTAAATCATAAAATAACAAAGTCTGATTACTAAACATCTAAAACACGAATTTTTATTTCATTTAAATTATTAGTTTAGAATTTTAACATACCTTTAAGGTAATTAATAACTTTAGAATGGTATAGTTTTATTTGTAAAATAATTTAGACTGTTGATTTAATACTAAAAGTTGATTGAAATAGTCGAAATAACTTTTTTCGATTTTTCTAAACACAAGATTTTGACTCTGCTTAAGCGACTTTATTTTTTTATGTATTAAGTTAATTCTTCTAAAGAAGAAATTTATTATAACTTAGTAAGCAGCAAAAATATTATTATAACTACGCAGGCTGTTTAGTTGCCGCAATTATGACCTCACGAATGTTTATTATTTTATGGTTGGCTATACATTAACATCGCAGTGCGTGCAGTATTATACGCAATTAATACTCCACCATAGTTTTTTTCCAACTTTAATAATCTTCTTTTACTTTTTTCAGAAGTAGTATGATTTAAAAGCTCGGTTTCAACAGCACATGGAAAGATTATCATAATTCTTACATTATCATCTGCAACCTCTTTACGTATATTCTCACTTACGGAAAAAACTGCAAATTTTATTCCAACATACGCAGCATGGTTAGCAAATGACTTTTTACCAGCAATTAACTTATATTGATAATTGTCCCAGTTTTTCTAGATCTCATATCAGTTAGTACTGCTTGCATGCTATTAAGTAATGGCTAATATATTTACATCATACATTTTTCCATTCAGTTGGATCTTGGGTATTAATTTACCAAGTAGCATTACATGCATTATTTACTAGACAATCTACAGGTCTATATTGCTCTTCTGCTTCTTTTATTGCATTTCTTAAAGCTTATACATCTGTTACATCAACCTTACGAAGCCAGTGTATTTGGTAGATTTAATTCTTCAATTTTTCTACTCTTCTAACAATTAGCAAAATAAGTGTCTTGCTTTAGAAAAGCGTTTTACAATAGCTGCACCAATTACTGAACTTGCTCCTGTGATTATAATATAATGATTTACGCATTTTACCTCTCCTATGTTTTTTTATTTTACTGTGTTTTATTGATTGTAAATTCTATAGAATACTATATTAAGACTGATAAATACTAATAATAAATTTGTTATATAATAATGAACAATATTCATTGGCGTGGTATCTATTCATTTATCCATGTGGCAGAAAACAACAAAGCTTTACTAAGACTACAGATATACTAGGCATTGTAAAATTAAATCTTAGTTAAAATATTAAAAATCTTGAAAATCATTTTAAAGTACAGCTACTTTATAGAAGCACCAGGCATGTCAGGCTAACAGAAATGGGACGAGAGTATTATCAAAAATGCAAAAAAGCTATCCAAGATTTATGCACTGCTACCGAACTCACTAGCCAAGAAAGTAATGAGATTAGTGGAATTATAAAAGTAAATAGCGTTGGTGAAATACTTGGTGAACAAGTAATAGCTCGAATATTGCTGAGCTTTCAGAGACAAAATCATAAAGTTATTTTTCTAGTCACAGAGTGAATCTTTTGGATAGTGATTACGACTTAGTAATACGCATGGGCAACCTTGCTATTCTAACCTTATAGTTTCATCTTTACGTACTGTTGCTACCAAATAATATTGCTAATCGTAATTTTATTCAAAAGCATGGACAAATAACTAATCTCAGGCAACTCGCATGCCACTAATTATATGGCAATGTCAAACAATGGTCATTAGTTTAGACTAAGGATAAATATATTCTTCATATTAATAATAATGGTATTCATGTTACCAGTAGCAGAGTGATGAAACAAACTGCATTAGCAGGATTAGGAATTACTCGACTTATATATAATGTATGTATGGTCTGATATCAAAAATGGAAATTTAATCGAAATCTTGCCAGATTATTCTGAAATTACAGAATTATCTATTATTTCACTACTTAAGAGAATAAACTCATTGATAAAATTACATAAAATAACATTTTAACCAATTATATCTAGAGATACTTTCACAAAAAAAATAGTTCAGTTTTAAAATTTACTTAACATTAATAAATTGTTAGAGAATCTTATAATAACGAATTGTTATTTTTTTAAAATTTCTTCTTACTTGTTGCTTAGTATGATCAACTAACTCTTTATATAAATCATCTTTATGTTTTTTTTGCTGGATAAATAAGGTTCTATATGTTTTTAGATTAATTAGCAACTCATCAATCAAGACAATTATCTTTTTATATTCAAAATATTTTTTAGTCGTTGGAAATTCAAATTTGGCATTTACAAGTATTTCATTAAGCTTAATAGTTTGTTCAATCAATGAAATAAGCCTACGGTTTTTGACACTTTTATCAACATCATCTACGAGTTTTTTTAGCTCGTCATATAAACTATACATTTCCTTATTAAAGAGAGTTCTATATTTCTGTTCTCGAGTTAGAAAAGTAATCAAGACAATACAAATAGTACCGATAGCTACACAAGTAATCCGCACTAAAAAAAGCTCTTTGTCCCAACCGATAAATAAACCAAAAAACATCACTAAATAAATATGAATAAAGAAAACACTAGTTGCATAATTAAGAAATAATGTATAGATATATAATGCTAAAGCTATCCCACACAATATTGCTACTATAGTGAAGTTATCAGGTGTACTCTTTTGCACTAACATTAATATTACTGAGCCTGTTGATGTTCCTAGGAGCGAAAATATTATAATCACTTTTGCTCGAGTATATACAACACTAGTACTGGTACTAGCTGCAACACTTACTACAGCTATAACAACCCAATATATTCTATCCCTAAAGTCACTATCACCGCTATAACTAAAGATATAGTAACAAATAACTAATCCTAATGTCGAAGCGATCAAAACCCTATAAGCTAATAGTGTCGTATCAGATAGTTTATCTATAGTTTTATCTTTAAAAAAGATCATAATATGCCTCTTTAATATTCTCTAAACTAATCAACATATCATCTAGTAGCAATATACAATCGAAAAGTAACTTTCTTTTTTGTTTATCATACTGATATTTTTGGATATAACCAATTTCTAATTTATACTTCAAATGTTCAATCTCATCACTTTTTTTCTTAAATAATTCTGCTTTCTTTTGGACATATAACATCAAGAATAATGTTTCTTTAAAGACTCTTTCTAAATCTTGTGAAAGCTCCTTAATCTCATGGTTGTCTTCAAAACCCAAAAGTACATAATTTGAGCTTAGTCTTTTATAACTTAAGATAAACTTTGGTGTTAATCTATTAAAGACTATAAAGTTATGAGTTAAGTATCTCCAGCTCTCTTGAGTATTCTTGCGTAGAAACATCAAGCCATGATTTTTTACTGAATTTATATTCTGATACTTTAGATTACTCATTCGTACTATATCTATTTGTGTAAATTTTCCACTCTTTGCTTTGTCAAAAGTATTTAGATAATTTCTTATATATAAGCGTATAAACTCATAAACTATTTTTTCAATATCTTCGGACTTCATAATCTTGTAGTTTCTGATAATCAAAATATAAAAAGCTAAGCTTATAAGTATTGCAGTAAATGTAAAACTTAGATGATTATATTCCGCTAATGGAAATCTAATAAAACATATACATGTTAATACTACTACCATTATCGGAAATATTGTAAAAGCCTCACCAAATCTTCTAACCCAAAACGCGACAAAAACCACAAATACAATAAGTATAAAATCTTTTTCAAAGATATTATGTACATAGGGTGAAAGATTAATAACAACTATTGCCGAAATTAGATACATCACAAACGCTATATGCTTAGCTTGTATACTCCCGAGTAAAATACTCCCACTTAGATTAGAGATAAATAAAATAGACATAATAATCAAATTCTTATCGATATTAAAAAATGAAGTTATCGCTAAAAAAGAGAAAAGTATAACCGCACATTTTACAGCACAATCCTGAAAAATCCGCATCGGATCTTGATCAATGTATTTTGAATAAACTTCATTTAAACTAAGCACAAAAAAACTAAATTAAGGTATTTAGTGTAGCTAAATTATATTGTAAAACTTAGATAATTAATATCATTTCAGTAGTTATTTTTCAGAATAAAATGTAGTAAAATTTATATGCTAAAAATTACATATTATAGTTATCTTATTATGATTTATGATTTCACTTATGATGTTATAGTTGTCGGTGGTGGTCACGCAGGTGTTGAGGCTGCTTCAGCTTCAGCTCGTATCGGCGCGAAGACATTGCTACTAACTCACAATATCGACACTATTGGGCAAATGTCATGTAACCCGGCTATCGGAGGCATAGGTAAAGGCCAACTAGTCAAAGAGATAGACGCTATGGGGGGTATCATGGCAAAAGCTATTGACATGGCTGGTATCCAATTTAGAATACTCAACTCACGTAAAGGCCCTGCTGTACGTGCTACAAGAGCACAAGCAGATAGAGTATTGTACAAAAAAGCTATAAATTATCTTATCAACAATCAAGAAAACCTTGATATTTTTCAAGATTCTGTTGATGATTTGGTTGTTGAAAACAATACCGTTTATGGTACTGTTACAAAAACAGGAGTTACATTTAGGGCCAAAAAGATAGTACTTACTGTTGGTACATTTTTAGGTGGTAAGATACATATTGGTAAAGTCTCTAATGCTGGTGGCAGAGCGGGAGATCAGCCATCAAATGCACTAGCTGTACGCCTTAGATCGTTACCATTTAGAGTGGATAGACTTAAAACTGGCACTCCACCACGTATAGATAGACGCTCAGTAGATTTTAGTGTTATGGAAGTACAACATGGTGATAATCCTACTCCTTATTTCTCATTTTTCTCAAAAGGTAAGATAGAGCATCCGCAACAAATACCGTGTTATATTACTTACACTAATTACGAAACACATAAAATTATTATTGATAACCTTGATAAATCAGCTATGTATAGTGGCTTAATAGAAAGTATTGGTCCACGCTATTGTCCTTCTATCGAGGATAAGTGGTTAGATTTGCTGACAAAGGAAGACATCAAATATTTGTTGAACCAGATGGTTTAAATAGTATCGAGCTGTATCCAAATGGTTTATCAACTAGCTTACCTTTTGAGGTTCAATGTAACTATATTCAATCGATTAAAGGTTTTGAGAAAGCTTTTATAATGCGCCCAGGTTATGCGATTGAATATGATTTCTTTGATCCAAGAGATCTAAAGCCAACATTAGAAACAAAACATATCAAAATCTCTATTTTGCTGGACAAATTAATGGTACTACTGGCTATGAAGAAGCTGGTGCTCAAGGTTTAGTAGCTGGCATTAATGCCGCTATTAGCTTAGATAGTGACAAATCATGGTACCCAACTCGTGCAAACAGTTATATCGGAGTGTTAATTGATGATCTTATTACTAAAGGTACAAAAGAACCATATAGAATGTTTACCTCTCGTGCGGAATATAGACTGATTCTACGTGAAGATAACGCTGATTTACGCCTTTCTGATAAAGCTTGTGAACTAGGACTTTTGAACAAAGAAAATCAACAATACTTCATCAATAAGAAAAATGCTATTAATGAAAATATAGCAATTATGAAAAACACTTGGATAGGTCCACAAACACAGAAAGCTCGTGATTTAGAGAAATTCTTAGATAAGAAAATGACACGTGAAAGTACCTTATTCGACTTACTCAAAGACCAGAAATAGATTACAGCAAATTACAACAAATATCTGAGCTAAATCTAAACTTAAAAGATGAGGATGTAATAGAACAAATAGAAATTTCAGCAAAATACTCTGGCTACATAGAACGTCAACATAAAGATATTGCAAGATTAGCAACCTTTGAGCAAAAAGCTATTCCTAAAGATTTTAATTACTCTCAAGTTAAAGGTCTATCTAATGAAGTTCTACAGAAATTGACTGAACAAAAGCCTACGACATTAGGAGAGGCATCACGTATCCCAGGTATAACTCCTGCAGCTATATCATTATTGACTATATATATGAAAAAAACTGGTTTTATAAAATAGGAAAAGATATGAAAAGAGATTACTTCAAAATAATTATATTAACATGCTTAGTTACTATGCTTTTTTCCTGTGCTACCAGACAGAAATATATAGATCAACAAAAAAGCATGGATTGGCAAAAGTATTGATGCTTATATCCAAGAATTTCGTATGCCACAAAATGTAATCCAAGTATCTCCAGACTCAAATATTGAAACATATGTTTATATTCGTAAAGCTGTTAATCCAAACACTCCAGCCTATGCCGGCAACCCTATTAATAGTCTTGTAATGGCAAATAGAAACCCACGCTTTGTCCAATTTGGTGCGCTAATGTGTACAACTTGGGTATCGATAGATAAAAATACTAAGATTATTAAAATATAACTTTC